>NZ_JBEOSA010000032.1:0-96510 GCF_040302625.1 Kitasatospora sp. NPDC097643 | reverse complement strand
TCACCAGCTCGGGCTCCCCAGCGGGCTCCGCCTCCAGGACGGGCTCCACGGGCTTCTCCAGGAGAACCGGCGTCTCCTCCACAGCCTCGGCCTCAGCAACGACAGCGGCAACCTCGGTCTCGGCAACCTCGACCTCGACAGCCTCAGCCTCAGCGGCCTCGACAACCTCGGTCTCGGTGTCCACGGCCGCAGCCTCTACGGGCTCGGTCTCAGCGACCTCAACCTCGGCAACCTCAACCTCGGCGACCTCAACCTCAGTGGCCGTAGCGACCTCGACCTCAGCGACCTCGACGTCAACAGCCTCAACCTCAGCGGCCTCGACAACCTCGATCTCGGTGTCCACGGCCGCAGCCTCTACGAGCTCGGTCTCAGCGACCTCAACCTCGGCGACCGCAACGACCTCGACCTCAGGGGCGTCGACCTGAGCAGCCTCGACCTCGGCGGCCTCAGCGACCTCATCGTCAGCAGTCTCAACCTCGGCAGCCTCAGCCTCGACCTCGGCGGCCTCGACCAGGGCGGCGGTTGCGGCAGCGACCAGGTCGTCGGCGGCCGGAGAGGGGGCCGGGAGGGTCACGACGGCAGCCGGGGCTTCCTCCGCCACGTCCTCCGCCGTCTCCTCCGCCACCGTCAGCTCGACCTCAGCAGCCTCAGCCTCAGCCTCGACCTCGGTCACAGACCCGACCTCAGACGTCGCCTCGACCTCGACCTCGGCGACCGGCTCTTCCACCGCCACCGGCTCCGCCTCCGCGAGCCCGTCGCGCTGGCCGCCGGCGAGGGCCTGGCGGGCCGTGTAGGCGGCTTCGGCGGCGCGGCGGTCGGCCTGGGCGGCGGTGAGCTCGGCGAGGAGGTCGCCGAGGCCAGCCTCCTCCAGAATGGCACGCAGGCTGCGGATGGTGGGCAGGCGGTAGAGGGTGCCCTCGTCGGCGGCGAGGCGCTCGACGAGCTCGACGAGGTCGGCGAAGGCCAGCCCGTCGAGGTCCTGCTCGGGGAGCAGCCGGGCGAGGCCGCGCAGGCCGGTGTTGATCGCCTCGAAGGTCTGGGCGGTCCGCTCGACGAGGGCGCCGTCGGCGGGTACGACCGGGATGGTGCCGGCGGGGGCGAGGGCGGCCCAGGCGCGGCGTTCGATCTCGGCGGAGGTGAGGGCCTCGTGCAGGTCCTCGCGGCGGATGCGGCGGTCGGCGGCGAGGGCGGTGGCCTGCTTGCGCAGGGAGCGGGCGCGCAGCCAGGAGAGCTTGACGCCGTGCTCGCGGCGCCAGGTGCTGTCCGCGGTGGCGGCGGCGAGGGCGGCGAGGTCAGCGTCGTACGCGGCGGGGGTGAGGCTGGTGGAGGTGCGGTGGACGCGCTGGAGCAGCTCGACGAGGAGCGCGGTCTTGGCGACGGTGTCGGGTTCGTCGAGCTTGGCCTCGGTGGCGAGGGCGGTGACGGCCTCCCAGGTCTGCTGGAGGTCCTGGCCGCGCAGTTCGGCGAGGGCGGTGGAGGCGGCGCGAGCGTCCTCGGGGGTAGCGACGGTGTCGACGGCCGCGAACCAGGCGTGGGTGTCGGCGGTGAGGGTGAAGGCCCCGAGTTCGGCGTAGCGGCCGAGGTCCTCGCGGAGGTCGTTCTCCGCCGTGGTGGCCTTGGCGTCCTGGGGGTCCTTGACGTCTGCGGCGTCGGCGACGTCCGCCGGGTCGGCTGCGTCGGCGTTGCGCGAGTGAAGCACAGTCATGTGAGGTCCGGTTCTGGGCGGCGGCGGCGGGGCTGGCGGCGAGGGGGCGGCGGACCGGGTGCGCGGAGTGCCCCGGGGACCGGGACTGGGGGGCGCGCGGACGGGCTGCCGGTTGTGGAGGCCCAGAATACGGGTGCCCGTTCGAGCCTTGCACGCACCCACCGTCCGACGGGCCGGTGTCGTGTGCCATACCGCCCGCCTGGCCGCTACTCGGAGGGTCCGCCCGGGTGGTGTCCGGTGGGGCCGGACGGGTCCCCGCGCCGCCCTCGGCCGGGCCGGTCGGCCGGGCCGGGCTCGCTGGGCCGGTGGGGTGCGCCGGGCTCGCCGGGCCAGGCGGGGCGGGCGCGGCGCAGCCGGTCCAGGGGGACGCTGCGGGTGGGGCGGCCGAGGGGTGGGCGGTATCCGGCGCGGGTGAGGGCGGTGCGGTCGACGGGCGGCAGGTATTCGTAGAGCGCGGTGCGGTGCCACCAGGCGCCGGTTTCGCGGAGTTCGCGCCATCCGGTGAACCGGTAGAGGTAGAGGGTCGCCCGGACGTGGGTCGGCGGGGTGTCGGGGAAGGGGTTGTGGCGCAGCAGCCGGAGGGTGGCGCGGTCGCCGGCGAGGAGGCGGGCGACGAAGGGCAGGAACCAGGGGCGGGCGTAGGCGGGTGAGATGCCGGCGAACCACATCAGCCAGTCGAGCCGCAGGTGGTAGGGGGCGTACTGGCGGGGGAGGCGGCGCACGTCGCCGGGTTTGCCCTTGAAGCCGTATTCGTGCCAGACGGTGTGCGGGGTGAGGGTGGTGTCGCCGGTGCCTTCCACGACGACCTCCTGGCGGAGGCGGTTGATGCTGCCGAAGGCGCCGTAGGTGTTGACGAGGTGGAGCCGGTTGAAGGAGCGGTTCATGATCTGGCCGCGGGAGACCATGTTGCGGACCGGCCAGTAGCTGAGGACGACGACGGCCACGGTCAGCGCGATCACCAGCGCCTGGTACCAGCCGGGGGTGCCGGGGTAGTGGCGGGGCTGGACGGGCAGGCCGAGGCGGGTGGGTTCGACGGCGGCGAGGGCGAGCGTGATGGTCAGCCAGTTGAGCCAGGCGAAGTTGCCGGAGGCGATCAGCCACAGCTGGGTGGCGAGGACGGCGCAGGCGGCGTAGCTCGCGACGGGTTGCGGAAGGAGGAGGCAGACCGGGAGGAGGAGTTGGGTGACGTGGTTGGCGGCGACCTCGACCCGGTGCAGCGGGTCGGGCAGGTGGTGGAAGAACCAGCTGAGCGGTCCGGGCATGGGCTGGGTCTCGTGGTGGTAGCGCAGGCAGGTCAGATCGCGCCAGCAGCGGTCGCCTCGTAGTTTGATCAGTCCGGCGCCGAACTCGACGCGGAAGACGAGCCAGCGCAGCAGCCAGAGGACGGGGGCGGGCGGGGCGGTGTCGGCGTTGCCGAGGAAGGCGGCGAGGAAGCCGGCTTCGAGCAGCAGGGACTCCCAGCCGAAGGAGTACCAGGTCTGTCCGACGTTGACGATGGAGAGGTAGAGCGCCCAGAGCGCGAGCCAGAGCAGGACGGACAGCCACAGCGGGCCCGCGTCGGCGAGGCCGGCGGCGACGGCGGCGGCGAGGACGGCACCGGTCCAGGCGACGGTGGCGAAGAAGCGGTCGCTGTAGTGGAGGTGGAAGAGGCTGGGCGACTGCCGGAACGGGACGCGGGCGGTGAAGCGGGGGACGGGCAGCATGCCGTCGGCGCCGAGGAGGGCGCGGAACTGTGCGGCGGCGGCGAGGAAGCCGATCAGGTAGAGGCCGGCGAGCAGGCGTTGGACGAGCAGCCGGCTCAGCCAGTACTCGGGGGCGGCGGACCAGTCCATGCGGCCCATGCCTACCACCGGCGGCCCGCGGCGGGCGGCGGTGCGGGCGGGGGCGGCGGCCGGTTCACCCGCTCGGGCCCTGCCGCGGGTGGGCGTCCGGCCCCGGCTCAGGGCCGGCTCGGAGCTGGCTCGGAGCTGATTCGGGCCCGGCTCGGGGCCGGCTCGGGCCCGGCGACGGGCCTGCACGGGGTGTCGGCACCCAACCCCGAACAGCACGGTGGCGGGGAGCCTCTCCTCGGGGGTGAGAGGCGCCCCGCCACGGCGGTGGATGGTGCGGTTGCGAACGGCGGTGCCGGGCACGGCAGGTCGGCGGGTTCAGCCCGGCAGGACGAGTCCGGTTTCGCCGGCGATGCCCGCCCGGCCGGTCGGGGCGGCGCCGTTCTGCTGGAGCCGGTCGACCAGCAGGGCGGCCAGCGTGCCGAGCTCCTCCTCGGTGCGGGACTGCGCGGTGACGTCCATGCCGACGGTGAGGACGCCGTTGACCTGGCCGGTGCGCGCGACCCGCAGCGGAGTGCAGGTGAAGCTGAAGATCTGCTGGATGCGCTGGGCCTCGGGGCGGCCGGACTGGATCCGGACGTCGTTGAGGGCGGTGGTGCGCCCGGTGTGGTAGGCCTCGGCGACGGCCTGCTGGAGGCCGGCCGCGCCGAGCTGCGGGTAGGCGACGCCGATCGCCCCGTACGCCACCGGGGCTCCGAAGATGTCGGCGTGCTGGGCGTTGGCGTAGCGGATCTCCTGGCCGGGGCCGTCGGTCAGCATGATCGGGAACGGGGAGCCGTCGAAGGCGGCGAACATCTCCTGCTGCTGGGCGAGCAGGTTGTCGCGCAGCCGGATCTCGGAGAGCAGCGCCTCGGCGAGGTGCTGGATGTCGCGCAGCCGTTCGCGCCCCCACTGTCGGGGTTCCCGGTCGAGGACGCAGACGGTGCCGATGACGGTGTTGGTGTCGTCGACGAGCGGAGCGCCGAGGTAGGCGCGCACACCCAGTTCGTCGACGACCGGGTTCCCGGCGAACCGGGGGTAGGCGAGGATGTCGTCGAGGGCGAGCGGGGAGCGCTGGGCGACGACGTGCGGGCAGAAGCCGTGACTCATCGGCATCTGACGGGTGGGAAGGTCGAAGGCGATGCCCCGATCGGCCCACGAGGCGCCTTCTTCGGCCGCGACCTCGGACGAGTTTGGCGGAATGTAGAGCCCCCGGAACATCTGGCGCTCGTCGTTGATGAAGTTGACCATCGCGATGGGGGCGCGGGTGATGCTGGCGGCCAGGTGGGCGAAGCGGTCGAAGGCCTCGTCCGCGGACGGTTCGTTGAGACCAAGGCTGCGCAGCCTGCGGGTCCGCTCGGACTCCCCGGCGGCACCCGGGAACTGGCCTTGAGTGCTCATCACATCAGTCATGGCGCACATGTAATCAGACATCGGGGTGGTTCGGTGCCCCCGGTCCGGTTAGTCACCCTTGCTAATGAACAGTCAAAGGTGCATGTGAGCGGCCGCTCAGCAGGTCGCCAGGGCGGGGCAAGATCACTTCCCACCTGACACGGCGGCAAAACCCTTCAGGGTTTGGACGAACCGATTCTCGCCAATCCAAGATCAACTCTGGGTTGTCCCAGTACCGACATATGACAATGAGCCCTGCCGAAGACACGGGCGGTAACCCCAAGCCCTCGGGGGCACCGACCGGTTCCGCATGCACCGATTGCAAAGGGGCAATCGGCCGCCACCTCCACACCCCCACCCAATTTCCCCGGGCGGCCGGCGCGGCTTCGACGGCACGGACGGAGGCACGACTACCAACTGAGATGAGAGGACCGCAGCATGACGATGGACTACTTCACTGATGAGCGACACGAGAGCCTCCGGGCGGAGGTTCGTGAGTTCGCGGAGAAGGAGGTACGTCCGCAGGTGGCCAGAATGGAGGCCGACCGGGAGGTCGAGTTCGAGCTCTCGCGGGAGATAGCCCGCCGGGGCTGGATCGGCGTCACCATCCCACGCGAGTTCGGCGGCATGGGGCTCGGACACCTGGGCAAGACCGTCATCGTCGAGGAACTGGCCCGGGTCAGCGGCGCGATGGGCGCCATGGCGCAGGCCTCCCAGCTCGGCGTCGCCAAGGTCATCCACTACGGTTCGGACGCCCAGCGGCGCGAGTGGCTGCCGAAGTTCGCCTCCGGCGAGTCCCTGCCGACCATCGCCGTCACCGAGCCGGAGTCCGGCGGCCACGTGCTCGGGATGTCCGGCACCGCCCGCCGCGAGGGCGACGAATACGTGCTCAACGGCCGCAAGTGGTTCGTCGGCAACTCGCACATCGGCGACGTCCACGGCGTGGTGTTCCGCACCGACGAGGGCAGCAAGGGCCTGTCGGCGTTCCTGGTCGAGAGCGACCGCCCCGGCTTCCGGGCCGGCGACGTCGGCACCCAGGGCGGGCTGCACGGCTTCAGCTTCGGCGAGATCGTCTTCGAGGACTGCCGCATCCCGGTCGGCAACCGACTCGGCCGCGAGGGCCAGGGCCTGGACGTCGCCTACTCCTCCTCCACCCTGTACGGCCGGCTCAACCTCGCCGCCGTAGCGCTCGGCATCCACGTCGCGATCGTCGAGGACACCGTGCGCTTCGCCGAGGAGCGGGTGCTGTACGGCAAGCCGCTGAACCAGCTGCCCAACATCGCGCTGAAACTGGGCGAGATGCAGTCCCGGCTGATGACCGCGAAGCTCGCCGCCTACCACGCCTCGCACCTGCTCGACCACGGCAAGGCCTGCGACGCCGAACTGATGAACGCCAAGCTCATCAACACCGAGTACGCGCTGGACTCGGCGCGCAACGCGATGGAGATCTTCGCCGCCCGCGGCACGCAGGCCGAGTACCGGATCGAGCGCTACCTGCGCGACGCCACCCACATCTACCCGCCGGCCGGCACCTCGGACGTCCAGCGGCTGCGACTCGGGCAGGTCGCCTCGGGCACCTACGGCAAGCAGTGGTCGGCGGAGCTGTCCGACCTGGCGAGCTGGGCGTGGACCGAACTGGCCGAGCGCGAGGCCGAGCTGGAGGGGCAGGACGCCAAGATCCTGCCGATCCCGCTGGCGGGCTGACGGCCCGGACCGTCCGCGCCACCGCCGCACGTGGCGCCGACCGCCCGGCCGGCTCCACCCGGGGTGGGGTTCCGCCCGGTGCCGAACTCTCGGCACGACAAGTGGTTTGACCTGTTCCTGACGGTTCTCCGGGCGGCACGCCAGCCCTCCCGGAGAGCCGTCGGCGCGCTCCGGCAGCCGAGCTGAGCTGCGACGATCCGTCAGCGAACGCTCCGACCGGGAATGCTCGTCACTGCCACCGCCCGTTCACATATCGTCAGTTGATGTTGCGATGGGGGCACCTCGGGCTGGTAGCGTTCCTGCCGTCGGCGGCCGTGCTGCACCCCGTCCGGACGGTGACACCGCGTCACACCCGTCCGGCACCCCGTCCGTGGCACCCTGAAGCCCCGGCCGGACCGCACGCGGGCCCAACCCGCCGTTCGGCCCTGCAACAAGGAATCAGATGCCAGGCATATCGGCCCCCCGCACGGGCCACCGCGCCGGCCGGTCCGGCTCCCTCCGCAGCTCGCTCCTCGCCCTCGTGCTGGTCCCCAGCCTGGGCCTGGCCGCCGCCTGGGGCTACGCCGCCTACCTGCTGCGCGACGCCGGACACCGCACCGCGCTGCTCGCCGGCAGTGCCGTCGTCGCCCTGGTCCTGCTGATCAGCCTGATCCGCGGCATCCGGACCGCCCGTGCCCTGTCCGCCCGCCTCTCCGGGCTGCGCGCCGACACCCTCGCGCTCGCCCAGCACGAGATCCCCGAGGTGGTCGGCCGGCTGCGCGCCGGGGAGCCGGTGCCCACGCCGCCCGCCTGGTCCCCGTCCCGGCGGATCGGCGACGAGGTCCAGCAGACCGCCGACGGCCTCGCCGCCGTCCGCCAGGCCGCCGTCACCGCGATCGTCCACCAGGCCCAGGGCCGGGAGGGGACGAAGAAGGTCTTCCTCAACATCGCCCGCCGCACCCAGATCCTGATCCACCGACAGATCAGCATGCTGGACGCGCTGGAGCGCGAGCACGAGGAACCCGAGCTGCTGCGCGAACTGTTCGCCGTCGACCACCTCGCCACCCGGATGCGGCGCAACGCCGAGAACCTGGTCATCCTCGGCGGCGCGCTGCCCGCCCGGCGCTGGCGCAACGCCGTGCCCATGGTCAACGTGCTGCGCAGCGCCGTCTCCGAGACCGAGAACTACGCCCGCGTGGTCGTCCAGGGCGTGCCGCGCGCCTCGCTCAGCGGACAGGCCGTCGCCGACGTCATCCACCTGATCGCCGAGCTGATCGAGAACGGCACCACCTTCTCCCCGCCGTACACGCAGGTGCAGGTCTCCGCACAGGAGGTCCCCAAGGGCCTCGCGGTCGAGGTCGAGGACCGCGGGCTCGGCATGAGCGAGGAGGAGTACGAGCGGCTCAACGACTACCTCGCCAACCCGCCGGACCTCGACGTCTCCGCGCTCGGCGACGACCTGCGCCTCGGCCTGTTCGTCGTCGCGCGGCTGGCCACCCGGCACGAGATCCAGGTCACCCTGCGGCCCTCGCCGTACGGGGGCACCCGGGCCGTGGTGCTGGTGCCCTCCGTGCTGCTGGAGCAGGCGGAACAGCCGGCGGCCGTCCCCGGGCTGCCGTCCGGCGCGCGGGTCACCCGGACGCCGGTGCCCGAGCCGCTGCCGTCGGTGGACGGCGACCTCGGCGACGTGGACGAGGAGTTGTCCGGCGCGCTGGCCGGGGTGCTCAGCGGACTGCTGGGCGGGCCGGCCGGGCCGGAGGCTCCGGCGGCGCCGGGTACGTCGGCGGGTCCGGCCGTGCCGGGGGCTGCCGAGGTCCTGGCGGTGCCCGCGGCTCCGGAGATCCCCGGGCTTCCCGGGGGGCCGGTTGGGACTCCTCCGGGCGGGATTCCGGTGCTTGGTGGCCCCTTGGCCGGTGGTCCCGTGGGCAGCGGTCCTGTTGGTGGTGGTCCTGTTGTTGCCGGCCTCCTGACTGGTGGTCCCGTAGGCAGTGGTGTGCCCGGTGACAGCGGGGTGATCATCGGCGAGCTGCTCGCCCAGTACCCCGTGGACGGTGGCCAGGACGGTACCGCCCCCGCCCCGACCAACGGCGGACTGCCGGTCGGTGCCGCGATCCCCGGCCTGCCCGGTGCCGTGGTCGTGCCGCGGCCCGCGCTGCCCCGCCCGTACGACACCTCTGCGGACGATCGGACGGACCTGCGCGGTGCGGACGGTCCGGCCGAGCCCGCGGGGGCGCCCTTCGACGGGGTGCCCGCCGACCGCGCCACGCCCACCCACGAACGCGCGCAGGAGGAGCACTTGGAGCACGGCCCGGACGGCGAGCTGCGCACTCCGCGGGTCCTGCCGCAGCGGGTCCGCAACGCCAGCCTCGCCGAACAGCTCCGCGAGGCCCACGCGCCCGGCGCCATGATGCCCGCGCCGATCGCCCAGCCCGCCCAGTCCGCCCCGACCGGCCCCCGGCACGGGGCCGCCGAGGCCGACGACCCCTCCCCGCAGCGCTCCCGCGCCACCATGGCCGCCATCCAGCGCGGCACCCGGACCGCCCGTGCGGCCGGTTCCGAACCGTCAGACCCGTCCGGTGTGTCCGGCGTGTCCGGTCCGTCCGGCAGCGCGGACGCGCCGGCCGCGCCCGTGCCCCCGGCCACGCCTGCGCCCGCCGCACCCCAGGAGCCCACCGCACCCCCGGCGCCGCTCGCGACGCCCAACGCCCCGGCCGCACCTTCCGCCGCTCAGGAAGCCTCCGCCGCTCAGGAAGCCAAGGAACAGCAGTGATGACGCAGCACACCGACACCCAGCGCGACCTCAACTGGCTGCTGGACCAGCTGGTCGCGCGGGTCCCCGAGACCCGGCACGCCATCGTCCTCTCCGAGGACGGCCTGCTGGTCGGCATGTCGCAGGGCCTCGACCGGGCCGACGCCGAGCACCTGTCGGCCGTCGCCTCCGGCCTGCAGAGCCTCGCCCGGGGCGCCGGCCACCGGTTCAACGGCGGCCGGGTCCGGCAGACCGTCGTCGAGATGGACCAGCTGTTCCTGTTCGTCACCACTGCCGGACAGGGCGCCCGGCTCGCCGTCCTGACCAGCGAGCAGGTGGACGCCGGTCTGATGGCGTACGAGATCAACATGCTGGTCAAGCAGGTCGGCCAGTACCTCACCGCAGCGCCGCGCAGCGACGCGGGCCAGACCGGCGTGGGTGGCGGTGCGTGACCACCGAAGCCGACGAGGCCTGGTTCTACGACAAGGACGCAGGCCATCTGGTCCGCCCTTACGCGATCACCAACGGGCGCACCGGCCCCGTCCGTGACGGCTTCGCGCTGATCACCCTCGTGGTGACCGCCAACCCACTCACCGACACCAGCCGGCTCTCCCCCGAGCCGGCCGCGATCCTCGACCTGTGCCGCGAACGCCCGCTGGCCGTAGCCGAGATCGCCGCCACGCTCGACCTGCCGGTGAGCGTGGTCAAGGTGCTGCTCGACGACCTGGCCGAGGCCCGGCTGATCCTCACCCGTGCCCCCGTCCAGCTCGCCGAGGCGCCGGACATCTCGCTGATCCAGGCCGTCATCGAGGGCGTCCGCCGGCTCTGACCCGGCGGGCCCCCGGTCGGCCCCCGCCTCTCCCACTCCCCCTCCAGGAGACCCGAATTGACGACCCAGAGCCTGGTGCCGGGCGCGGTCAAGATCCTCGTCGCCGGCGGCTTCGGCGTCGGAAAGACCACCATGGTCGGCTCGGTCAGCGAGATCGAACCGCTGCAGACCGAGGAGCGGATGACCCGCGCCAGCATCGGGGTCGACAGCCTCGACGGCGTCCAGGACAAGTCCACCACCACCGTGGCCATGGACTTCGGGCGGATCACCGTCCGTGAGGACCTGGTGCTCTACCTGTTCGGCACGCCCGGACAGTTCCGGTTCTGGTTCATGTGGGACGACCTCGCCCTCGGCGCCCTCGGGGCGATCGTCCTCGCCGACACCCGGCGGCTCGAATCCAGCTTCGCCGCCGTCGACTTCTTCGAGCAGCGCGGCATCCCGTTCGCGATCGGCGTCAACTGCTTCCACGGCCGCCGCGAGGCCAGCCCCGAGGACGTCCGGCGCGCGCTGGACCTCGGCCCGGAAGTCCCGGTCGTGCTCTGCGACGTGCGGGAGCGGTCGTCCAGCAAGGAACTGCTGCTCGCCCTGCTGGACCGGGTCCGCCGGGACGCCCTCGCCGCCCGTCGCTGAGGCTAGGCGCCCGCCGTACCACCCTTGAGCTCGGCCAGGGCGCCCACCAGCGGGGCCAGCTCGGGGACCTCGGCGGCCCGCGCCAGGGTCGACTCCAGGGTCGCGTCGTGCACCGGCCGGGCGGCCGTCAGCAGGTCCCGGCCCTCCGGGGTCAGCTCCGTGTAGATCCCCCGCCGGTCGTCCGCGCAGAGGTAGCGGCTGAGCAGCCCGCGGTCCTCCAGCCGCGTGACCAGCCGGGTGGTCGCGCTGCTGCTCAGCGCCGCCGCACGGGCCAGCTGCTGCATCCGCATGTGCCAGCCGTCCTGCCGCGAGAGCGCCTCCAGCACGGTGTACTCGACCACCGAGAGCCGGTGCTCCGCCTGCAGCGCCTTCTCCAGCGCGGTGTCGATCAAGCCGTGCAGCGCGGCGAGCGTACGCCAGCCACGCGCCCGGACCTCGGCCGCGTCGTCGCGTATCCCCATGGCTCGCCGTCCTTCCGTTCAGCTGTGCTTCGCGCACTGTCTCCCCCGTTCCAAGTATGCCAGCCGACGCGGATTACCTGTCTGTGCAAGTACCTCTGTCGATGCCCTCCTGCGCCGCGGCCACCCGCGGCTCGCGGTCTGCGATGCCGGGAACGTAGCGCGGACCACTGACACTCAGGCGTGTGCGAACGGCCAAACGTCAACAAGCATGGTTAGCGAACACCCTTTCGAGTGGAGCTGCGGGCTTTGGCTACGGATCGGGAAGCGTCACGGGGGTTCGGAGGGTTCTCGACTGGCGAACGAGGTCAGCCGGAGCGCGGGGAGGCACGGATGGGGAGCACGGTGAAGGAGTGGATCGCAGCGGTCCGGGGCTCGGTGGCCCGGACCGCGAGGGCCTGGGGCGTGGCGCTCCGGGGCGCGGTGGTCCGGCTCCGGGCGGCGGTGGCCGGGCGGCTACCCGCCAGGGGCGAGGCGGAGGACGCGGTCGTCCCCGGGGCGCGGCTCGCCGCGGCCGTCGGTGTTGTTGGTGGCGAGCAGGAGGGTGCCGTCGGGGGCGGTGACCACGGTCCGCAGGCGGCCGTAGGCGTCGTTGAGGTAGCCCCGGGGGCTGCCGGCCAGGTGGTCGCCGGCGATCGGCACGCGCCACAGGCGGGTGCCGCGCAGCGCGGCCATCCAGAGCGCGCCGTCGGCGTAGGCGAGGCCGCTCGGGGAGGCTTCTGCGGGGCGCCACTGGGCGAGGGGGTCGATGAATCCGGGGCGGTGGCCGGCACCTTCGAGCTCGGGCCAGCCGTAGTTGCCGCCGGGGCGGATCAGGTTGAGCTCGTCCCAGGTGTCCGCACCGAACTCACAGGCCCAGAGCCGCCCTTCGGGGTCCCAGGCGATGCCCTCGGGGTTGCGGTGGCCGAGGGAGTAGACCGGCGATCCGGGCAGCGGGTTTCCCGGGGCGGGGGCGCCGTCCGGGGTCAGCCGGAGGATCTTGCCGCCGAGCGAGGCCGCGTCCTGGGCGAGCGCCGGGTCGCCACTGTCCCCAGTGGTGGCGTACAGCAGGCCATCGGGGCCGAAGGCGATCCGGCCGCCGTTGTGGCGCGGGCCGCGCGGGATTCCGGCCAGCAGGGTTTCCGGGGTGCCGAGTTGGGCGCCGACGGGCAGCGCGGGGTCGTAACGGATCCGAACGATCCGGTTGTCCTCGGCGGTGCTGAGGTAGGCGTACACCAGCCGGTCGGCGGCGAAGCCGGGGGACACCGCGAGGCCGAGCAGCCCACCCTCTCCCCCGGCCACCACCCCTGGCACGGTGCCCGCCTCGGTCTTCGCCCCGGCGGCCCCGTCGGCCCGCGGGGAACCTCCCGCCCCGCCGGCCCCGCCGGGCGTGGCGATCCGCACGATCCGGGCGCTGTCCCGCTCGGAGACCAGCAGGTCCCCACCGGGCAGCACGACCAGGCCCCATGGCACGGCCAGCCCGTCCGCAACGGTGGCGCGGACCGTCGGGCCGCCCGGGCCGCCCGGCGTGGCCGGGCTCGCGGTGGCGGGGCCGGCGCCACCGGGGGCAGGCGCCGAGGAGGAGCAGGCCGCCGGGGCGAGCAGCAGGGCCAGCAGGGCGGCGAGGAGTCGACGGTGCACCGGGGCCCCCTCCGTGGACGTGGCGTGGCCCCAGCAGAGCACACCCGTCCGCGCCCGCCCCGGCAACCCGCCGTCCGGCCGTCAGCCCGCGGGCGCCCGGGGGACGATCACGGGGGCGCCGTCGCCGGGGGCGGCCAGCACATCGCTGTCGATGTCGTAGAGCGCGCGCACCAGCCCCTCGTCCACCACCTCGCGGGGCGGCCCGCAGGCGACCACCGCGCCGTCCCGCAGGGCGACCACCAGGTCGGCGTAGCGGGCGGCCGCGGCGAGGTCGTGCAGCACCATGACGACGGTGCGTCCGCCGGCCGCGACCAGGCGGACCAGTTCCAGCACCTCGACGGCGTGCCCGAGGTCCAGGGCGCTGGTCGGCTCGTCGAGCAGCACGACGGGCGTGTCCTGGGCCAGCACCATGGCGAGCCAGCAGCGCTGGCGCTGGCCTCCGGAGAGGCGGTCCAGCCGCCGGTCGGCGAGGTCCTCGACGCCGGTGGCGCGCAGGGCGTCGGCGACGAGCCGCTCGTCCGTCGTCGACCACTGCCGGAAGAGCCCCTGGTGCGGGTGGCGGCCGTAGCGGACGAGTCCGGCGACGGTGACCGCCTCGGGTGCCTGCGGGCTCTGCGGGAGCAGCGCCACCCGGTGAGCGGCCTGCCGCGGCCGCAGCCGCCAGACGGACTCGCCGCCGACCAGCACCCGACCGCCGTCCGGCCGGTGCAGCCGGGCCACGGCGCGCAGCAGGGTGGACTTCCCACAGCCGTTCGGGCCGACGACGGCGACCACCCGGCCGGCCGGCACGGTGAGGTCGACGCCGCTCAGCACCGGGCGGCCCGGGCCGTAGCCGGCGGTGAGCCCCTGGATCGTCAGCTCCATCGCGGGTTCCTTCGGTTGGCGCGGGCCGGGCGGTCAGGAGGAGGCAAGCGCCTTGCCGATGTCGCCGATGACGACGTCGGCCGCGAGGGGGCCGCCGCGGGTGGACCACACCGAGCCGTCCACGGTGACGGTGTGGTTGTTCTTGACGGCGTTCAGCTCCTGGTAGGCGGGCTTGGACTGGACGTCCTTGAGGGCGGTCTTGCCGTCGTCGGTGAGGGTGGAGAGGAACAGCCAGTCGCCGTCGATCTCGGCGAGCTTCTCCAGGCTGAGCGCGGGGCTGTGGGCGTTGCCGTCCTTGTCCTGGGCCTTGGGGCGGGTGAGGCCCATGTCGAGGGCGACACCGCCGGCGAACTGCCGCTTCTCCATCCAGCTGGGGCCGGTGGGGTTCCAGCGGACGATGGAGACGGCCGCACCCTTGTTCTTCCCGAGCTCCCCGCCGGCCTTGGCGGCTTTGGCGTCGTAACCGGAGATCACCTTGTTGGCCTGGTCGAGCTTGTTGACGGCGTTTCCGATCCCACGGAAGGCGAGCTTCCAGTCGTCGGTTGGGGCCATGGTGACCAGCGTGGCGGGGGTGATCTCGCGCAGTTGCTTGAGCATCTGCTCGTCCTGCATGTCGCCGGCGAGGATGAGGTCGGGCTTGGCGGCGATCACCTTGTCCATCACGGGCTGGAGCAGGTTGCCGACGACCGGGACGCCCTGGACCTTGTCCTTGAGGTAGGCGGGCGGCTCGTTGAGCCCCTGGCCGTTGGTGATTCCGACGGGCTTGAGGCCGAGGGCGAGCACGGCGTCGAGGTCCTCCTGGGTGAGGGTGACGATCCGCTGGGGTGCGGCGGGGATCTCGACGGCCTTGCCGGTGGCGTCCTTGACGGTCCGCTTGCTGCCGGCCGGGTCCGGACCGGCGCCGCCGGAGGCGGCCGAGGAGGAGGTCGTGGCGCCCGAGGAGGAGCCCGAGGAGCCGCATCCGGCGAGCAGGAGGGCGGCGGCCCCGGTGACGGCCAGGGCCTGGATCACGCGGCGGCGGGCGGGGCGGAGCGGGCTCTGGGCAACTGGCATGGGTGCCTCCGGGCAGTGGTGGTACGGGAGTTGAACGGTGTCCGGGCAGATCGGCGCAGCGGAGGCGCCCCACAGGACAGCACGGCCATTAGGTTAGCCTTACCTTATGACATCGTCGCAAGTGGGCGTCCACGAAGCGTCCCGCACCGAGCCGGACGCCCCCGCACCCCCGACCGGCCCAGAGGTCAGCCGAGGGGTCGTCCACGAGGTCGTCCGAGGGGCCGTCCGAGGGGCCGGGCACCGCCCGGTCTGGCCGGTCGCCGTCGGGGCGGTGGCGGTCCTGGTCGCACTGGCCGGGCTCTCGCTGTCGGTCGGGGCCGGAGAGGTCGGCCCCGGGCGGGTGTTGGACTACCTGCTCGACCGCGGCGGTGCCCGGGCGGACGGTCGGCTCGCGCTCGTCGTCGGGGACCTGCGCCTGCCGCGCACGGTCACCGCGCTGCTGGTCGGTGCCGCGCTCGGGGTCGCCGGGGCGCAGTTGCAGTCCGTCACCCGCAACCCGCTCGCGGAGACCGGACTGCTCGGCGTCAACGCGGGCGCGTCGCTGGGCGTCGTCCTCGGGATCGCGGTGCTCGGCGTCCAGACCTCGTACGGCTACCTGGTCTTCGCCTTCGGCGGCGCGGTGCTCGCCAGCGCGCTCGTGCTGCTCGTCGCGGGCAGCCGGGGCGGCGGGTCGCCGATGCGGCTGGTGCTCGGCGGCTCCGCGGTCGGCGCGACCTTCGGCGGGCTCACCGGGGTGCTGATCGTCAACTCACCTGAGGCGTACGACAGGTACCGGGTCTGGGTGCTCGGCTCGCTGGCCGGGGTGGAGGGCTGGGCGACACTGCGCCAGCTCGCGCCGGTGCTCGGCGTGGGGTTCCTGCTCGCCCTGCTGGCGACCCGGCCGCTGACCGCGCTGGCCCTCGGCGACGACCTCGCCCGCAGCCTCGGCCACCGGCCCGGAGCCACCCGGGCGGCGGTCGCCCTGGCGGTCACGCTGCTCACCGCCTCGGCGGTCGCCCTGGCCGGCCCGGTCTCCTTCCTCGGCCTGCTCGCCGGCTTCCTGGCCCGGGCGGTCGCCGGGCCCCGGGTGGGGCGGCTCACCCTGCTCGCCGGGCTGTTCGGCGCCGCCGTGCTCACCGGGGCCGACGTGCTGGCCCGGGTGGTGGCCAGGCCGTTCGAGGCACCGGTGTCGGTGATCGTCGCCCTGGTCGGCGCGCCCGCGCTGATCGCGATCGTCCGCTCCCGCCGGGCGGCCGCGCTCGCGATGGCGGACCCGGCCGAGCCCGCGCCCGTCCGGCGCGAAGAGGCGGCCGCCCCGGCCAGGCCCGATCTGGTGCTGCGGCGCGGCGCGTGGTCGCTGCTGCTGCCCCGGCGGGCGCTGCTCGCCTCGCTCGGGCTGGCCGCCGCGCTGGTCGCCGCCGTCGTCGTGTCCGCCCACGCCGGGCAGAGCGAGCTCGGCCTGGGCCGCACCTTCCAGGCCGTGTTCGGCTACGGGGACCGGCTGGACGTGCTGTTGGTGCAGCGGTTCCGGCTCGGGCGGATCGTCGCCGGGCTCGCCGCCGGCGCCGCCCTCGGCCTGGCCGGCTGCCTCACCCAGACCCTCGCCCGCAACCGCCTCGCCACCCCCGAGCTCCTCGGCGTCAACGACGGTGCCACGGCGGCCGTACTGATCTCCGCCACCGCCTCCGGCACTTTCGGCGCATGGTGGGCCGGTCCGCTCGGCGCGCTGGCCGCCGTCCTCGCCGTGACCCTGGTCTCCGGCGGGCTCGGCGCCCGCGGCTACCGGGTGCTGGTGGTCGGCCTCGCCATGTCGGCGCTCGCCTCGGCCGTCATCCAGGTCGCGCTGGCCCGTCGCTCGCTGAACTCGGCCGGCTCGCTGTACGTCTGGACCTCCGGCAGCCTCAACGGACGCGACTACGCGGTCGCCACCCCGGTGCTGATCGGGCTGGCCGTGCTGGTGCCGCTCGCCCTGGCGGTGGCGCGGCGGCTGGCGGTGCTGCGGTTCGACGACAGCGTGGCCTCGGCGCTCGGCGTCGACCCGGGCCGGGTCCGGCTCGCCTGCCTGCTGCTGGCGGTGGCGCTGGCCGGGCTGGCGGTGGGCGTCTGCGGGCCGGTCGGCTTCGTCGCCCTCGCCGCGCCGGTGATCGCCGGGCGGCTGGCCGGGCCCGCACGGGTCCCGGTCCTGGGCTCGGCGCTCACCGGGGCCGTGCTGGTCGTGCTCGCGGACACCGTGGGGCGGGTGCTGATCGGCGGGGTGGAGATCCCGGTCGGCATCGTCACCACCGTCCTCGGCGGGCCCTTCCTGCTCTGGGTGCTGCTCGGCCGCCGCGGCACCCCCGCCTGATCCTCAAGGAGTCGTCACCGATGGAACCCCACCCGCTCGTCGCCCCCGACCCGGACGACCCGGCGTACCGGCTGGTCACCCTCGTCCACGCGGACCCGCCGCAGGGCGCGCAGCCGGACGCCCTGGGGGGCGCGCCGTACGACGGCGTGCTCGCCCTCCTGCACACCGTCACCGACAAGGACCGCCACGCCGGGGACCTCACCCCGCACCTGATGACCCGCCGGGACGACGGCCGCTGGTCGATCACCTACCGCCTGCGCGCCGACCACCGGGCCTCCTACCAGCTGTACCCGTTCCGGGGCGCGGTGCCCGGCACGACCCGGTCCGAGTGGTCGCACGTCCTCGACCACGCCCGGCCCGACCCGCTCGCCCCCGGCCCCCGGCTGCCCGCCCGCGGCAGCCGGCACCCCGCCTCGGTGCTCAGCCTGCCCGAGGCCCCGGCCCAGCCGTACGTCCAGCGGCGCAGCGACGTGCCGCGCGGGCGGACGCTCGCGCGCGAGGTGGCCGGACGGCGGGTGGACGTCCACCTCCCGGCCGGGCACGATTCCGCTCACGGGCACGGATCCGCCCACGGGCGCGGACGGGCACACGGGCCCGGGCCGTACCCGGTGGCGGTGCTGCTGGACGGCGAGATGTGGGGCGAGGTGCTGGCCGTCGGCGACACCCTCGACAACCTGACGGCGGACGGGGTGATCCCGCCGGCGGTCGCGCTGCTCGTGCACACCATGGGCGCCGGCCGCCCGACGGACCTGTCCTGCAACCCGGACTTCGTCGACCTCCTCGCCGACCGCCTCCTGCCCTGGGCGGCGAGGGAGTTCGCTGCCACCACCGACCCGGCCGCCACCGTCATCGCCGGTCAGAGCGCGGGCGGGCTCACCGCCGCCTACGCCGCGTTCCGCCGGCCGGAGCGGTTCGGCAACGCGCTCTCCCAGTCCGGCTCGTTCTGGTGGCCGGACGGGACCGAGTTCGACGCCGGCTCCGAGTGGCTGACCCGCCAGTTCGCGGGCGGGGAGCGGCGGGCGGCCCGGTTCTACGTCGAGGTAGGGCTCCAGGAGTGGATGCTGCTCCCCCAGAACCGCCACCTGCGCGACGTCCTCACCGCGCGCGGCTACGACCTCGCCTACCGCGAGTTCAACGGCGGCCACGACTACGCCTGCTGGCGCGGCGGCCTCGCCGACGGCCTCGGCCACCTGCTCGGCCGTCAGCCGTGCGGATGAGCTCAGGGAGCCGAGTGGCGGGCCCGCGGGTGTCCTTTGCCGGGGCCACCGGTGCGGCCACGGATCCTCGGGATGCCCGCACACCACCGAGCCGGAAAGGCCGCCGCCCACCATGACACGTTCCCGTACCCGTACCGGGACCCGCAGCCGAACTCGCATCCGCGCAGCCCTGGTCGCCGCCGTCGCCACCGCCCTGCTGGCGGCCCCGGGCATCGGCACCGCCGAGGCCGTCCCGTCGCCAGACCACCACTGCGTCTTCGAAGGCATCGATCTCAACGCCTTCCTGGGGGTGAGCGAACGGCTCATCGGCCCGCCGCCGTGCCGCGAGGCCTTCGTCGGCGAGCGCTGGGTCCGCACCCTCCCGGGCTGGGGCACCGCCACCGGCCCGGACGGCGCCGTCTACCCGGCCGGGTACACGCCTTCGCGGCCCGCCCCGATGGACGACTTCCTCGCCAAGCTCCAGGGCGTCCGGATCGTCCAGGACATCGGCACCCGCCAGGAGTGGAGCGTCACCGTGGGCCCGGAGATCGTGCGACGCGTCGACACCGTGGACGATCAGATCATCGCCAACTTCGCCTCCCATCCGCTGCGCCCGCTGAGCGCGGGCCCGCACACCAGCACCGTCTTCATGCGGCTGAGCGCGGAGCACTGCGACGGGCTGGGCGACAATCCGGACGACCACTGCCTGCCGGCTGGCGAGTTCCAGTACACCGGCAACACCCCCGTCACCTTCTTCCCCCGCCGCCGGTAACCACCAGGCGGCCGAAGGACACCGGCCCCGCCCGCCCCCTCGGTGGGGCCGGCGGGGCCAAAAGCCGTTGCCCGCGCTGCGCGGACCCATGAGAATCCGGCCGTGGGAACGGACATCACCGGCGTCGAGTACCGCAGCACCCACGGCAGGCCCGCGAACGAGCGCACCCGCTGGGCCGTGGTGATCGAGCTCGACGCGTTGTACGGCACGCGCGACCACGACGCGTTCGGCTGCCTCTTCGGTGTCCGCAACCACGCCGGGTTCCGGCCACTCGCCCCGGGCCGGGGCCTGCCCGCGGACGTGCCCGCCCGGACGCGTGCGGCCTTCGGCGCGTACCGCTGCAACGTCCACGACCCGACCTGGACCGGCTGGGCTGAGCCGGCGGCAGTGGACCGGGACGAGCCGGCCGAGCGGGCGGACGAGCGGCTTTCGCCACTACAGCCGGGGCCCGGACGGCGCGTTGGTGCTCCGCGGGAAGTCCCTGATCGACCCCGCTGCCGTCCCCGGCCTCCCCAGGGCCGGGGACCGGGCCGAGCGCACCCTGACGTAGTTGCACGGGGCGGAGAACGTCCGGCTGCCGGTCTGGTTCGACTCCTAGCGGCTGGCGGCCATCGGCCAGCGGTCGGCGCGGCGTGTTAGCGTCGCGGTGGCGGCGCGCTGGTGCCGGCCCCGGACGAGATGTGCGCCGTACCCGGCCCGCCAAGACGACGCACGCAGGGAGGCGTCATGGCTGCCGGTGCACCGATCGCTCGTCCGCTGGATGTGCGGTGGATCCACGGGTCCCCGTCGGCGAAGCACAACACGGACCCGGACATCCAGGTCCACGAGTACGACGAACACACCGTCATCCTGCGGCAGAACAAGGCGATCAACTACGAGGCGCCGTTCCTGTACCTGCTCTTCGGGGCCGAACGGGCGGTGCTGATCGACACCGGGGCCACCGCCCAGCCGGAGTTCTTCCCGGTGCGCACGGTGGTCGACGAGCTGATCGGGAAGTGGCTCGCCCGCAACCCCCGGGACGATTACGGGCTACTCGTCCTGCACACCCACCCGCACGGCGACCACGTCGCGGGCGACGGACAGTTCACCGACCGGCCCGGGACCACCCTGGTGGCCGCCGACCGGGCCACCGCCTGGCCGTACTTCGGCTTCGACCAGGACGCGGAGGCCGTGGCGCGGGTGGACCTGGGCGGCGGCCGGGTGCTGCGCTGCCTGGCCGCACCGGGCCACCACGAGGCAGCCGTCACCTACTACGACCCGTGGACCGGCTTCCTGCTCACCGGCGACACCGTCTACCCGGGCCGGCTGTACATCGACGACTGGGCCGCGTTCGGCCGCACCATCGACCGGTTGATCGCCTTCACCGAGCAGCACACCGTCACGCACGTGCTCGGCTGCCACATCGAGATGACCCGCGACCCGGGCGTGGACTACCCGATCCGGACCACCTACCAGCCCGACGAGCCGCCGCTCCAACTCACCACCGCCCACCTGCACGCGATCCGCGCCGCACTCGCCGAACTGGGCGGGCAGCCCACCCGGCACGCACTCGCCGACCTGGTCCTCTGGCCGAGCGAGTGAGTCGGCGCAGGTGGGCGGGTGGACGGCTCGCGGGTCAGTCCTTGTAGGTCAGTCCTTGTAGGGAACGAGCCGCGAGAGGTCCAGCTCGAAGCCGAACGGCTCGGGGATCCGGATCGTCTCACCGAACTCCCGCTCGGTCCTCGTGTGGTACCGGTCGCGGTTCGGCTCGGAGAACAGCGTCACCGTCTTCTGCCGCGGGTCCACGATCAGGTACAGCGGGAAGCCCATGCGCGGGTAGTCGCGGACCTTCCCCGTCCAGTCGTTCTCCGGGTTGGACGGGGAGACGATCTCGACCGCGATCAGGGCGAGTTCGGCGGGGATGTCGTGGTCGTCCAGGTCGACGACCGTCTCGGGCACATAGGTGAGGTCGGGGTTGCGGACCGAACCGGCCTCGGGCGAGGAGAGGTCGCTGTTCCCGGTCGGGAAGTACCCGGGCGGACAGTGCGCCTCGAACTGGCGCTGGACGAGCGCCAGATTCAGCTGGTGGATCGAGGACGGCGCCGCCTGCATCACGATGATGTCGCCGGACAGCTCGACCTTGTAGCCGGCCGGGAGGCTGCGCCGGGCCTCTTCGAGCAGGTGGTAGTGCTCAGGATTCATGAGGTCTCCTCCAGTACTCCGGCCACCGTACGGCAGTCAGGACGGATCCAGGGTCAGCTCCCTGGGCAGGCGGGTGGCGAGGAGGGTGGCGGCGGCGGTGAGGGTGGCGGTGAGGAGGAGGGCGAGGCGGTAGGGGGTGGGGGAGCCGGCGTCGGGGGCCAGGGCGGCGAGCAGGGCGGCGGTGGCGGCGATGCCGAGGGCGCCGCCGAGGGTGCGCAGGATGGTGAACAGGCCCATTGCGCGACCCATGGCGGGGGGCGGGATCTCGGCGAAGCCGACGATCTGGACGGTGAGGACGGCGGTGCCCAGGACGAGACCGACCGCGAACATCAGCGCCCGGACGGCCCACGGGTTCTCGGCGAAGCCCAGGGCGGCGAGCACCAGCGCCGCCAGCAGGAGGGCGGGCACGGTGAGGCGACGGGGGCCGAGGCGGGGTAGCAGGCGGTCGACGAGGTGCGAGGCGGCCATCAGGCCCAGCGCCTCGGGGAAGACGCTCAGCCCGGCGTCGAGCGCGGAGGCGCCGAGCGCCGCCTGGTAGAGCAGCGGGAGGACGAACAGCGCGCCCATCAGGCCGGCCGAGGTGAGCAGGGCCAGCCAGGTGGCGGGGCCGAAGGTGCGGTCGGCGAGCAGTCGGAGGTCCACCAGCGGTTCCGGGGCCCGCCGTTGGTGGCGGACGGCGAGGGCGAGCAGGAGCAGACCGAGCAGGCCGCCGAGGGCCACGCCGGGCGAGGCCCAGCCGTGGGCCGGGCCGAAGCCCAGGGCGTAGGTGAGCAGGCCGAGGCCGGGGGTGGCCAGCAGGAAGCCGGTGGTGTCGAAGCGGCCTGCTGCGGGCTCCTCCGCGCGGGGCAGGCCGAGCACTCCGGTGAGCACGGCGGCCGCGCCGATCGGCAGGTTGACGAGGAACAGCCAGTGCCAGGAGAGGTGTTCGGTGAGGAAGCCGCCGAGCGGCGGTCCGAGGGCGGGCATCAGTGCGGTGGGCACGATGAGGATCCGGCCGAGCCGGGACCGCTCGTGCGGTGCGAAGGCGCGGAAGAGCAGGGTCATCCCGACCGGGGTGAGCAGTCCGCCGGCCACGCCCTGGACGGCCCGGGCGGCGGCGAGCGGGCCCAGGCCGGGGGCGGCGGCGCACAGCGCGGAGGTGAGGGTGAAGGCGGTGAGCGCGGCGAGGAACACCCGCTTCACGCCGCAGCGGTCGCCGAACCAGCCGGCCACCGGCAGACCCACGGCGAGGCCGACCAGGAAGGCGGTCTCCACGGCGTTGGCCGCCGAGACCGGTCGGCCGAAGTCCTCGGCGATGCGGTAGAGCGCCGGGTTGACGATGGTCGAGTCCAGGCCGTTCATGCACATCGCGGCGGTGTAGACGACCACCACCGCGGCACGCCCCGCGAGCAGGGGGCGTGCCGGGGCCCCGGCGGAGGCGGAGTCCGCGGAGTCGGAGCCCGCGGGGGCGGCGTCCACGGGAGCGGCCTCCGCGGGGACGGGAGCGGAGTCGGCGGATGGGGTCACAGGTCGGTCCAGTGGGCGGTGATCCAGTCCAGGGCGACGGCGCGCTCGCAGGGGCCGTGGGCGACGTCCCAACCGGCCGGGACGGCGGCGAAGGCGGGCCAGAGGGAGTGCTGGCCCTGGTCGTTGACGAGGGCGAGGAACTCGCCGTCGGCGTCGAAGGGGTTGACGGGGGCGTCGTTCATCGGCGGGGTTCTCCAGCGTCGGCGGGGTCGGTCAGGTGGTCGGCGGCATCGGTCACGCGGTGCGCGGGGCCGGTCAGGTGGTCGGCGATCACGCGGGCGATGTGCGCGATCGGGTCGGGCAGGGTCATGTCCTTGTGCGAGCAGGCGATGTCGGTGTTGTCGATCCGGCCGGCGACGTACGGGGTCCACAGCGCGGGGACCAGGGTCTCGTCGATGGTGTCGACGGTGGCGCGGAAGAACAGCACGTCGCCGTCGAAGCGCCGGTGCTCGTGGCCGCGAACCAGGTGGTTGGTGTGCAGGTAGATCCGGTTGAGCGCGGCCACGGTGGGCTCGGAGAGTCCGGCGAGCGGGCTGCCTTCGCGGCGCAACAGTGCGGTGACGGCGGCGAGTTCGAGCGACTCACCGGCCAGGTCGGCGGGACCGTAGCCGCCCATGGTGAGCAGCGCCTCCAGTGCCTCGGCCTGGTCCGGGGCGGGCAGGTCGCGGAAGCCCTCGGCAGGGTAGGCATCCAGGATCGCGAGCAACTCGACGGCCTGGCCGAGCTCTTGGAGTCGGACGGCGACGACGTGCGCGATGATGCCGCCGGTGGACCAGCCGAGCAGCCGGTACGGGCCCTCGGGCTGGACCTCGCGCAACCGGTCGACGTAGTGCACGGCCAGCTCGTCCAGGCTTGGTGGCAGGGGCAGTTCGGCGGTGGCGGGGCCGACGCCCTGGGCCTGGAGGCCGTAGATCGGCACGTCGGCGGGCAGGTGGCGGATCAGGCCGGTGTAGCACCAGCTGAGGCCGCCGGCCGGGTGGACGGCGAACAGCGGGGCCTGCCGCCCGGGGGCGGTGGGCCGCAGCGGAAGGAGCACGTCCAGCGCGTCGGCGGTGGCGGGCGGGGTGCCGGTGGACCGGGCCGCGTCGAGAGCCACGTCGAGGGCGGCGTCCAGGGCGGCCGGGGTGGGCGCCTGGAAGAGCGTGCCGATGCCGACCTCCAGGCCGAGCACGGCGCGGATCCGCCCGGCCAGCCGGACGACCAGCAGCGAGTGGCCGCCGAGCGTGAAGAAGTCGTCGTCGACACCGACCGCCGGGACGCCCAGTACCTCGGCGAACAGTTCGCACAGCTGCTGTTCGCGCGGGCCGCGTGGCGGGCGGCCGCTGCCGCCTTCGGGCGCGGCGGGGGCGGGCAGGGCCCGGCGGTCGAGCTTGCCGTTGGCGGTGAGCGGCAGGCGGTCGAGCAGGACGACGGCGGAGGGCACCATGTGGGCGGGCAGGGCGGCCGCGGCGTGGGCGCGCAGGGTGTCGGGGGTCGGAGCGGTGACGGTCGGAGCGGCAGGGGGCGGGGCGGCGGGGTCGTCCCCCTCCCCGGCGGGGGCGCCAGGGAGGGCGGGGACGGCGGGGACGGCGTAGCCGACCAGCCGCCGGTCGCCGGGCGTGTCCTCGCGCACGATCACGGCGGCGTCGGCGATCTCCGGGTGGGCGGCCAACACGGCCTCGATCTCGCCGAGTTCGATCCGGAAGCCGCGGATCTTCACCTGCTGGTCGGCGCGGCCGAAGTACTCCAGCACGCCGTCGGCGCGGCGCCGGGCGAGGTCGCCGGAGCGGTACATCCGGGTGCCGCGTTCGCCGAACAGTTCGGCGTACGGGTCGGCGACGAAGCGTCCGGCGGTGAGTGCGGGGCGGCCGAGGTAGCCGCGGGCGAGGCCCGCCCCGGCCACGTACATCTCGCCGGTGACGCCGGGCGGGACGGGCTGGAGGTGCTGGTCGAGGACGTAGACCCGCAGGTCGGGAATGTTGACGCCGATGGCGCTGGCGACGCCGGCGGCGGCACTGGCCCGGTCCAGGGCGAGGTGGGAGACGTGCACGGTGGTCTCGGTGATGCCGTACATGTTGACCAGGGTGGGTGCGTGGTCGGGGTGGCGGGCGTACCAGTCGTCGAGCCGGGAGAGTTCGAGTGCCTCTCCGCCGAACACCACGTAGCGCAGGGCGAGTTCGCGGCCGGGTCGGTCCCGGTCGGCGGCGCTGAGCTGGTAGAAGGCGGACGGGGTCTGGTTGAGCACGGTGACCCGCTCGCGGGCGAGCAGGTCGAGGAAGGCGGCCGGGTCACGGCTGACCAGGTGCGGGACGACGACCAGGCGGCCGCCGTGCAGCAGGGCGCCCCACAGCTCCCAGACGGAGAAGTCGAAGGCGTAGGAGTGGAACAGCGTCCAGATGTCCTCTGCGCCGAAGCCGAACCAGTGGTCGGTGGCGGCGAACAGCCGGACCACGTTGCGGTGGGTGACGGGCACGCCCTTGGGCTGTCCGGTGGAGCCGGAGGTGTAGATGACGTAGGCGGTGTCCTCGGCGTGCAGTGGCCGGGTGCGCTCGTGCCGGGCGAGCGGGGTGGCCGGGAAGGCGTCCGCCTGCGGGCCGTCCACGAGGATCTGCGGCACCTCGTTGGCGGGCAGTCGGGGCGCGGTGGCGCGGTCGGTGAGCAGGGCGGCGGGGGTGGCGTCGGCCAGCATGTAGGCGAGGCGGTCGGCCGGGTAGTCGGGGTCGAGGGGGAGGTAGCCGGCGCCGGACTTGGTCACCGCGAGGAGGGCGACGACGAGTTGGGTCGAGCGCGGCAGGGCGAGGGCGACCAGACTGCCGGGACCGATGCCGCGGGAGACGAGCAGTCGGGCCAACCGGTCGGCGCGGGCGGAAAGTTCGGCGTAGGTCAGGGTCTCGTCGCGGTAACTGACGGCAACGGCAGCGGGGTTGGCGGCTGCGGCGGCTTCGAAGAGCTCGGGCAGGGTGGTGGCGGCCGGGCCGGGGGCGACCGGAGCACCGGTCAGCGCACCGGTCGGAGCGTTCCAGTCGACCAGCGCGCGCCGCCGCTCCTCCTCGCCGATCAGCGGGAGCCGGCCGATCGGGGTGTCGGGCGCGGTCGCGGCGGCGGTGAGCAGCCGGGCGAGACGGGTGGCGAGGCCGTCGGCGGTGGCGGCGTCGAAGAGGTCGGTGCGGTACTCCAGGAAGCCGCCGATGCCCCCGCCGGGGAGTTCGCCCGCGTTGAGGGTGAGGTCGAACTTGGCGGTGCCGGTGGGGACTGCGGCGATCCGGGCGGAGAGCCCCTCCCCCATGGCGAAGGTCTCGTCGGGGCGGCTCTGCCAGGCGAGCATCACCTGGAAGAGCGGGTGCCGGGCGAGTGAGCGCGGCGGGTTGAGCTCCTCGACCAGGCGGTCGAAGGGCAGGTCGGCGTGCTCGTAGGCGGCGAGGACGGTGTCGCGCACGCGGTCGAGCAGTGCTCGGAAGGTCGGGTCACCGGACGTGTCGGTACGCAGGACCACGGAGTTGACGAAGTAGCCGACCAGGTCAGCCGTTTCGGGTTCGTCCCGGCCGGCCACCGGGGTGCCGACGGGGATGTCGGTGCCGCCGCCGTGCCGGGTGAGCAGCGCGGCGAGGCCCGCCTGGACGGCCATGAAGACGGTTCCACCGGCCGCCCGGGCGAGGGCGGCGAGGCTGGCGTGCGTCTCGGCGTCGAGGGCGAACGGCACGGTGGCGCCGTGATGGCCGGCGACGGCCGGGCGCGGGCGGTCGGTGGGGAGTTCGAGCTGGTCGGGCAGGCCGGCCAGGGTGGTCCGCCAGTGTGCCGCCTGCCGCACGGCGAGCGGGCTAGGGGCGTCAACGCCGCCGAGGAGTTGCCGCTGCCAGGCCGCGTGGTCGGCGAACTGGACGTCCGGTGGCGGCAGTTCCGGGGTCTGCCCGGCGTGCCGGGCGGCGTAGGCGGTGGCGAGGTCGCGGGCCAGCGGGGTGGTGGAGGCGCCGTCGCCGGCGATGTGGTGGAGCAGCAGGAGCAGGGTGTGTCGCTCCGGTCCGTGCGCGAACAGCGTTGCGCGCAGGGGCGGTTCGGCGGTCAGGTCGAAGGCGTACCGGACGGCCTCGGACGGGACGGCCGCGGGCTGGTCGACCTCGGCCAGCGCGGACTCGGCCAGCGCGGACTCGGCCAGGGCGGACTCGGGCAGGGCGGACCCGCCGTGCAGCTCGGACGCGTCGTGCAGCTCGACCGGGGCGGCGGGCAGGATCCGCTGGTAGGGCGTGCCGTCCGGCTCCTCGCCGTAGACGGTGCGCAGGACCTCGTGCCGGGCGGCGAGGTCGCCGAGGGCAAGGGTGAGGGCGGGGCGGTCGAGCGGGCCGGTGAGGGTGAGTACGAGCGGGATGTTGTAGGTGGGGCTGGGGCCTTCGAGGCGGTGCAGGAACCAGAGGCCGCGCTGGGCGGGTGAGAGCGGCATCCGGTCGGTGCGCGGCACGCGCACCAGGGCGGGGCGGGCTTCCGGCGTCCCGGGCACGTCCGGCGTCTCCGGCGTCTGCGGCGCCGTGGCCGCTGGTCCGAACAGGGCGGCGAGTGCGGCCGGGCTGGGGTTGCGGAACACGTCGGCGAACCCGACGGGGGCGCCGAAGGTCTCACGCAGCCGGGCGGTGAGGCGGCCGGCCAGCAGGGAGTGGCCGCCGAGGTCGAAGAAGGAGGCGTCCCGGCCGGGGGCCGCCGTCAGGCCGAGGACGTCGGCGAACAGCCCGCAGACGAGCTCTTCCTGAGGGGTCGCGGGGGCAATGCCGGGTTCGCCGGTGTCGGGTTCGGGCAGGGCGCGGTGGTCGAGCTTGTCGTTGGCGGTGCGCGGCAGTTCGGCGAGGACCAGGACCGCGGCCGGGACGAGGTGGGCGGGCAGCCGTTCGGCGAGGGCGGCGCGCAGCCCGGCCGGGTCGAGCTCCGCGTCGGGCGCGGGGACGGCGTAGCCGAGCAGCCGCTGCCCCTGCGGGCCGGGGCGGGCGATCACCACGGCCCGGTCCACGCCCGGCAGTTGGCCGAGGACGGCGGCGACCTCGCCGGGTTCGATCCGGAAGCCGCGGATCTTCACCTGGTCGTCGGCCCGGCCGAGGAACTCCAGGGTGCCGTCCGGGTGGCGGCGGGCGAGGTCGCCGGTGCGGTACATCCGGTCGCCGGGCGGGCCGAAGGGGTCGGCGACGAAGCGTTCGGCGGTGAGGTCGGGGCGGCCGAGGTAGCCGCGGGCCAAACAGGCTCCCGCGACGTACAGTTCGCCGGTGGCGTCGTCGGGCGTGGGGCGCAGCGAACCGTCGAGGACGTAGGCGCGGGAGCCTCGGACGACCCGGCCGACCGGGGTGCCGTCGGGGCCCGGGGTCCAGGCGTAGGCGTCGACGGTGGTCTCGGTGGGGCCGTAGAGGTCGATGGGCCGCAGGCCGGGGACGGCGGTGAGGCGTCGCCAGAGGGCGGGCGGGGTGGCCTCGCCGCCGACGGCGATCACTGCGGGGCGGTGCCGCTCCTCGTCCAGGATGCCTTCGGCGAGCAGGACTTCGAGGTAGGAGGGGGTGACGTCGAGGTAGTCGACGCGTTCCCGGTGGAGGTGGTCGGCGAGGGCGGCCGGGTCGCGGTAGGTGGCGTCGTCGAGCAGGTGCAGTTCGTGGCCGTGGACCATCCACAGGACCGGGTCCCAGGAGGCGTCGAAGGCGAACGAGGCGCTGTGGGCGACGCGCAGGCGGTCGCGGCCGGTGCGGCGCAGGGCCGGGGCCATGTGGTCCTCGCCGTGACCCGCGTACAGGTTGGCCAGCGCGGCGTGGGTGACGACCACGCCCTTGGGGCGTCCGGTGGAGCCCGAGGTGTGCAACACGTAGGCTGCGTCGGCTGGTTGGGGGTCAGGGAGCGGGGTGGCGGGCAGTTCGGCGAGGGCGGTGGTCTCGGCGGGGTCGTCCAGCGCGATGGCGGGCAGGCCGGCCGGTAGGTCCAGCCCGGCGAGGGCGGTGGTGGTGCCGAGGGCGCAGACCGGGCGGGCGTCGGCCAGGACGGCGGCGAGCCGCTGCCGCGGGTGGCCGAGGTCGAGGGAGAGGCAGGCGCCGCTGGCCTTGAGCACGGCGAGCATGGCGACCAGGGTGTCCGCGCTGCGCGGCAGGGCGAGCGCGACCGACGTGTCGGCGCGGACGCCGAGGGCGGCGAGGCGGTGGCCGAGGCGGTTCGCGGCGGCGTCCAACTCGGCGAAGGTGAGGGTTCGTTCGCCGCTGCGGACGGCGACGGCGGTCGGGGTGCGGGCGGCCTGGGTGGCGAAGAGGGCGGGCAGCGTCTGCTCGACCGGCGGCTCCGCGCGGCCGGTGGTGGCGCGGTACAGGGCGCCCTGGTCGAGCAGGTCGATCCGGGCGATCGGGGTCTGCGGGGCGGTGAGCAGCAACTCGGCGAGGGCGTCGAGGTAGCGCAGCAGTCCATCGCGGTGGGCGGCGAGGGAGGCGGCGTCGTGGCGGGCCGGGTCGGCGTCGAGGACGAGGCGCAGCGCGCCGTGCGGGCCGGGTGAGACGCCGAGGGCGAGGTCGTCGACGGGGCCGGCGGCGAGATTGCGGACCACGCCGGGCAGGCCGGCCAGGTCGAGATCGCCTTCGAAGGCCTTGATGTTGACCATCGGGCCGAACAGGGCGCGGCGCTCGCCGGTGAGGGCGAGGTCGCGGCGCAGGTCCTCCAGGGGGTAGCGCTGGTGGCGGCGGACGGCGCGCAACTCCCGGACGACCCGGCGCAGCAGGGCCTCGGCGCTGTCGGCGGGGGCGACGGCGAGGCGCAGCGGGAGGACGTTGGCGGTGGTGACGGGGGTGCGCAGGGCGGCGGGGCCACGGCGGTTGGCGAGCGGAAGGCCGAGCAGGACGTCCGGGGTGCCCGCGAGGCGGTGCAGGTAGCCGGCGGTGGCGGCGAGGATCAGCTCGGCCCAGGTGGCGCGGGCGGCGTGGGCGGCGCGTTCCAGCCGTTCGCGGGTGCCGGCGGGCAGTTCGGCGGTGAGGCGCAGCGGGCCGGGGGCAGCAGTCGGGGTGTCCTGGTCCGCCGGCGCGCCGGACCGCCGCCCGGGCAGGGTGGCGGGGGCCTCGGCGCCGGCCAGGCGTTCGGACCAGAACGCGCGGTCGGCGCGGTACTCCTCGCCGCCCCGGTAGGCGGCCTCCTCGGCCACGGCCTCGGCCAGGGTGGCGAACGGGCGCTCGCCGGGGCGGGTGCCGGTGGCGTGCGCGGTGTACAGCTCGGCGACGCGCTCGCCGATGAGGGTCAACGCGTAGGCGTCGACGGCGAGATGGTGGATCCGGCGGTACCACCAGTACCGGTCGTCGGCGAGGCGGATCAGCGCCTGGGTGAACAGCGGGCCCTCGGCGAGGTCGGCCGGGCGGGCGAGGTCGACGCGCATCCAGGCCTCGGCCTCGGCCGCCGGGTCGGCGGCGGCGCGCAGGTCGAGGCGATGCAGCGGCCAGCGGCGGGCGGGCAGCGGCCGCTGGCGGGGCGTGCCGTCCGGGCCGGTGACGACGACGACGCTCAGCGCCTCGGCCTCGTCGACCGCCTGGCGCAGGGCGCCCTCGAACAACTCCTCGTCGAGCGGGCCGGTGATCTCGACGGCGTCGCCGGTGTTGTAGACCGGGTTCGCGGGGTCGAGCGCCTGGGCGTGCCAGATGGCCGCCTGGGCGGCGAGCAGTGGGACGTCGGCGGCCTGGGTTTCGACGGCAGGCATGGTTCGGAGAGCTCCTCGGAGTCCGGTGGGTCCGGCGGGGTGCGGCGGGGCGCGGTGGGGTGGGGTGCGGCCTGGTGGGTTCGGGTGGGTCCGGTCCGGCCCGATGGGGTCCGGCGGGGTCCGACGAACGGAACGCGATACTTAGGTTAGCCTAATCTAACTTCATCTGATCTGGTCAACGGCCCTTCGGAGCCGGGCCCCTGACATCACGGAGGCGCCGCCCATGCCCCCGACCGCGACCAAGCAGGCCGTCCGCGACCGCGTCCACGCGCACCGCGACGAGCTGCTCGCGCTCAGCCGCCGCATCCACGCCCACCCGGAGGTCGCGTTCGAGGAGCACCGGGCGGCCGCCTGGTGCGCGGAGCTGCTGCGCGCGCACGGCTACACCGTCACCGCGCCGGCGCACGGTCTGGCCACCGCGTTCACCGCCCGGCTGGGCAGCGGGCCGGTCACCGTCGCACTCGTCTGCGAGTACGACGCACTGCCCGGCCTCGGGCACGCCTGCGGGCACAACCTGATCGCCGCCGCCGGCATCGGCGCGGCACTCGGCCTCGCCCCGTACGCGGACCAACTCGGCCTCACCGTAAGGGTGATCGGCGCGCCGGCCGAGGAACGCGGCGCCGGAAAGGCATTGCTGCTGGACGCGGGCGCCTTCGACGGTGTGGACGCGGCGATGATGGTCCACCCCTGCCCGGTCGAGATCGCCGACTTCCGCTCCTTCGCGCTCGGCACCCTCTCCGTCCGCTACACCGGCCGCGCCGCCCACCCCAGCCTCAACCCGCACGAGGGGCGCAACGCCGCCGACGCGCTCACCGTCGCCCAGGTCGCGCTCGGACTGCTGCGCCAGCAACTCCCGCCGCAGTGGCGGGTGCACGGGATCACCACGGCCGCCGGGACGGCGCCCAACCTGATCCCGGACAGCGCGAGCGCCGAGTACGAGATCCGCGCCTCGGCGGCCGAGGACCTGGCGGAGCTGCGCGCCCGGGTCGAGGACTGCTTCCGGGCCGGGGCGCTCGCCACCGGCTGCGAGGTCACCCTCGACCGGCCCGAACCGGACTACCTGGACATGCGCGGCGACGCCACCCTGCTCACGCTCTGGCAGGCCAACGCGGCCGTGCTCGGCCGGCCGGAACCGGTCGAGCACGGGCCGTTCGCCTGTACCGACATGGGGAACGTCTCGCACGTCGTGCCCTCGATCCACCCGGTACTGGACATCACCGGTGGCGCCTGCGGCCCGCACGAGGCCGGGTTCGCGGAGGCGGCACTGTCACCGGAGGCCGACCGCGCCGTGCTCGACGGCGCGGTCGGCCTGGCGTGGACGGCCGTGGACTTCGCGGCGGCGGGCTCGACTGGGGGCACGGTGGCGGCGGGCTCGGCAGCGGCGAAGAGCTGACGGCCGACAAGTAACAGATAACAGATAACAACTTTCAGCGAACGACTTTCATCATCTGTCAGCTGAATTCTGTTCGCCCGCCCCCGCCCAGCACCGCGGGCGTCACCCGGACCGCCGTCACGCCCAGCTCCCGGACCAGTGCCCCGAGCTCGCCCGGCCGTCGCGGGTCGGCGAGCACCACGGCGGCGCCGGTCCGCAGCGGCCAGAGGAACTCCCAGAGCGGCAGGCCCAGTTGCAGCACCCGGTCGCCCGGGCCGAGCGGGTGGGCGGACTGCAGCTCGCGCAGCCGTCGGTCCGCCTCGGCGTGGCTGAGCCGGGCGGGGGCCGGGCGCCCGCCCGGGCCGTACCCGAGGCAGAGCGGGTGCTGTGGGGTGAGCGCCCGCGGCGGGTCGGTGTCCGGGAGACCGTCGGCGTCCACGTCCGCCAGGGCGACCGCCCCCGGCACCCCCTCCCCCAGCACGCAGACCGGCGCTGTCTCCGCGAGCAGCCGCTCCCGGTGGCCGGGCGGGTCGCCCGGGTCCAACGGCACGTACGCCGCCCCGGACTTGGCGACCGCCAGCAGCGCCGTCAGCACCTCTGCCGGGTGGCCCGGCGCCAGACCGACGACCGTACCCGGGCGGGCGCCCCGCGCGGCCAGGGCCCGCGCCAGCCGGTTGGCCCGCGCGTTGAGTTCCCGGTAGCCGACCACCATCGGCGCCCGGCCGTCACCCCACCAGCCGCCACCCCACCGCCCGTCACCCGAGCGCCCGCCGCCCGCGAGGACCAGCGCCGGTGCGTCCGGTGTCCGGGCCGCCTGGGCCTCGACCGGCCCCACGGCGGTGGTCGCCGGGTACCCGGCCGCCCGGTCGTACGGCGGGCCCGCCGCCGGAGCGGAGGATGTACGCGGCTGCGCCTCCGCCGCCGGGCCGAACCAGCCGGACGGTCGGCGCGGACCCGCCACCGCCGCTTCCATCAGGCCGCGCCCAGCAGTTCGGCCCACGCCTCGACGGCCGGGCGCTCCGCCAGGCGGACGAACGCCACCTCGGTGCCCTCGGCCCGCCAGCGTTCGGCGAGCGCCATCAGCCGCACCGAGTCCAGGCCCCAGTCGGCCAGGTTCTCGTCCAGCGGGATGTCCGCCGGGTCCTCGCCGAGCAGGTCGGCGACCTCGGCCCGGATCCGCTCCACGGTGAAGGCCATGCCCGTCACTTCCCTTCCAGTTCGGCGAGGACGGTCTCGGTGGTGGTGACCAGGCCGCAGCGGCCGGCCACCCAGGAGAGCGCGGCCCGGTGCTCGTCCGGACCGAAGTCGGCGACCGCGTCGGCCGGCACGAAGGCCTGGAGGTCGCGCATCCAGGCGTCGCAGGCGGTGGCCTGCACCCCGATGTGCGCGTACACGCCGGTGATCACCAGCTGGTCCCGGCCCTGCTCGCGCAGCAGCTGCTCCAGAGCGGTCCGGGCGAAGGCGCTGTACTTCCACTTGGTGAGCACGGTGTCCCCCGGCGCGGGGGCGACGGCGCCGACGATCGCCGCCGCTCGTGGGTCGTCCGGGATGCCCGGGCCCCAGAAGTCCTGCTGGAGGCCGCGCTGGGCCGGGCTCTGGCCGGCGGGCTGTGCCGAGTACACCACCGGGACGCCGACCGCACCCGCCGCCTTGCCCAACCGGGCGACGTTGCCGAGGAGTTCGGGCACCGGCGCGGCGTCGGTGTCGAAGGCGTCCAGGAAGTGGTTCTGCAGGTCGTGCACCAGCAAGACGGCACGCGCCGGATCCACCGCCCAGGCCACCCGGTTGGCGGGCAGCTCGTCGGCGGCGGGCAGGGAGTAGGACGGAATGCGGGGCAGGCCCACGGTTGTTGCTTCCTTCCATAGGCGGCAGGCGGTAGGGCGGTGAACGGGTTTCACCGGGCGGACAGGTCTCACCGCGCGGACAGGTCTCACCACCCGGACGGGTTTCACCGGGCGTGGAGTCGGGCCGCGATGGCGGCGCGCAGCTCCTTCTTGCTGACCTTGCCGATGCCGGTGGCGGGGAAGGCGTCGACGAACTCGACCCGGTCCGGCACCTTGTAGTCGGCGAGCCCGCGCTGCCGGACGAACCGCTTCAACTCGACGCCCTTCGGCGGCCGTTCGCGGTGCTCGGGGCGCAACACGACGTAGGCGCAGGTGCGTTCGCCGAGGTACGGGTCGGGCATCGACACCACGGCGGCGTCGTGCACGGCCGGGTGGGCGAGCAGGTGGTTCTCGATCTCCTCGGCGGCGACCTTCTCCCCGCCCCGGTTGATCTGGTCCTTGGCGCGCCCCTCGACCACCAGGTGGCCGCTGGGCAGGCGCCGGACGAGGTCCCCGGTGCGGTAGAAGCCGTCCGCGGTGAAGGAGTCGGCGTTGTGCCCGGGCGCGTTCCAGTAGCCGCGGATGGTGTACGGGCCGCGGGTGAGCAGGTGGCCGGTGACGCCGTCGGGCAGGTCCCGGTCCTGGTCGTCGACCACGCGGACCTCGTCGTCCGGAGAGATCGGCCGGCCCTGGGTGGTGGTGATCAGCTCCTCCGGGTCGTCGAGGCGGGTGTAGTTGACCAGCCCCTCGGCCATCCCGAACACCTGCTGGAGCGTGCAGCCGAGCACCGGCCGGACCCTTCGGGCGGCCTCCTCGCCGAATTTGGCGCCACCGACCAGCAGCACCTCCAGACTTTCCAGGTCCGACCGGTCCGCCCTCCGCTGGAGGCCGTCGCGCTCGGCGGCGTCCAGCCAGAGCAGCGCGAGCGGCGGCACCAGCCCGGTGATGGTCACGCCCTCGCGCTCGATCAGCGGGAAGGCCGTCTCCGGGCTCGGCTGCGGGCAGAGCACCACCCGGCCGCCCGCGTACAGGGTGCCGAGCGAACCGGGCGAGCTGAGCGGGAAGTTGTGCGCGGCGGGCAGGACGCACAGGTACACGCTGTCCGTGTCGAGCGCACAGATCTCGACCGAGCCGCGCAGCGAGTAGAGGTAGTCGTCGTGGGTGCGCGGGATCAGCTTCGGCACACCGGTGCTGCCGCCGGACAGTTGCAGGAACGCTACGTCCTCCGGGTGGGGTTCGGCCGAGGGCCCGGGGCCGTCGCAGGGCACGTCGGCGAGCCGGACGTGTTCGCCCGGGTCCTCGCCGGCCACCAGCACCAGCCGCAGCGCCGGGTTCTCCGCCCGTACCCGGGAGGCGAGTCGGCGGTAGTCGAAGCCGCCCTCGACCGCCGGGACGACGTAGCCGGCGGCACCGGTGAAGGAGCAGAAGTGGCCGATCTCGGTGTACCGGTGGGCGGGCAGGGCGAAGACCGGCAGCGCGCCGATCCGGAACAGCGCGAAGACCACCTCGAAGAACTCGGCCACGTTGGGCAGTTGGACCACGACCCGGTCGCCGCGCCGGATCCCCCGGGCGAGCAGCCCGGCGGCCATCCGGTCGGCCCGGCGGTCGAGTTCGGCGTACGTCCAGCGGCGCCCTGGCCCGGCGGGGTCGACGACCGCGATCCGCTCGCCGTGCGCGGCGGCGCGCTCGCGCAGCATCCGCCCGAAGGTCTCGCCGCGCCAGTGGCCGGCGGCCCGGTAGCGCTCGGCGAACTCGGCCGGGTGCGGGGTGAATCCGTCCGGCGGCGTCACCGCGGCACCCCCGCGGCGTCCAGGAAGGTGCGGAACTTGGCGCTGGTCTCGGCGAGTTCGTCCTCCGGCCGGGACCGGTCGACCACGCCGGCGCCCGCGTACACCCGCAGGGTCCGCTGGTCCGCCTCCGCGCAGCGGATGGTGACCACCCACTCGCCGTCGCCGTCCGCGTCGCCCCAGCCGACCATGCCGGTGTACAGGCCGCGGTCGAACGGTTCGACCTCGCCGATCACCCGGCGCGCGACATCGGTCGGCGTGCCACAGACGGCCGGGGTCGGGTGCAGCGCGGCGGCCAGTTCGAGGGCGGAGACCGCCGGGTCGGCCAGCTCGCCGCCGATCGTGGTCGCCAGGTGCCACATCGCGGCGGTGCGCACCAGGGTCGGCCGCTGCGGCACGTCCAGGGTCCGGCAGTACGGCTCCAGCGCGGTGCGGATGGCGTCGACGACGACGGCGTGCTCGTGCAGGTCCTTGGGCGACTCCAGCAGCGCGGCGGCGCGCCGGACGTCCTCGCCGAGGTCGGCGCTGCGCGGCACCGAGCCGGCCAGCGGGTTGGCCAGCACGGCCGTTCCCCGGCGGGAGACCAGGAGTTCGGGGCTGGCGCCGATCAGTGTGCGGCCGCCGCCGGCGGGGAGGGCGAAGGTGTAGCCGCCCGGGTCTCGGCGGGCCAGTCGCTGGAGGATCGCAGGCAGGTCGAGCGGGTTCGGGGCGCTCAGCTCCAGCGTCCGGGCGAGCACCACCTTGCTCAACTCGCCCGCGCGCATGCGTTCGACGGCCGCGGCGACGCCCGCGCCGTACCCGGCGGGTTCGGGGACGGGGCGCACCTGCCAGTCCACCCGGTCGGCGGGCGGGGCGGGCAGCGCGATCAGCGGGTCGTCGCGCAGCGCGCCGGCTCTGCGGACCCGGGCGGGGACGGCGAGTTCGGCCCGGCCGTCGTGGTCGAAGGCCACCGCGCCGATCACCAGCGGCCGGTGGACGCCGGCCCGGCGGGCCTCGGCCAGGGTGGCGGCGACCCGGGCGGGCAGCGGACGCCCGTCCTGCGGCACCCGGGCGTGCACACCGGTGGTGAGCAGGGTGCGGGTCGGCGTGGCGAGGAAGGCCTCGTCGGGCATGGCCCGGTACTGGCCGAGCAGCCCGCTGGCCGCACCGATGGCGGCGTGGCCGGGGCCGGGAGCGGGGCCGGCGGGGGCGGAAGCAGCGGGGGCAGGGGCGGAGGCGGGGCCGGAAGCGGCGTGGCCGGCGGCACCCCCGACGGGGGCGTGGTGCACCGTGGTCACCGTGGGTTCTCCAGTCTGGGACGGGCTGGAACGAGCGGGGAAGGTGGGGAAGGCAAGGGACAGTTGGGCGGGAGAGGCGGGGAAGGCGGCCAACGCGAGGAACAGGCCCGGCACGGCTGCCGAGCGACGCCGCCCGCGAGCGGGCCGGACGCCGCCCGCAAGCAGCCCGGGAGCCGGCAGGTCGGCAGGTCGGCGGACGGGAGTCCGGCGCGCAGGTCCGCGGACGGGATCAGGCGCGCAGGGTCGCTCCGCCGTCGACGTACAGGTCGTGCATGGTGATGTGCCGGGCCCGGTCGGAGGCCAGGAAGACCACCGCCTCGGCGACGTCGGCGGGTGCGGCGATCCGCCCGAGCGGGACGCCGACCCGCCAGGCGGCCAAGTCGCCGTCGACGACCCGCTGTTGGGCCGCCTCCTGGTCAGCGCCCCAGAGCGCGCGCTGCATCGCGGTGTCGGTCGAGCCGGGCGACACGATGTTGCAGCGCACGCCGGAGCGGGCGAGTTCGAGCCCGAGGCAGCGGGTGAACATGGTGGCCGCCGCCTTGGACGCCGCGTAGGCGGCCATGCCGGCCCGCGGCACTCCGGCGGCGTTGGAGCCGACGGTCACCACGGCGCCGCGGCCGCGCGCGGCCATCCGGCGGCCGACCGCACGGCAGGTGTGGAAGACGCCGGTGGTGTTGACGGCGAAGGTCTCCGCCCAGTCCTGGTCCGCGAGTTCGACGGCGGGCGCGGTCCGCAGGATCCCGGCGACGTTCACCAGGGTGGTGACCGGCCCGAGGTGGCGTTCGATCTCCTCGACGGCGGTGTCCACCGCCCGGGTGTCGGCGACGTCCAGGACGTACGGGCGCACGGCGGGCAGTTCCGCCGCGAGGGCAGTGAGCGGACCGGGGTCCCGGTCCACGGCCGCGACGACGGCGCCTTCGGCGGCCAGCGCCCGGGCCACCGCCGCGCCGATGCCCTGCCCGGCGCCGGTGACCATCGCGACGGTACCGACGAATTCGGACTGTTGCACGGGACATCCCCTCCGACCAGCAAGATTAGGCAAGCCTAACCTAACACAACCGTTCGCTTACGCCGAGCGCCTGCGCGATCGTCAACTCGGCCCAACCTTCGGCGACTCCACTCCGGATCGCGACGTCACTCGCCGCGAATCTGGACGCAACGTTGCGTCCAGTGCTAGCTTCCGACTCACCGAAGCGCAACGCAACGTTGCGTCCACTTTCGCTTCCCGGGGGAACACCCGTATGCCCTCTTCGACTCCAGCCACTCCCATCACGCCGGCCGCGCCGGCGACCGCCGGTGGTGGCGTCGGCCGCGCCGCCGTCGCCCTGACCTTCTGGGTGACCATGGCCGGCACCACCGTCCCGACCCCGCTCTACCCGCTCTACCAACACGCCCTGGGCTTCACGCCGTTGACGGTCACCGTCATCTTCGCCGTGTACGCGGCCGGGGTGGTCACCGGGCTGCTCACGCTCGGCCGGCTGTCCGACGAGATCGGCCGCCGCCCCGTGCTGGCGCTCGGCCTGCTGCTCGCCGCGGGCGCCGCCGGGCTCTTCGAGGCCGCCGACTCCCTCCCCTGGCTGCTCGCCGCCCGGGTGCTCTCCGGCCTCGCCGCGGCCTTGATGACCGGCGCCGCCACCGCTGCCCTGCTCGACCTCGCGCCGCCCGCACGCCGGGTCCGCGCCCAGACCCTCGCTCTCGCCGCCAACATGGGCGGTCTGGCCGGCGGCACCCTGCTGGCCGGCGTGCTCGCCGAGTGGGCCGGCTCGCCGCTGCGACTGCCGTGGACGGTGATGCTGGTCCTGACCGGCGTCGCGCTGGTGGCCCTGCTCGCGGTGCCGGAGACCGTCGCCCGCCCGACCGGCTTCCACCCCCGCCTGCAACCGCTGCGCGTGCCCGCGCCGGTGCGCCCGGCCTTCCTGCGCGCGGCGGTGGCGGGCGGCTCCGGCTTCGCCGTCCTCGGCGTCCTGACCGCGGTCAGCGGGCTCTTCCTCGCCACCGTCCTCGGACTGCACAACCACGCGCTCGCCGGGCTCGTCGTCTGCCTCGCCTTCGCCGCCACCGCCGTCGGCCAGCTGCTCGCCCGGGCCCTGCCGCCCGCCCGCGCCCTGCCCGCCGCGTGCGCGGGCCTGGTGCTGGCGGCGGCCCTCGTCGCCACCGCACTGATCACCTCCTCACTCGCCCCGCTGCTGCTCGGCGCCTGCCTCAACGGCCTCGCCACCGGCACCGCCGTCGCCACCGGGCTCGGCACCGTCAACGGCGGGGTGCCGCCCGAGCGGCGCGGCGAGGCGGTCTCCGCGTTCTTCGCGATCCTCTACACCATGCTGTCGGTGCCGGTGGTCGGCGTCGGCCTGCTCATCCGGGCCACCGACCTGCGGACCGCCGGGGTCGTGTTCAGCGCCGTGGTCGCCGCCCTGGCACTCGCCGTCGCAGCCGGGCTGGCCCGCCGGACCCCGGCCGCCCAGCCAGGCGGACAGCCGGGCGCCACCCCGGCAGCGGCCCCGACCGCAGCCCCGGAAGCCACCTCGAACCCCGCACGGAAGGCATGAGAGGATGACCCCGGCCGACCAGACCCCGCGTGAGGACCCCAGCACCATCACCAGCCAGCCCCGCCCCGCCACCACCGGCACCCGCGCCACCAGCGGCCGCCGCAGCGAGGCCGCACGCCTGGCCGTGCTGAACGCCGCCGACGACCTGCTCGTCGAGCACGGCTTCGAAGCCCTCACCATCGAGGGCATCGCGGCGGCGGCCGGGGTCGCCAAGCAGACCATCTACCGCTGGTGGAAGTCGAAGGTCGACATCCTCTTCGACAACCTCGTCCTGGACGCCGAGACCGCGCTCGCCTGGCCCGAACCCGCCGACCTGCGCGCCTACGTCCACCGGTACGCCCGTTTCCTCGCCGAGCAGCCGGCCGGCCAGGTCCTGCTCGCCCTGCTCGGGCACGCCCAACTCGACCGCCGTACGGCCGAGTTGTTGCACGACGGCTTCCTCGACGGGCTGCGCGCCCGGGACGTCACCCAGGTCCGCGAGCTCCTCGGCCTGGACGAGGAGGCCGCCGCCGTCCTCCTCGACGCCCTGCTCGCGCCGCTCTACCACCGCGTGCTCGTGCTGCGCCGCCCGCTCGACACCGACTTCGTCACCGCCGTGCTCGACACGACGCTCGACCAGCACCTGCCGCGCTGACCCTCCTCCCCTCTCCTTCCGGCCCGTGATCACCCCGGGCCCACCCCAGGAGTCACCATGTTCCGACTCAAGCGCCCCATGCACGACGTGGAGCTCAAATCCGTCGCCCCGCTCACCAGCACCCTCGTCCGGCTCACCCTGACCGGCCCGACCCTGTCCACCTTCGCCATCGAATTCCCTACCCAATGGGCGAAGTTGGCCATCCCCGGCGGCCACTCCCGGGCCTACACGCTGCGCCGCCACCGCCCCGACCGGGGCGAGCTGGACCTGGACGTCGTCCTGCACGGCAACGGCCCGCTCTCCCGCTGGGCCGCCACCGCCCGCCCCGGCGCGCCGGCCAAACTGAGTGCGCCCCGCGGCCACCGGCCCTCCTTCGACGGCGCCGCCCGCATCCTGCTGGCGGCCGACGAGAGCGGGATCCCGGCCGCCCTCACCATCCTCGAACAACTCCCGCCCGGCACACCGGTGGTGGCCCACTTCGAGATCGCCACCGCCGCCGACACCCTCCACCTCGCCACTCGCGCCGACGTCACGCCTGTCTGGCTGCCACGTGAAGGCGCCTTCGCCAAGGGCGAGTTGCTCGCCCGGTCGGTCAGCACCGTGGAGCTGCCGCCCGGGTCCGCGGCCTGGCTCGCCGCCGAGGCGACGGCCGTCGACACCGCGCGCCGCCACCTGCTCACGACGGGGGCGGTGTCCCGCGACCGGCTGCACGCGAAGGGCTACTGGCGGAGGGGCAAAGCCTCATGACCGCGTCGGTGTAGAGCTCGTTCGTCACCTCGCCCTCGTCGACGCCCAGTTCGCCGAGCACCCGGCGGACGGCCGCCAGCGCCCCGGCCAGTTCGGCCGCGCCGTCCGCCGCGGTCTCCACCTCCAGGAACACCCCGTCCAACCGCGGCACCCGGACCAGGGTCACCAGGAACCGCCACCCCTCGCGCTCCAGTTGGTAGTTCCGGCAGCGCTTCTCGAAGACCAGCCGGGGCGCTAGACCAAGGCCGCGCACGATCGCGTGCGCGGCCTCGGCGTCCGCCACCGCCGTCTCGTGCTCGGGCTTGGACCCGGAGGCCTGGTCCACCCGGGCCTCCTTGTAGGTGAGCAGCGCCCGCCGGCTCCCGTCCGCGGACACCACCTCGCGGATCCGCAACTCCCGGTCGCCGCCGAGCAGTCGACCGTCCGGCGCGTCGTAGTAGGTGTCCCGGTACACCTCCGCCCGCCCGGGCCCGCACGCGCTCTCCAGCCGCCGCAGCACCGCCCCGGGTTCCCGCACCCGCGCCTTCAGCTCCGCCTCGATCATCACTCCGCCCTTCCCGGACCGACCGGCGTGCATCATCCCGTATCCGGGGTGGGGGGGGGGAGGGCGGCGAGCGGGGGGACGGCGGCCGGCACTCGTCCGGCGGGTTGCGGTTCGCGGCCGCACCGGCCCGGGCGCGGTCCCGGACGGCGGGGGTGCCACCCCGAACGGCGGCCCGATCCCGCACGGCCCCGGCGCGGCCCCGGACGGCCGGGGCGGAGGGAACCGACCACCGCCCGCCGACGGCGGGTCAGTGTGCGGGCGGGGCCGGGGTGAGGCCGGTGCAGCCGCGCAGGCTGTCGCGGCGCTTGAGGGCGGCCTCGGCGGCGGCGCCGGTGACGGGAACGGGGACGCCCTTGTCGTCGATGGTCGCCGGGGTGAAGGCCTCGCCGGTCACCTTGCCGTCCCGGGTGAGGGTGAGGGTGGTGACGCCAGTCTCGTTGGAGAAGGCGTAGTTGGAGGTGCCGTACCAGAGGAAGTTGCCGAAGCCGTAGCCGACGTAGGTGTTGCCGAGCATGCCCGAGCCGACCATGGTGTGGGCGTGGGTGCCGACCACGGCGGTCGCGCCGGCGGTGGCGAGCTTCTTGGCGACGGCGGTCTGGGCGCTGGTCGGGCAGGCCTTCCCCTCCTCGCCCCAGTGCAGGTAGACGAGCACGACGGGCGCCTGCTGCTTGGCCGCCTCCACCGCCTTGACCAGCGCGGGGACGTCGAGCGCCGAGGCGATGCCCGGCTTGTTGGCGCCGGCCCGCCACTTCTGGTTGGTGATGTCCTCGACCTGGCTCGCGGCCACCACCGCGACCTTCACCCCCCGCACCGTGGTGACGTACGGGGCGTACGCCTCCTTGGCGTTGTGGCCGACGCCGATGACCGGGATGGGCGAGGAGTCCTTGGCGGCGAGGGTGTCGGCGAGGCCGTCGGCGCCGAAGTCGACGGCGTGGTTGTTGGCCATCGAGACGATGTCGACGCCGGAGTCCTTGAGCACCGAGAGCGCCTTGGGCGAGGTGCGGAAGGTGTACGTCTTCGCCTCGGGAGCGCCGCGCCCGGTGATCGCGGTCTCCAGGTTGAGCACGGACAGGTCGGCGTCGGCGAGCGTGCTGGAGATCGCGCCGAGCGCCTGCTCGGGCGGCTGGACGGTGAGCCGGGCCTCGGTGCGGCCCTCGAAGTGGACGTCCCCGGCGAACGCGACGGTGATGCTGCCGTCGGGCCGGGGCGCGGCCGGCGTGGTGGCCGGGGCCCCACCGGGCGCCGCGCCGGGGGTGGACGGCGGCGCCGCTGCGGCGGCGGACCCGGGATCGGCCGGGGCGGCGGAGCCCGGGGCGGCGGCCGGCGCCGGGTCGGGGTCGTCCGGTCCGCAGGCGGCGACCGTGGTCAGGCCCACGAACAGCGCGACGGCGGCCGCGGCACGGCGCATGAGTGTTCCCCCCGAGGTTGATACAAGAGCAGTCAGCCTACGCCACGGCTTCACCACTCCTCCGCCCAGGATCCACATCAATACGGACACAACACGACACAACCGCGCGGCCAGCACCGCCAGCCCCACCAGCCCTACCAGCACCGGCCACCCCGGTAGGACCTCCCGTCCCGGTCGCCGTCCGGACCCGGCCACGGCGTCCCCTCCGCCCCGCTGCGGGCGCGCGCAGCGGGGTGGAGGGGCAGGGTGGAGGAGGGGGTGGTGGCGCGGAGGTGTTCTCGCCGGAGGTGGTACGTCATGGGCAGCAACGAGCCCGTCCCGATGGTCGGCACCGGGCCCGTCCCGCGCCGGGTGCACCGGATCGTGGTCGGGATCGACGGTTCGGCGCCGTCGAAGGCCGCGTTGCGCTGGGCGGTCGGCCAGGCCGTCCTCACCGGGGCGTCGGTGCACGCGGTGGCGGCGTGGGAGTACCCCTCGCTGTACGGGTGGTTCGCGCCGACGGTGGACGACGGCTTCGAGCAGGCCGCCCGGCGCACCCTGACCGCCGAGGTGGACGAGGTGGTGGGCCGGGAACGGCCGGTGGAGATCGCGGAGAGCCTGGTGCTCGGCCACGCCGCCGAGGTACTGCTGGCGGCCTCCGAACAGGCCGACCTGCTGGTGGTGGGCAGCCGGGGCCGGGGCTCCTTCGCCCGGACCCTGCTCGGCTCGGTGAGCGCGCGCTGCGCGGTGCACGGCAGCTGTCCGGTGGTGATCGTCCGCGCCGACGGGACGGCCGTCCCGCCCGGCGCGCAGGCCGAGGCCGAGGCCGGCGCCGAGCCGGAGGCCGTCCGCACCAAGGACTGGCAGCTCAGCCTGCACGTGGTGGAGGACCGGGACACCACTCGGGTGCACGCCGTCCTGGACGCCGACGGCGACGTCCTGCACAGCGACGCCCTCGCCCGCCGCAACCCCCGCGACACCCCGTCAACGGCCGTCGGCGACGAGTTCGCGGTCGGCCGCGCCCTGGTCGACCTCGGCCACCAGTTGCTGCGCGCCGGCGTCCACGGCGCCACCGGCCCCGCCGAGGACTGACCACCCGGACAGTGGACCCGACTGAGCATCCGAGCCGAGCACCCGAACTGGGCACCCGAGCAGCGGACCGCCGGGCGACCGACCGGGCCTCCCGCCCGTGCGCCATGCTGGAGCGCCGACCCGCGACGCACCCCGGAGCCGCACCCGACCATGGACGAACCCGACAACCCCGACAGCCCTGACGACGCCACCCCCGACCACACCCCCGCCCCCACCGAGGACTTCACCCCCGCCCAGCGCGCCCGCGGCCGCGCGCTGCGCCGGGCCCAGCTGCCGTGGGCACTGGGCGGACGGCTGGCGGGCCTGGCGCTGTCCCTGCTGCTCGGCTTCACCCCGGCCGGCGCCCACCTGGTCACCGTCACCGGCGGCTGGTTCGGCGGCTCCCGCACCGCGCAGGTGCTGGCGGGCGCGGCCGCGCTGGTCGTGCTCGGCCAGGCGGTGCAGCTGCCGTTCGGCGCCGGGGTCAGGGTGGTCCGGTCCCGGTTCGGGCTGGTGACGCAGGGCTGGGCCCGTTGGGCGGTGGACGCGCTGCGGGCCCTGGCGCTGGGCCTGGCCCTCTTCCTGCCGCTCGCGCTCGGCCTGTTCGCGCTGACGGCCTGGTCGCCGCAGCACTGGTGGCTGCCCGCGGCGGGCGCGGCGGCGCTGCTCACGGCGGCGTTGTCGTTCCTGTACCCGCTGCTGGTCGAGCCGGTGTTCAACCGCTTCACCCCGATGGCGCCGGGCCCGCTGCGCACCGACCTGCTGGGGCTGGCCGAGCGGGACGGGGTGCGGGTGCGGGACGTCCTGGTGGCGGACGCGTCCCGGCGGACCACCGCGCTGAACGCGTACGTGTCGGGGCTGGGTGCGACCCGCCGGATCGTCGCGTACGACACGCTGCTGTCGACGGCCGAGCCGCGCGAGGTGGAGCTGGTGGTGGCGCACGAGCTGGGGCACGTCAAGCACCGGGACGTGCTGACCGGCACCCTGCTGGGGGCGCTGGGCGCGGCCGTGGCGGTGGCCGTGCTCGGCCTGCTGAGCACCTGGGAGCCGCTGCTGGCGGCGGCGGGGGCGACGGACGCGGCCGATCCGCGGGCGCTGCCGTTGCTGGCGGGGTGCGCGGCGCTGCTGGGCGCGCTGTCGGGGCCGGCGCAGTGCGCGGTGAGCCGCCGGATCGAGGCACGGGCGGACCGGCACGCGCTCGAACTCACCTCGGACCCCGAGCAGTTCATCGCGATGCAGCGCAGACTGGCACTGGCGAACGTGTCCGATGTCGACCCGCCCCGGCTGCTTGAGCTACTGTTCGCCACTCATCCGAGTGCGAGCCGCCGGATCGCCGCCGCCCGCGCCTGGCGGGCGCGGGGCTGATCACGCGGCGGTACTCGCACGGCAGTACTCGCGGGGGCGGCACTGACGGGGCGTCCCCGCGGGGCGGCACTCGCGGGGCCGACCGCGCGCGCGAACCATCCGGAGATCCGTTGTATAGTGCAACAAAATCCCGAGGAGGTAGGACCGCCGTGCCCGGCCGCGAGTCGTCCATCGACACCATCCAGCGCGAGCTGACCGCCTTCGCCCGCCGTGCCCGGCACAAGGCCTCCCAGCTGCACCCCGACCTCTCCCTGGTCACCTACAGCATCCTCGACCTCATCACCGAGCGCGGCGGCTGCCGGGCCGCCGACGTGGCCGCGCACTTCATGCTCGACAAGTCCACCGTCAGCCGCCAGGTCACCGCCCTGGAGAAGCTCGGCCTGCTGCGCCGCGAGGCCGACCCGGACGACCAGCGCGGCCAGATCCTGCGCGCCACCGAGGCCGGGCTGACCCTGCTGCGGGACGCCAACGAGCAGCGCCGGATCGCCTTCACCGCCCGCCTCTCCGACTGGTCCGACGAGGACATCGCCCGCTTCGCCGACTACCTCACCCGCTACGGCGCCGAGGGCTGACACCCGCGGCACGGCGGGCCCCCGCCCTCGGGGTGCGCCCCACCGCCCCCACGGTGTACAGAGGAGAGGTGCCACCTCGGCAGCGTCCCCGTGACCCACGCCCCCGCGACCGCCGCCGGCCGTGGCGGACCGACCGCCGCATGCTGACGGCACTGCCGCTCGCGCTGATCGCCGTCATCACGGTCGTCGACATCGTCTCCCCACCGCAGATCCACCTCGGCCCGCTGCTGATCGTCGCCCCCGCCCTGACCGCCTCCTTCGCCGGCGCGCGGGCCACTGCCGGGGTCGCCCTGCTGGCCCTCGCCGGGCTCACCGTCATCGGCCTGGCCCGGGACGGCCTCACCACCGCCAACCACGAGACCCAGCTGGGCGCGCAGATCGTCGTCTCGGTCCTGATCGTCGCCCTGCGAGTGCTGCGCGACCGGCACGAACGCGAACTCGCCCGGGTCCGCTCGGTGTCCGAGGCCGCCCAGCGGGTGCTGCTGCGCCCCCTGCCCGACCGGATCGGACCGCTGCACCTGGCCTCCGTCTACCTGGCCGCGGAGGCCGAGGCCCAGGTCGGCGGCGACCTGTACGCGGCCGCCCGCACCACCACCGGCACCCGGCTGCTGGTCGGCGACGTCCGCGGCAAGGGCCTGTCCTCGCTCGGCGACGCGGCGCTGCTGCTCGGCGCCTTCCGCGCCGCCGCCCACCTGCACGCCGACCTGCCCGCCCTCGCCGCCTACCTGGACGGCAGCGTCTGCTGGGACCTCGCCCAGCTCGGCGAGCAGGCCCGCAGGAACCGCCTGACCACCGGCGACGGGCCCGAGGAGGAGGCCGCGCCCGACGACGCCGGCGAGTCCTTCATCACCGCCGTCCTGCTCGACATCCCGGACGACGACTCCGTCGTGCGGCTGATCGACTGCGGCCACCCGCCCCCGCTGCTGCTGCGCCCCGACGGCATCACCACGCTCGCCGCCCGCCACCCGGCGCCGCCGCTCGGGCTCGGCGAACTGGCGCCCGCCCGGTACGAGGTGGAGGTCGTCCCGTTCCGCCCCGGCGACCGGCTGCTGATCTACACCGACGGCGTGATCGAGGCCCGCGACGCCCGCCGCCGCTTCTACCCGCTCGAGGAACGGGTCGCCGCCTGGCAGTCCGACCGCCCGGCCGTCCTGCTGCACCGCCTGCGCCGCGACCTGCTCGCCCACGTCGGCGGCCACCTGGACGACGACGCCGCGATGGTCGTGGTCGAACGCCTGCCGGCGGACGGGTGACGGCTAGCGGTGAGGCGCGGGCCGTCCTCGTCACGGCTCGTCCGGACGACCGACGCGCCACCGCCGTCACGGCTCGTCCTCACGGCTTGTACGGCAGCTGCGGCACGTCGAAGCAGGTGGTCGTCATCGACGGCACCTGGGTGACCCAGCCGCCCCTGCCGTCCTGCGCCGAGTCCTGCCAGCGGGCGGCGTTCAGGCAGGCCCGGGTGGGGCCGCTGGGCGGCGGCTGCGGGACGAAGGAGGCGGGCAGGATCAGGCCGTGCGCGTCGTACGGCTCGGCGCGGTTCATGAAGGCCTCCACGCAGGACCGGGTCAGCTCGGCGCCGCAGGAGTCCATCGCATCGGTCAGCCACTGCGCGCCCGCCCAGCCCTCCAGCTCCCAGGCCGACAGCTGCGGCCCCCGGTCCGGGTAGTAGCGGGCCATCGCGGTGCGGAAGTCGTGCACCGCCGGGTACTGCTCGTCCTCGTAGTTGAGGCTGGACGAGGTCGCCCACAGCACGTTGCGGCAGTTCGGCGAGGACTGGTAGTCGGTGCGCACCGCCTCCGACCAGTTCTGCACGTTCGTCACCTTCGCCGTCACCCGCGCGCCCGCCTCGTCCAGCGCCCGGCACAGGGCCGCGTTGCCCCGGGTGTCCATGGCGTCGAACAGCAGCTGCGAGCCGTCCGCGCGCACCGCCGCCGCGACCGCCTGGAAGTTCGGCAGCGCGAAGTCCACCGTCTGGAGCAGCACCCGGTAGCCCTCGGCCTCCAGCCCGGCCTTCAACTGCCCGGCGTAACGCGCCGAGTCGGCCTGGTTGTAGGCGACCACGGCGGCGCTGGTCGCCCCCAGTCGCTGCTTGAAGAACCGGAACACCTCGGTGCTCTGGTAGAGCGTGCCGTTCCAGCCGACCGCTCGCCCGTCGCGCGGAGCGCTGTTGCCGTAGATCTCGTACAGGTGCGGCCAGCGGTCGTACGCGGTGCCGATCGGCTGCCCGCCGACGTCCGGCACCGCCTTGCCGCTCACGTACGGGGCGCCCGCGTAGTCCAGGACGCTGCCGCTGACGAAGGCGAACACGTGCGCCTGGTCGATCAACCGGTGCACGCAGTCCTGGTTGCCGATGCCGCTGCCGCCGTCGTCGCAGGTGACCAGCCGGACGGTGCGGCCGTGCAGGCCGCCGCGGTCGTTGAGGGCCTGGAAGAAGGCCAGCGCGCCGTAGCGCGGGCCGCTGAACACCTCGCTGCCGACCGGGCTGGTCAGCGAGGTGACGATGCCGATCCGGATCTCACCGGCCGTGACGCCGGTGTCCGAGGCCGGGTTGCCGCCGGCGGGCGCGCTGGAGGCGGGTGTGGCGGAAGCGGGCGTGCCGGCAGGGCGACGGCTGCCGAACGCGCTGTCCGGCAGCCGGGTGCCGCAGCCCGCGAGGGCCAGCAGCAGCACCAGCACGAGCAACGGCACGAGGACCGGCACCGGCACCGCCGACGGGAGTGCCGACGGGAGCGGCGCCGACCACCCGCGGCCGGGCCGCCGACCCGCGGGGGTGTCGGCGGCCCGGCGCAGCGGTCCGGCCGTCAGCTGCATCCGGGGATCGGGGTGCCGCTGGCGCCGCCGGCCTGGGTGAGCAGGCCGCACAGGGTCGAGCGGGACACCTTCCAGGTGCCGTTCTCCAGGACGGCCTGGCCGGTCGCGGCCGGCTCGACCACGGTGCCCTGGAGGGAGAGCGAGTAGGTGACGGTGGCGTCGGTCGGCGAGGTGAACATGACGTCGGTGACCTTCGCCTGCACCTGGCCGACCCGCGGGTCCTGCGAGAAGCCCTGGAGCACCGGGAGCAGCGCGTCGCCGCCCTGGAGCACCTTGGCCTTGTCGGCGATCGGGGTGCTGGGGTCGAAGAACTTCTCCCAGTTGGTGGTGATCTCCGTCTTGGCGGCCGCCGGGTCGGCGGGCGCGGTGCCGGTGGCGCTGGCGCCGCCCGTGGCCGTCGCACTGGCGGCGGCGCTGGAGGCTGCGCTCGCGGCGGCGCTGGCGGCACTGCTGACGACGCTGGCGGCCGAGGAGGCCGTGGAGCTGGACTTGCTGCTGCTGCACGCGGCCGCCGTGCCCGCCAGCAGCAGGGCGAGCAGCACGCTCACCGTCCGCAGGACCGGGCCGCCGCCCTTGGGGGTGCCGCTCTGCGTCACGTGCATGGTGTTCCCTCTCGACTGCGCCGTCCGGGGCCGTCCGGGCCGGTCTCCCGGTCTTCCGGATGCTGTTCCAGGCCGATCCTGGAAACGTCTCAAGTGACACCATGAAGGCGGATCCATGGACGAATCGCAATCCGGCGGAGAAATCACCCGCGACGCCGCGAAGGGTTCCCCCGTCCGGCGCGGAGCCCGCCTGCTGCGGACCGCCCGGGGTGGACGCGACCGGGCCGGGCGTGACTGGGCCGGGCGTGACTGGGCCGGCTGGATCCTCACCGCCGCCGGGGCGGTGCTGTGCGTGCTCGGCTGGTACGGGGTCTCCGGCGAGCACTTCGTCGAGCAGCAGGTCCCCTACCTGGCCTCCTCGACCATCCCGGGCGCGGCGCTGCTGCTGGCCGGCGTGCTCCTGGTCGCCCTGCGCCCGCCGCCGCCGGCCGGGCGCGACGGTCTGACCGACCAGCGGGTGGCACGGCTGTACGAGCTGCTGGTCGAGCCCGACGGGCCGACCGCCGATCCGGCCGGAGCCGCGACGGGGGCCACGGGGTGGCGGGCCGTCCCCGAGGGGACGCACTACCACCGGCCCGACTGCCCGCTGGTCGCCGGGAAGGCGCAGGCCGAGCCGGTCGACGCCGAGGCCGTCCGGGCCCGGGGACTGACCGCCTGTCCGGTCTGCGAACCGCCGCCGCCGTCGTCGCCCTCGCCCGATCAGGGGGCGGGGCGCGGCACGCAGCCCGAGTCACCCACCCGTCCGGGCGAATCCGCCCCGCCGAACGGGTGACCGCACCGTGACCGTCACCATGGCCGGCCCCATGACCGGCGCCGTGACCGCCCTGGCCGGGGTGACCGCCCTGGCCGCCGGGGTGGGCGCCGCCGCCCCCGACTCCCTCACCGTCGACCTCGCCCTCGCCGGGCTCACCGTCGGCAGCGCCGCCGCGCTCAGCGGCATCGGCCTCGTCGTCTGCTACCGCGCCACCGGCGTCCTCAACATCGCCCAGGGCGCCCAGGCGATGGCCATCGCCTACCTGCTGCGCGACCTCGTCGTCGTCCGGCACTGGCCGGTCTGGCCCGCCGTCGCCTGCTGCCTGCTGCTGGTCGCCCCCGCGCTCGGCGTGCTCCTCGACGTCCTCGTCTACCGCCCCCTGCAACGGCGCGGCGCCGGGCCAACCGAGACCATGGTCGCCGGGCTCGGCGTGTTCGTGCTGCTCATCGGCGTGGCCGTGCTCCTGTGGGGCGGCGCGCCGCTGGCCGGCGCCCCCTCCCCGCTCGGCGGCACACCCCTCCGCCTCCCCGGCGGGCACACCCTGCGGCCCGACACCGTCGCCCAGCTCGCCGCCATCCTCGTCCTCGGCCTCACCGTCGCCGCCGTCACCCGCTGGACCCGGTTCGGCCTCCAGCTACGCGCCGTCGTCGACGACCGCCGCCTCGCCGCCCTGGCCGGCGTCGACGCCGACCGGGTCTCCGCCGTCGGCTGGGCCTTCGGCAGCTTCACCGCCGGGCTCGTCGGCGTCGCCCTCGCGCCGTACCTGCTGCTCGACCCGTACGGGCTGCCGCTGCTCGTCATGGAGACCATGGCCGTCGCCGTCGCGGCGCGGCTGCGCAGCATCCCGGTCGCCGTCGTCACCGGCCTCGGCCTCGGCATCGCCCAGGCCGAACTCACCCGGCTCCGCCCGTCCGGGCAGCTCCTGCCGCTCGTCCAAGCCGTGCAGTCCAACCTGTTCGTGATCGCCCTGCTCGCCACCGCCCTGCTCGCCGGGCCCCACATCGGGGGCCCGCACCCCGTCGCCGGTGAACGGGCCGACGCGCCGCGGCTGACCGCCCGCCGTACCGGGCGGGGCGGGCGTCTGGCCGGTGCCGTCTGCCTGGTCCTGCTCCTGCTGCCGCTCGGCTTCCGCGGCAACGACCTGCGCAGCGCCCTGTTCGTCCCCGCGCTCGCGCTCGTCCTGCTGTCCGTCGTCGTGGTCACCGGCTACGGCGGGCAGATCTCCCTCGGCCAGGCCGGATACGCGGGCCTCGGCTCGCTCGGCACCGCCCTCCTCATGTCCGGACGGATCCCCGGCATCCCGCCACTGCCCGCCGTCCCCGCCCTGCTGCTCGCCGTCCTCGCCACCGCCCCGCTCGGCCTGCTCACCGGCTGGCCCGCCATCCGGCGCCGCGGCCTCGCCCTCGCCCTGGTCACCTTCGCGGTGGGGACGGCGATGAGCCGCTTCGTCTTCCAACAGCCGTACGCCACCAGCGGGCTCACCCTCGACCGCCCGTCCTTCCTCGCCGGCGACCGCGCCTACTACCTCGCCGAACTCCTGCTCCTCGGCCTCGGCCTGCTCGCCGTCCGCGGCCTCCACCGGGGCCGCCGCGGCCGGGCCCTCACCGCCATGCGCGACCACGAGGCCGGCGCGGTCGCCGCCGGCGTCGACGTCCCCGGGCTCAAGCTGTTCGCCTTCGTGGCCGGCGCCGCACTCGCCGCCCTCGGCGGCGGCCTCATGGGCCTCGCCGGGCGGGCCTTCGACGCCGCCTCCTTCGACCCCGTCCGGGGCCTGCTCTGGTTCGCGGCCGTCGTCGTCGCCGGCGCCGACAGCGCCCTCGGCGCCGTCCTCGCCGCCGCCCTCCTGATCGGCCTCGACGCGGGCACCGTCGCCGGGGTCTCCGCCGTCGCCGTCGGCGCCCTCGCCGCCACCATCGGCCGCCTCCCCGGCGGCCTCGCCGCCCTCACCACCCGCCGCCCGGCCCCACGGCCCGTCCCCCCGCTCCCCCCGTCCCACCTCACCCCGGCCGGCCACCGCACCCGCACCCTCATCGCCGCCCGCCGCACCCGCACCCGTACTCCCGCTTCCGGGGACCGGCCGTGACCACCCCAGCGTCCCCAGCGTCCCCAGCGCTCCCCGCCCGCCTCACCTCCCACGGCAACAGCGTCCCGGGCCCGACCACCCGGCCCACCGCCACTCCCGGGACCCAGCCATGACCACCCCAGCGCCCCCAGCGCCCCCCACCCGCCTCACCGCCCGCGGCATCATCCGCCGCTACGGCGGCATCGAGGCCGTCGGCGGGGTCGACCTGGTCGCGCCGCCCGGGCGGATCACCGCGCTGATCGGGCCGAACGGGGCCGGCAAGAGCACCCTCTTCGACTGCCTCGCCGGCACCGTCCGCCCCGACGCCGGCCGGGTCCTGCTCGGCGGTCGGGACGTCACCCGGCTCGCCGCACACCGCCGGGTCAGGCTCGGCCTCGCCCGGACCTTCCAGCAGATCGCCGTCTTCCCCACCCTCTCGGTCGCCGACAACGTCCGTGTCGGCGCCGAACAACAACCCGGCCGCCCCGACCCCCGGGTCGTCACCGAGCAAACCGCCCGCGCCCTGGGCCTGTTCGGCCTCCAGGACATCGCCGCCGAACCGGCCGGCGCCCAACCCACCGGCGTGCTCCGCCTGGTGGAACTCGCCCGCGCCCTGGCCGGCCGGCCACGGGTGCTGCTCCTCGACGAACCGGCGGCAGGCCTCGACGCCACCCAGACCGCCCGCCTGGTCACCGTCCTACGCGGCCTCGCCGAACGCGGTATGGCCCTGCTCCTGGTCGAGCACGACGCCGAACTGGTCGCCGAACTCGCGGACTCCGTCTACGCGATGGCCAACGGCAAGGTCGTCGCCAGCGGCCCGACGACCACCGTCCTCGCCAACCCCCGCATCACCCAAGCCTGGGGCGGATCGACATGACCCGGATGCGCCGCCTGGTACCCCAACTCCGGGCCTCCCGAAGGGCGATGGACATGGAGGTCACGCCGCCGACGCCTCGGGCACTCCCCGCCGCGCACCCGCTGGCGGGGCGCGGCGGGCCAAGGCTTCTGGTCCCGGCGCTGGGAATCCGGCGAAAGGGGGAGCCGGCGCTGCTGGGCGCGGCCGCGGGTGGGGTGGTGGGGGCGAAGGTCGCGCGGTGGAGGGCGCGGCCTCGGGTGGGGGTGGGGTGATGGGGGTGGAGGTTGCACTGCGGGGGGTGCGGGTGCGGTACGGGCCGTTGGAGGCGTTGCACGGGGTGGACCTGGTGGTGCCGACGGGGGCGGTGACGGTGCTGTTGGGGCGGAACGGGGCGGGGCGGACGAGTGTGTTGCACGCGGTGGCCGGGGTGGTGCGGTTGTCGGGTGGGCGGGTGGTGTGGCGGGGGCGGGATGTGACCGGGCTGTCGGTGCATCAGCGGGTGCGAGCGGGGTTGGCGCTGGTGCCGGCGGAGCGGGGGGTGTTCGGGTCGTTGACCGTGGCCGAGAACCTGGGGCTGGGTGGTGGGCGGGGGGCCCGGCCGGGGGCTGCGGTGGCGGTGTTTCCGGAGTTGGCCGCGCTGTTGCCGCGCCGGGCCGGGGAGTTGTCCGGTGGCCAGCAGCAACTGGTGGCGGTGGGGCGGGCGTTGGCGGCGGATCCAGGGTTGCTGTTGCTGGACGAGCCGGAGCGGGGTCTGGCCCCGGCGGTGGCCGCCCGGCTGCACGCCGCGCTGCTGGCGCGGGCCGCCACGGGCCGCACGGTGGTGCTGACCGCGCAGGTGTTGCCTCGGGCGCTGGCCGGGGAGGTGTTCGTGCACATGCTGCACCGGGGGGAGGTCGGCTTCTCCGGGGAGCCGGGCGAGCCGGTCCCGGGAGAAAGCGGGAGCGGCGGCGGCACAGGCGGGACCGGGGCGTCCGGGTGACGGCCCCGGCTCGGCGGTCACTGCGCCAGGTAGCCGCCGTCCACCGGGAGGACGGCGCCGGTGATGAAGGAGGCGTCGTCGGAGGCGAGGAAGAGGACGGCGGCGGCGACCTCGGCCGGGGCGCCGAGGCGGCCCATGGGGTGGAGCTTCTCGATCGCGGCGAGGTACTCCGGCCCGCCGGGTTCGTCGCGCAGGCGGATGACCCGTTCGGTGGTGATGGTGCCGGGCGCGACGGCGTTGACCCGGATGCCGCGGTCGGCCCATTCGACGGCGAGGTGCTTGGTCAGGCCGGAGGCGACGAACTTGGCGGGCCCGTACACGGCCTGGCCGCGCTGGCCGGCCTCCCCGGAGATGGAGGAGACGCAGACAACGGCGCCGCCGGGCGGGTCCTGGGCGGTCATGGCCTGGATGGCGTACTTGCAGGTGAGGAACATGCCGCGGCCGTCGACGGCCATGACCTGGTCCCAGTCCGCGGCGGTGGCCTCGGTGATCTCCATGAGGGGGAGGACGCCGGCGTTGGCCACCAGGACGTCGAGGCGGCCGTGGCGTTCGACGGCGGCGTCGATCATCCGGCGGGCGTCCTCGTCGCGGGCGACGTCGCCGACCACGGTGCTGACGGCGTGCGGGAGTCGGCCGGCGAGCCGGTGCAGGCCGTCCGCGTCGAGGTCGGTGGCGATGACCGACGCGCCTTCGCGGGCGAAGCGTTCGGTGACGGCGCGGCCGATGCCGCTGGCCGCGCCCGTCACCACGCAGGACCGTCCGGCGAGTCGGCCGTCCGTGGTCCCCGTCCCCGTGCTGTTCGCAGTCGCCATGGCGCCCGACTGTAACCGGCCGTATGCCGTATTCCCGGACATGACGCCCGTTCGGGTGACCTGGGCTCCGCCGAACGGAGCACGATCCGTCAGACGGTGAGCACGATCTTGCCGCGCAGGTGCCCGTGCTCGCTGAGCCGGTGCGCCTCGGCGGCCTCCGCCAGCGGGAGCACCCGGTGCAGCGGCAGCCGCAGGGTGCCCGCCTCGTGCAGGGCCAGCGCGGCGGCGTAGGCGCGCTGGTGGTACGGGACGGTCTCCGCGCCGCCGGTGAACCGGACGCCGTGCTCGGCGGCGCCCACGAAGTCGGCGATGGTGAGCACCTTGTCCGGGCTGCCGGTCAGCTCGACGGAGAGCGGCAGCACCCCGCCCTGGCCGGCCGCGTCGAGCGCCCGGTCGATGCCGCCGGGCGCGGCCGCCCGGATCCGCTCGGCCAGCCCGGCCCCGTAGGTGACCGGGCTGGCGCCGAGGTCGCGCAGGTGCGGGTGGTTGGCCTCGCTCGCGGTGCCGACGACCGTGATCCCGCGGGCCCGGGCGAACTGGAGCAGCACGGTGCCGACGCCGCCGGCCGCGCCGTGCACGAGCAGGGTCTGGCCGGCTTCGACGCCGAGCAGGTCCAGCGCCCGCTCGGCGGTCTCGGCGGCGACCGGGATCGCCGCGGCCTCCTCCCAGCCGAGCGAGGCCGGCTTGCGGGCCAGGTGCTCGGCCGCCACCAGCGCCTGTTCGGCGTAGGCGCCGCCCATGACCGCGGCGAACACCTCGTCGCCGGGTGCCAGGCCGGTGACGTCCGGGCCGACCTCCTCGACCACGCCGGCCAGCTCGTAGCCGGTCACGGCCGGGAAGGTGACCGGGAACATCCCGGCCATGGCGCCGCTGCGCACCTTGTGGTCCAGCGGGTTGACGCCGACGGTGCGGACCGCGACCCGGACCTGGCCGGGGCCGGGTGCGGGCAGCTCGATGTCGACGGGGTGCAGCACGTCCGCGCCGCCGTACGCGGAGAAGGCGATCGCCTTGGTCATGGGAATGTCCTTGCCGTTTCCGGGGGTTGGTTTCTTCCGACGGCTCCATCGTGGGGTGTCGGCGAACACCGGCGAGCCCTCCTTTCGGACGGTTCGACCTGTCCGAAAGGCCAGGCACCCGCGCAGGTCCCGGAACTAGGCTGAACGGCATGGAGGAGAGGGAGGAGATGGAGAAGGCCGTGGACACCGTGGAAAGCGCGGAGACCGGCGAGACCGGGTACGGGCAGTGGCAGGACGCCTGGGGCCGGCCGCAGGACGCACTGGCGCGGGCGGTCGAGGTGCTGCGCGCGCCCCGGCCGACCCTCCTGCACCGGGTCTCCGAGGTGCTCGCCACCCTCGTGCCGCACGTGGCGGTCGCCCAGCTCAGCGGCGTCTGCACGTACTCCCCCGCGAACGCGTACGGTCCGCCCGGGCTGGCCGGGCAGGTCGGCAGCCTGGAGCTGGCCCGGCTCGCCGAGACCGCCGCCGTGACCACCGCGACCGGGCGGCCCTGGCAGGGCGAGGCCGAGCTGGCGGGCGAGCGCCGCCCGGTGGTGGTGGCCGCGGCCAGCGTCACGGCCGCGGCGGAGACTGCGTCGGGGACCGCGACGGAGACCGCGGAGCACCACGACGGCGGCACCGCCGTGCTGGTGCTGGTGCTGCGCGGTGCCGACCCGGTGCCGGACGGCGCGCTCGCCGTGCTCCAGCGGTTCTGGGAGCTGGTCACCCTCCACTCGCACCACCGCTCGACCGACGCCGCGCCCAAGCACGCGGCCGCCTCCCGCGCCTCGGCCGGCGCCCGGGCCCGTGCGATCGCCGAGTTCACCGGCACGCACAGCGCGGCGCTCACCGCGATCCTGGCGCCGCTGCGCTCCCCCGCCCTGGACGACGCCACCGCCCGGGCCGCCGCCACCGAGCTGGCCGTCACCGCCCTGCTGAACGTGCGCAAGGGCGCCGAGCTCGACCGCGCGCTGAGCGAGGAGCCCGCCGACACCGCGTTCGCCCGGCTCGCGGACGAGCTGCGCCCGCTGCTGCGGCACTCCCCGGTGCGGCTGGACCTGGCACCCCCGGCGGAGGCGGCCCGGTCCGTCCCGGCGGACACCGCCCACACCGCCCGGGACGCCGTCCGGGCGGCCGTCCTGGTCATGCTGGCGCAGGACGGCCTGGCCCGGCTGCACGTGAGCTGGCGGTTCACCGGGGCCGGCGACACGCTGCGGGCGGTGGTGCGGGACGACGGCCCGGGCCTGCTCGCCGCCGACGCGCTCGCCGTCCACCGCACCGCGGACCGGATCGCCGCGCTCGGCGGCCGCTGCGCCGTCGAGGCGGTCCCCGGCTGGGGCACCACGGTGACCGTCGACCTGCCGCTGACCGTGCCCGAACCGGCCTTCGCCACCGACCCGTTGGACGGTCTGCAGCCGCGCGAGCTGGAGGTGCTGAACCAGTTGGCGTCGGGCCGGCGCAACCGCGAGATCGCCGAGGCGCTGCACATCAGCGAGTCGACGGTGAAGTTCCACGTGGCCAACATCCTGGCGAAGCTGGGCGTGGGCTCGCGCGGGGAGGCGGCGGCGCTGGCCCACCGGGCGGGGATGCCGGGCACGGCGGGGCTGCGGGTGGCGTCGTGACCGGCGGCGCCGAAGAAGACAAGGGAGGCAGCGGAAGCAGCGGCGACGCCTGGGACCCGGCCGCGCCCGGCGTGCTGCGCCTGCCCTCCGGGCGGCTGGTGCGCGGCCGCGGCCTGCGCCGCCCGCTGCCGCCCGGGCCGCGGCCCGCTTTCGGGCTGTACCTGCTGGGCCGTCCGCCGGAGCCCGTCGCGTGGCCGAGCCGGTGGCTGCGCTGGCCCGACTTCCGGCTGCCGGCCGACCGGGCCGACGCGGCGGACGCCTTCCGCGAGGCCTGGGAGCGTTCGGCCGTCGAACGCGTCGAGGTGGCCTGCGCGGGCGGACGAGGCCGCACCGGTACCGCGCTCGCCCGCCTCGCCGTGCTGGACGGCGTCCCGGCCGCCGAGGCGGTCGCGTACGTGCGGGCGCACTACGACCGGCACGCGGTGGAGACGCCCTGGCAACGGCGGTACGCGGAGCGGCCGGAGGGGCGGCCGGTGCGGCGGCCGGTGCAGCCGCCGGAGGAACGGCCGGAGGAGCGGCTACCCTAGCCCGCATGGGTGGGGATCCTCGGCCTGTGACGACGAACCGGGCCCAGAACGTGGAGGTCCACGGGGACCTGTACCAGGCCGGGACGATCGTCCAGCGGGCGGAGCAACCTCCGGTCACCGCCGAGTCGGTGGCGGCCGCGTGCGCGGCGTACGCGCGGCGCGTCCGGGAGACGTACGGCCGGCTGGACCTGGAGGTGCTCACCCCGCTCTCGGAGCAGGGCGAGCACCCGGTGGTGGAGCTGCGCGAGGTGTTCGTCACCCCGCAGGTGCGGGAGGACCCGCCGCCGGTCGAGCTCCCCCGCGAGCTGCTCCAACGCCTGGCCGCCACGGGCGAGTCGGAGGGTCTGCCGCCGGGCCTGCGGCGGGCCACCGTCGACCGGCTGCGGGCCGAGTACCTCAGTCGGCCGACCGAGGACGTCCTGACCGTCCTGGCCGGTCCGCGTGGCGAACGCGCCGTGCTGCTGGGCGATCCCGGCTCCGGCAAGTCCACCCTGGCCCGCTACCTCGCCCTCACCCTCACCCACGCCTCGACCCACACCCTCACCCACGCCTCGACCCACACGGACGCCCACGCCGACCCCCACGCCCGCGCCCACGCCGACGCCCACGCCGACGTCACCGGCCCGCTGGCACCGCTGGCCGGCCGGCTGCCGCTGGTCGTCGAGCTGCGCCAGTACGCCGAGGAGCGGTGGCGCGGGCGCACCTTCGAGGAGTTCCTCGACCACCTGCACCACACCACCGGGATGTCCGTCCCCGGCCCGGAGCTGCACCGGCTCCTCACCGAGGGGCGGGCGGTGGTGATCTTCGACGGTCTCGACGAGCTCTTCGACCCGGGCGTGCGCACCGCCACCGCCACCGGCATCGCCGCCTTCGCCGCCCGCTACGACCGGGTCCGCACCATCGTCACCTCGCGCGTCATCGGCTACCAGCGCGGCCCGCTCGGCGCGGCGGGCTTCACCCACCTGATGCTCCAGGACCTCGACCCCGGCCGGATCGCCACCTTCGCCTGCCGCTGGTACCGGATCGCCTGCCCGGCCGACCCGCAGCTGGCCGCCCGGCTCGTCGAGCGGATCACCGGCGCCGTGGCAGCCTCCCGCCCGATCCGCGAACTCGCGGGCAATCCCCTGCTGTTGACCATCCTCGCCATCATCGGGCGGCGCCAGACCCTGCCGCGCGACCGGCAGGGCGTCTACGAGCACGCCGTCCGGGTGCTCGTCGCCCACTGGGACCGCGACACCAAGCACCTGCGCCCGGCCGTCACGGCGTCCGTCGCCGAGGCGCTGGACCTGCTCGACGACCGCGAACGCCTGGAGCTGCTGCGCCTGTTGGCCCGCCGCATGCAGGAGGGCACCGGCGGCATCGCGGGCAACCACATCCACGCCGACGAGCTGGAGGCCGTCTTCCGGGACTACTTCGGCCAGTTCGGGCTACCGGTGCACCAGTCGCTGGCCGCCGCCCGGGCCCTGCGCGACCAGCTGCGCGAACGCAACTTCATCCTGGCCCGCTACGGCGGCGAGGTGTACGGCTTCGTGCACCGGGCGTTCCTGGAGCACCTCGCGGCGGCGGACGTCGTCCACCGGTACACGGTGCGGCGGGAATGGACGCCGGAGGAGCTGATCACCGGGGTGTTCGCGCGCCGGGCCGGGGACCCGGCCTGGCACGAGGTGCTGCTGCTGGTGGTCAACCAGCTGAGCGAGCCGGATGCGGCCCGGGCGATCGACCACCTGCTGGACCGGCACCAACTGGCCCCCGAGGAACCGGACATGCTGGTGCTGGCGCTGCGCGCGCTGGCCGAGGTGCGCAAGATCGGGCTACTCACGGCGCAGAGCGACCGGGCGGTCGACGGGGTGGTCTCCTTCCTCACCCGGCTGCACAGCCACCCCGGCAACAAGCCGCTGCTGGCCGCGCTGCCCGCACTGGCCGGCTTCGGGGCCGGCTGGTCCGGGCGGGAGCGGTACCTGCGCTGGTACCACCTGCGCGGCCAGTTCCTGCCGGCCGCCGAGGAGGCCACCTCGATCGCCTGCACGCTCCACCACGACGTCGGGCGCGCCGTCGCGCTCGCCCGGTACGCGCTCAAGTCGGGCACCCGGGCCGCGGCCGTCTCCGCCCTGGCCGACCGGTGGAGCACCGACCCCGACGTGCTGCCGCTGCTGCTGCAACTGGTCGACGACGGTGTCGCCTCCGTGCGCTACGCCGTGGTCGAGGAGCTGGCGAGCCGCTGGCCCGAGCACCCGGCGGTGCTGCCGCTGCTGATCCGGCGCACCGTCCAGAGCTCCGACGGCTTCCTGCGGACCGTCACGCTGAACGTCCTGGCGCAGCGGTGGCCGAACCACCCGGACGTCTTCGCCGTCCTGCGCGACCTCGCCGTCCACGAGCGCGACAGCCTCCCCCGGGCGGCGGCGCTGACCGGGCTCGCCACGTACTGGCACACCCATCCGGAGGTGCTGCCGCTGATCCTGGAGCGGGCCACCGCCGACGAGGCGTCCAGCGTGCGGGCCGCCGCGCTCACCCAGCTCGGCCAGCGCTGGCAGGAGCACCCGCCGGTGCTGCCGCTGCTGCGCGAGCGCGCGGTCGCGGACCTGGCCGAGTACCCGCGCGAGATCGCGCTGGGCGTGCTGGTCCGGCGCTGGCCCGAGCGGGAGGACGTGCTGACGCTGGCCGCCACCCTGGCGATCGACGGCCCGGCCACCGTGCGGGCCGCGGCGCTGCGCAACCTCGCCCGCTACTGGCTGCACCACCCGCAGGTGCTCCCGCTGCTCCTCGACCGCGCGGTCCACGATCCGGCCGACTTCCCCCGGCAGCAGGCGCTCCGCCAGCTGGCCGCCGATCTGGGCGAACACCCGGACGTGTTGGCCCTGTTGCGCGACCGCGCGGTCAACGACCCCAGCCCGAACGTCCGTTCCACCGTCCTCGAGCAGCTGGCCCGGGTACGGGCGGCGCGGCCGCCGCAGCCACCGGTGCTGCCGCTGCTCCTGGACCGCGCCGCCGCCGACCCGGACGACTCCGCCCGGGGCACCGCGATCCGCGAGCTGGCCGATCACTGGGGCGAACTCCCGGACGTCATACGGCTGTTGCAGGACCGCGCGGCCCACGACCGGGGCGAGTCGACGCGCCGGCACGCCCTCCAGGCGCTCGCCGACCGGCAGCCCGACGACCCGAGCACCGTCGCCCTGCTGCACCGCGCCGCCACCGACCCGTGGTCCACCCGGCTGCGGACGATCGCGCTGAACCTGCTGGCCGAACACGCCGGACGGCACCCGGAGACGGTCCGCTTCCTGCTCGACCGCGCCGCCACGGACCCCGACCACGAGGTCCGCTGCGAGGCCCTGAGCGGCCACGCGGTGCTCGCGGCCGACGAGGACGCCCGGGCAGCCGTCCGGGCCCGCGCCGCCACCGACCCCAGTCCGCTGGTCCGCCGCCAGGCCCTGACCATGCTGGCCTGGCAGTGGCCCACCCATCGGGAGACCGCGACCGCCCTGCAACGCGCCGCCGACGAGGACCCGGAGGCCCGGGAGGCCGCCGAGGCGGCGCTGCGGACGGTCGAGCTCCTCGTCGACTGACCCACCCCGCTACCATGCGCGAATGATCGAACTCCTCCTGGTCGACGCGGCGGACGGGCAGCCGTTCGGCCGCTCCGAGCTACCGGCCGAGCAGCTCCCCGACTCCTTCGCACCGCACATGCAGCTCGACCTCGGAGACGGGGTGTGGGAGGTGGTGAGCGCGGAGCCCGCCGACCGCAGTGGCTACCTGGCCGCCGGGCGGCTGGTGTTGACGCTGCGCCGAGTGCCCTCGGTGGACCCGCAGGACGTCGGCTTCACCCTGCCGACGCTCTGCGCGGAGTTGCCGCCGCTGTCGCCCCCGGACGACACGGCGGACGACCTGGTGCTGCACGAGGACGAGTGGCGGCAGGCCGAGCTGGTGGAGCGCGGGCGGCGGGCCGAGGTCGAGGCGGAGCTGACGCAGATCCGGCAGGTCTTCGCGGAGCACTCCCGGACCGTCGGGGAGGGCGAGGCGGCGCTACGGGTGTTCGAGCAGCTGCACCTGCGGGAGCGGCCGGCGGAGCCGCTCCTCGGGGCGCTGACCCGGCAGCGGCTCTTCGAACTGCTCCCGGCCGGCCGGGAGTTCACCGGGGTCGCGCTGCGGGACGGACAGGGCCGGGTGGCCGACTCGTTCGCCGCCGAGGTCGGGCCGGTGACGGTGTACGGGCGGTGCACCGACGGCGTGGTCACCGCGCTGGGCGTCACCCCCGCGGCCGCCGCCACGGTGCCGGGCGTGCCCGGACTGGCCGAGCTGATGCGGGAGTTCGACCTGCTGCTGGTCGCCTGGTGCTCGCTGCGCTGCGAGGAGCCGCCCGCGTAGCGGCGGGGGGAGCGGCGGTCGCGGCGGTTCACGTGGCGGCCTCAGTCCTCCCGGACGAGCGTGAACCCCGCCCGCTCCCCGACCATGGCGCAGCGCAGCGGCGCCCCCGCCTCCTCGGGCCGCCAGCCGGCGTCGAGGCCGGCGCGGACCAGGTCGGCGGTCAGGGAGGGGGTGACCGGGTCCAGCTGGAAGAGTTCGCCGACCCGGTCGGCGGGGGCGGTCAGCAGTTCGCCGAAGTGCAGCCAGGGGTCGTCGAACTCCCGGGTGACGACGAGCTGTCGACCCGGGCGGCCCGGCCCGTCGAGCCAGATGCGGACGGCGACGTGCCCGCAGTCGACGTGCCGGACGACCCAGCGGTAGTCACGGTCGTCGACGCGGATCCTGCGCGGTGTCCTCAGTGCCACCCGGCGACGATACGCCCGACGAGGGGGCGCCCGACGACGGGGCGCCCGGAACGCCGTGGGCGAGCAGACGCTCGCGGTCGCGCCAGGCCTGCTCCCACTGGCGGGTCAGGCCCGGGTAGATGACCAGGTACCGGAAGGGCGCGATGAGGGCCATGTAGATCCGCCCGAACCGGCCGTTGGGCTTGACCAGGACGGCCATCCGCAGCTCGTACCCGCCGCTGCCGTTCGGCGCCCACCCCAGGTGCATCAGGGTGTGCACGGTCCGGTTGGCCAGTTCGCCGACGGCCTCGTCGGCGAGCTCGTACACCGGGGTGAGCGGCATGCCGGGGTCGGCGACGCCGTCCACGGTGTCGCGCAGTTCGCCCGGGAGGCGGTCGCGCAGCGACTCGACGCGGGCGCCGAGGCCGGTGGCGGGGTCGTCCCAGCCGAACAGGGCGCCGAGCTTCCAGCGGACCGCGAACAGGAACCGGGCCGCCGGGCCCTGCTCGGCCATCCGCGCCCCGGCGCGCAGCGCGGCGTACATCACGCGGAAGTCGTCCGGCCCGGCACCGGGGGTGCGGTAGGACCAGACGTCCTCGATCCGGAAGTCGCGGGTGTACTCGTGCACCCGCCACGGCTGGTCGGTGTGGGTCGTTCGTGGCAGCCTCATGGCCCCGCCCCCTTATATACGCTGGCGTACAACAATCAGGCTAGACCGGATATACGGCCCCGTATATTCGATTCGAGGCACGAGTGAGGTGGGTCACACCGTGGGCGCTGCTCGCACACCGCGCGACAGATGGGTCGAGGAAGGACTCCGGGCCCTGGCCGAGGGCGGCCCGGACGCCGTCCGGGTCGAGGCGCTGGCCAAACGGCTCGGCGTGACCAAGGGCGGGTTCTACGGATACTTCGCCGACCGCGACGCCCTGCTCACGGCGCTGCTCGACACCTGGGAACGGGAGAGCACCGACGAGGTGATCGACCAGGTCGAACGCGAGGGCGGCGACCCGAAGGAGAAGGCCCGGCGGGCCGGCATGCTCACCTTCTCCGACGACCGGCTGCTCCCCATCGACCTCGCCGTCCGCGACTGGGCCCGGCGCGACGAGGCGGTCGCGGAACGGCTGCGCCGGGTCGACAACCGGCGGATGGACCTGCTGCGGGAGACGATCGGCACCTTCTGCGACGACCCCGACGAGGTCGAGGCCCGCAGCCTGATCGCGTTCTGCGTCGCCATCGGCCACCACTCGCTCGCCGCCGACCACGGCGGCCGCACCCGCGCCGAGGTCCTCGACCGCGCCGCCGGCCTCGTCCTCGACCGCCGCCCGCCCGGCCGCTAGCCGCGCGGGCGGGGGCGCGGGCACAGGCGCACACCACCACAGCACCCCGCCGCCCGCCCGGCCCACCGCCGCCCGCCGGTTGATCGAACCCCGGCGGCCGCCTACTGTCTGGTGGCGGTCTGGATGCAGGACAAGCTGGAGGATGACGGGGTCGTGGCCGAGGAAGCACAGCCGGGTCGGCTGGTCGGACGTCGTTACCGACTCGTCGAGAGGCTGGGGGCCGGCGGGTTCGGCCGGGTCTGGAAGGCCCACGACGAGCTGCTCGGCATCGACGTGGCCGTGAAGGAGCTGTGGCTGCCGCCCGCGATCTCCGTCGAGGAGCGGGCCGAGCGGCTCGCCCGGGCCGAGCGGGAGGCGCGCAACGCCGCGCGGCTGCGCGACCGGCCGCACATCGTGGCGGTGCACGACGTGGTCGTCGAGGACGGCGCGCCGTGGACGGTCATGCAGCTGGTGTCGGGCAGTTCGCTGGGCGACCACCTGGCGGCCCACGGCCCGCTGTCGGTCGAGCAGGCGGCCGTGGTCGCCCGTGGCCTGCTGAAAGCGCTGGCGGCCGCGCACGCCGCCGGGATCGTCCACCGGGACGTCAAGCCCGCGAACGTCCTGCTGTCCGCCGACGGCGACGTCCTGCTGGCCGACTTCGGGATCGCGGTGAACCAGGCCGACACGGCGCTCACCGCGACCGGGGCGTTCATCGGCTCGGTGGAGTACATCGCCCCCGAGCGGGCCCGGGGCGCGGACGGCGCCGCCGGCGACCTGTTCTCGCTCGGCGCGACGCTCTACCAGGCGTTGGAGGGGTTCTCCCCGTTCCGCCGGGACACCCCGACCGCCTCGCTCACCGCCGTACTGTTCGACGAGGCCCCGCCGCCGCGGCGCGCGGGCCGGCTGGCCCCGCTGGTGACGGCGCTGCTCGACAAGGACCCGCAGCGGCGGCCCACCACCGAGCAGGCGCTGGCGCTGCTGGAGGAGCCGCCCGCGACCGTGGCCGCGCCCCCGGCCGCCACCCTGCGCGAGTACCCGGCGACCCCCGCGACCCTGCCGACCCCCGCGACCCTGCCGACCGCCCCGGCACCGGTCCCCTCCCCCGCACCCGCCCCCACGCCGGAACCCGCAGCGGCCACCGCCCCCACCCCCGTCGGCACCCGCTCCCCCCGCCGCACCAAGGCCGTGGCCATCGGCGCGGCCGTCGTGCTGGTCGTGGCCGGGGTCGTCGGCGTGCTCGTGAAGACGCTCCCCGACGACACCGCCGACAACGGCGGCGGCAGCAGCGCCGACTCCACCCACGCGAACGCCGCCGCCTCGGACACCGAGACGTCCGCCCCGCCCTCCCACTCGGCGGTGGCGGACCTGCCGGACCCGTGCGACGTCCCGCGCGAGACCTCCGCCGAGTTCCAGCTCGTCCAGGACGGCCAGGGCAGCCACACCACTGCCCAGGAGCGCCGCTGCGACTGGTCGACGGGGCAGAGCACCGGCCTCCCGTACCACTCCGCCATCGTGGTGACCCGCCCGGGCTCCTACACCATCGACCCCAAGGCGCACGCGTTCCGGGTCGCCTCGGCGGTCGACGGCCACGAGCAGTTCGCCAGCTTCAGCAACCCGGACATGGCCATCTGCTACGTCTGGTGGCCCACCTCGTTCGGCCACGTCATGATCAGCATGTCGGGCGACAAGGGCACGGACGCCGGCCGCCTCTGCGCCAGCGCCGAGGAGTGGGCGGCCGACGCGTACCAGAGCCTGCCGCACTAGGGCAGGCCCTGACGGCGGCCCGTCAGAGCTCCCACCGCAGGCCGTGCGCCCACTGCTCGACGGTGAGCCAGGCGATGCCGGGGTGGTCGCGGTGCAGGGTGTCGGTGTCGATGTCGAGACCGGTCTCCTGGAAGTAGCGGAACATCGCGGCGAGGTCGTGGGAGTACCCCTCGACGACCGGCAGCGGGACCTCCTCGTGCCGGACGGCGCGGCCGCTCGCGGCGGTGATGGCGGCGGCGATCCGTTCGCCGGTGCACCACTGGGAGGCGATGTCCAGGCGGCGGCCCGCGTACGCGGCGGGCCGGGTGAGGACATGGGCGGCGAAGGCGCCGATGGTCTCGGCGGCGATCACGGGCACCGGCATGCCGGGCGGCATCGGCAGGTGGAGGACGCCGTCGCGGAGGGACTCGAGCGTCCACTCGTTGGCGTAGTTCTCCAGGAAGGCGGCCGGGCCGAGGACGGTCCACGGCAGGTCGAGGCCGGCGAGGTGGCGTTCGATCCGGCGCTTGCTCTCGAAGTGCGGGATGCCGGTGGGGCGGTCGGCGTTGGCGGCGGAGGTGTAGACGACGTGCCGGACGGTGCCGGCGGCGGCCGCCGCGTCGAGCAGGGCGACGCCCTGGCGCACCTCCGCCTCGAAGCCGGTGCCGAACGGGGTGGACATGGCGAACAGCGCGCCGGCGCCGTCGAGGGCGGCGGCCAGCGAGGCGGGGTCGTCGAAGTCGGCGCGGACGGTCTCGGCGCCGAGCTCGGCGAGGGCGACGGCGGCCGGGGCGGCGGGGTCGCGGGTGAGGGCCCGGACGGGGCGGCCGGCGAGCAGCAGGGCGCGGGCGGTGGCGCCGCCCTGGGCGCCGGTGGCACCGGTGACGGCTATGGGACGGTCAGTTATCTGCGTCATGCAGTCAAGGTAGGGAGAATCTCCTGCGTGACGCAACTGTTTATCGGGGAGCCCGCTACCCTGACCGCATGCCCGACCGCGCGCCCGACCGCATGACCCGTGACGAACTGATGGCGCGGCTGTGGCCGGCCTCGCGCCGCTACCTGGCCTCGTACGTCCTGTTCAACCAGGCCGTCGCCGACCACCTCGGCATGCACCCGACCGACGTGCAGTGCCTCAACCTGCTCACCCTGGAGGACGGCCCGGTCACCACCGGCCGGATCGCCGAGCTCACCGGCCTCACCAGCGGCTCCGCCACCCGGCTCGTCGACCGGCTGGAGAAGGCCGGTCTGGTCGCCCGTCAGCGCGACGAGGCCGACCGGCGCCGCGTCCTGGTCGCCGTCCTCCCCGAGGCCCTGGACCGCTTCGGCCGGGTCTGGCGCACGCTCGGCGACGACTGGGCGGCCGTCTTCACCGAGGACACCGAGGACGAACTCGCCTTCCTGCTGCGGCACATGCTCCGCACCGTCGAGCTGAGCCACCGCCAGATGGCACGCCTGGCCGCCGGCCTGCCGACCGCGGAGTAACGGCGGGCCACTAGGCAACGACAGGCCGCGGAGCGGGAAGTCGGCCGATCCGACCTCCCACTCCGCGACGGCCGACACCTACCGCAGGTGCCGGGCGAGGAAGCGGGCCGAGCACGCCAACTCGAAGTCGGGGACGTCCAGGTGGCCACCGGGGTTGGCGTGCAGGGTCTTCTCGCGGGTGGCCAGGGCGTCGAACAGGTCGAGGGCCGCCCCGCGCGGGACGAGGGCGTCGTCCCACTGCACCAGGAACTCGACCGGGACGGTGATCCGACCGGCCGGCCCGGTCAGCGACTCGTGGCCCGCCAGGCCGAACACGGCGGCGGCGATGCGCGGTTCGGCCGCCACCAGCGGGACGCCGATCACGCTGCCCAGCGACAGGCCCCAGTAGCCGACCGGGCCGTCCGCGCCGAGCCCGCGCAGACCGTCCAGCACCGCCCGCCACTCGGGCACGGCCTGCGCCGCGAGCTCGGCGGTGTGCCGGGCGACCTCCGGGCTGACGGGCTCGCCGGTCGCGATCAGCTCCGCTATCGCGGTGGCGAACTGCTCGTCCTGCGCGCTCTTCGGCCGCTCCCCGTGCCCGGGCGCGTCGATGGCCGCGGCCGCGAAGCCGTACGTCTCCACCAGGTGGTGGGCGCGGGCCAGCACGCCGGGGCCGGTCCGGTGCTGGCCGCCACCGTGGCCGAGCAGTACCAACGGGCGGCCGCCGGGCCCGCCGGCGGGTGACCAGAGCACGGCGGGGACGCCGTCGACGGTGAAGTGACGCTCCGAAGGGCCGGACACTGAACTTCCTCCTCTTCCGGGCTGTCGCACTCACCCCGCCCTGCGGCTCGTCGGTGGGGTGACGACGGATCCGACGGAAGGAACAGCCCCGTGCTGACGAACATCATGGACGTGCCGGCCGGGCCGATCTGTTGGTGGACGGACAACCTTGACCAACGTCACACATTTTTCACACGGAGGCCACCCAACACCAAGTGACGACCAATGACGCTCGGTCAACCCGCTCTGAGCAGGGATGCTACGGACACGGAGAATCAACCGTCAGGTGACATTGTGTCGGCGAGGTGTGGGGTCACCGTCCAAGCGGCGAACGGACTTTCACTCCAATCACACCGTATGACTAATATCGCCTCGTCCAAGCCCGTCCCCGGACGGCCCCGCCCCGACAGGCCGGCCACCAGCCCTAGGAGTCTGCTCTGCGCGCGCGTGCGAATCGGCGTCCCCCGACGCCGAAGGCCCCCCGCAGGCGGCCACGCCTGTCCCTGCGGCGGGCACTGCTCGCCCTCGCCGTCGTCCCCGGCCTCGCCCTCGCCGGCCTGTGGGCCGTCACCAGCGGCGAGGACGTCCTGGAGTTCCAGCGCCGGGCGGGGCAGGCCCTGCTCGGGCAGAACATCGGCCGCCCGACCGACACCGTCTACTACAACCTCCAGGAAGAGCGCCGGCTCAGCGCCGAGGCGCTCGCCCGGCCCGGCACCACCACCGACCAGCTGCGCCGCCAACGGCAGTCGACCGACGACGCGGTGCGCCGGTTCCGGACCGTGTCCGGCGAGACCGCCGACCGCGCCCCCGCCGAGGTCCGCACCGCCGTCGCCCAGGCCCGGCAGGCGATGGACCGGCTCGCCGAGGAACGCGCCGCCGTCGACCGCGGCGCGATCGACCAGCAGTCCCTCTACACCTACTACACCGACCTGATCGCGGTCGACCTGCGCCTGTTCACCGCGCTCGGCCACGTCGACGACGGCGAGGTCACCCGGGCCTCCACCACCCTGGTGAACGCCTTCTGGGCGAAGGAGATGCTGGCCCGCGAGGACGCCCTGCTGGCCCGCGGCTGGCCCAGCGGGCGGCTCTCCGCGGCCGACTACCAGCAGGTGCAGCTGGCGATCGGGGCCCAGGACCACCTCTTCACCGTCCAGGTCGCGCCGAACGTCCCGGCCGGGGAGGCCGGCGCCTGGCACGACCTGATGACCGGCCCGGCCTGGCAGGCCAAGACGGCCGTCGACCAGGCACTCGTCATGCCCGCCGCCGACCCGAGCGGCACCGTCAAGCTGCCACCCGCCCAGGACCAGTGGCGCCAGGCCGTCGACCAGCTCAACCCGCAGCTGGTGCAGGCGATCGAAACCCGCGCCGACGGGGTCGTCGACGCCGGCGAGAGCGGCGTCCGCGCCCTCCGCACCGAGGTCGCGCTGACCGGCGGCATCGGCCTGATCGCCGTCCTCGCGGCGGCCGTCGCCTCCTGGCGGCTCAGCCGCTCGCTGCGCCGCCGGATCGGGGAACTGCACGGCCGGGCCGAGGAGATGCAGCGCACCCTGCCCGAGCTGGTCGACCGGCTCGGGCGCGGCGAACGGGTGGACGCCGGCGCCGAGGCGCCGGCCGGTACGGCCGCCCCGTACGGCAACGCCGCCGCCGACGACGAACTGGCCCGCCTCGGCGAGGCGCTCGACCTCGCCCGCGCCTCCGCCGTCGCGGCCGCCGTCCGGCAGGCCGAGCAGCACCGCGGCTTCGAACGCCTCCTCCAGCGCATCGCCCGCCGCACCCAGCTGCTGATCGGCCGCCAGCTGCGCAAGCTGGACGAGCTGGAGCGCCGGCACGAGGACCCGGACATCCTGGAGGGGCTGTTCGACCTCGACCACCTCACCGCCCGGCTGCGCCGCTACGAGGAGAACCTCGTCATCATGGCCGGCGGCCAGCCGCAGCGGCGCTGGCGCAAGCCCGTCCCGCTGCTGGACGTGCTGCGCGCCGCCCAGGGCGAGGTGCAGGACTACCGCCGGATCGTGCTGGACGTCGAGGGCCACCCGTGGCTGTCCGAGCGGGCCGTCGGCCCGGTCGCGCACGTGCTCGCCGAGCTGATGGAGAACGCCACCACCTTCTCCAGGCCGCCGACGCCGGTCGAGGTGCGGGCCGCCATGGTCGGGCGCGGGCTCGCGGTGGAGATCGAGGACCGCGGCCTCGGCATGGACCCCGAGCAGTACGACGCCGCCAACGAACTGATGCGCCGCCCGCCCAGGACGGACGTGCTGACCCGGGCGGACGACATCCGCCTCGGCTTCCACGTGGTCGCCCGGCTGGCCGCCAACAGCGGACTGAGGATCGAGTTCCGGCCGTCGGCCTTCGGCGGCACCCGGGTGGTCGTGCTCGTCCCGGCCGAGCTGGTCATCGACGGGGATGCCGGACTGCCGGACGTCACCCCGGCCGCCGCCGCGTCCGCGCCCGCCGGGCCGATCCCGCTGGTGCGGCGCTCGCGCAAGGCGCTGCTCACCGCGTCCAGCGAGGCGCCGGAGCGGGAGCCGCAGCCGGCGCCGGTCGCGCCGGTCGAGTCCTTCGGGCCCACCCGGGCCGGGGAGCCCCGGGAGCGGCCGGCGACCGGCTCCGCCCCCGCCGTGGAACCCACCGCCGGACCCGCCGTGAAACCCGCCGTCGCACCCGTCCACCCCGAGCAGCCGATCCAGCACAGCTCCCCCTCCGACCACGGGCCCGCGCACGACTCCCCCGCCTACCCGGACATCGCCTACGCCCTGGTCACCGACGCCGAGGCGCCGTACGCCGACGAGCAGTACCGCCCGGCCGACCACTACCGGCTGGCCGAGCGGCGCCGGCGCCACGAGTGCGCCTCCGCCGAGCCGCCGAGCCCGGCCGACGGCACCCAGCCGCCGCTGCCGCAGCGGATCCGCCAGGCCAGCCTGGCCGCCGAACTGCGCGTCCCGCCGCCGCCCCGGCAGCAGTGGGTCGAGCGCCCGGGCCCCGCCGACGCCACCGGCAGTGGCTCCGGCGGCCCGTTCCAGCGCCCGGTGCAGCGCTCCTGCGCGGCGATCGGCGCCTTCCAGCGCCAGTCCCGCGCCGCCCGCGCCCAGGACGGCGGCGAGCAGCCGCAGCCCCGGACCGCGACCCCGCCGGCACCCCCCACCGCACCCGCCGGCGCCCCGACACCCGCGCCCGCCCGGTCCCCCTGGGCCGGGCCGGACGCGGACCCCCGAACCACACGAACGGATGGCCAGCCATGAACCGCACGATCGCCCCCCACCAGGACCTGGACTGGCTGCTGGACGGACTCGTCGACTCGGTGCCCGGCACCAGGAACGCCGTCCTGCTCTCCGACGACGGGCTGGTCGTCAGCCACTCGCGCTCCATCGTCCGGGACGACGCCGAACGGCTGGCCGCCGTCGCCACCGGCCAGCAGAGCCTCGCCCGGGGCGTCGGCCAGATGTTCGACGGCGGGCCGGTGCACCAGGTGATCGTCGAGCTCGCCGAGTGCTGGCTGTTCATCATCGCCGCCGCCCAGGGCACCCACCTGGCCGTGATCGCCTCCCAGGAGGTCGACGCCGAGGTCATGTCGGTCGCCATGCACACCCTGGTGCAGCAGCTCGGCCAGAAGCTGGCCACCCCGGCCCGGCACGAGGCCCCCGCCGCCCCGGCCCCCGCCGCTCCCCCGTTCGACGCCTTCGCCGCCCGCAGGCCCGTGGGCAACGGGCGGAGCTGAGCAGGCGGGGTCGCACCGGCCGGGCGCGCGTTCGGACCGGCCGGGTCAACTTGTGCCGACACCCGGCGACATAACAGACTGTCAGTCGCCCGAGCCGAGGCGACCGATGGGGGCCGCGTGGTACCGCTGTTCCGCATGCTCGACCTGCACGAGGCCGTGGAACGCGAGCGGCAACGGCCCGGGGACCGGCTCTTCGTCTCCGACTACAACGGCGGCCACCCCTTCGTCGCCGACTACCTGGGCCCGCTCGCCGACACCCCGCCGTACCGGCTCGGCGACGTCACCCGGTACTCGGCGATCGACGAGGACCAGGCGCTGCGCGCCAAGATCGCCCGCCTGCACGGGACGTACGACGAGGAGGAGGTCGCGCCCGGCCGTGTGCTGCCGGGCGGCGGCTCCAGCAGCCTGCTCGGCACCTTCTGCACCTGGCTGCACCTGACCGGCGTCCGGCGGGTGCACTACCTGCCGCCCGTCTACTACAAGTTCGCCTACTTCTTCCGGCAGTTCGGCATCGAACCGGTCCGGATCACCGACCGGCACGCGCACCAGCACGACTTCGACCCCGAACTGCCGGACGAGCGCACCGTCCTGCTGCTCACCGACCCGCTCTGGTACACCGGCCGGCCCGTGCCGACCGGGCTGGTCAAGCGGATCGCCGAGTGGCAACTGGCCACCGGTTCGCTGGTGTTCGTCGACGGCACCTTCCAGTACCTGCGCTGGGACGCCGGCCGCCGGGAGGAGACCGCCGCGCTGCCCGCCGGGCAGACCCTTCGGATGGTCTGCCCCACCAAGTACCTGTCCATCCACGGCTACCGCTGCGCCCACCTGCTCGTCCCCGAGCAGCTCCGCGGCACCCTCGCCGACCTGCACCTCAACCTGCACGGGGACGTCACCGTCGCCGACCGGCTGTTCGCCCACCGCGCCGCCGACCTGATGCTGTACGGCGAGGGCAACCGGCGGCTGGTCGAGTACATCGGCGCCAACTACCGACGGCTGCTCCACAGCGGGGCGTTGACGGCCAGCGCCCCGGTCGAGACCGGCTACTTCCTGTTCGCCCGCACCGCCGCCCCCGCCCACCGGCTGCTCGCCCTGGACCAGCGGCACTTCGAACTCACCGACCACCCGGGCTTCGTCCGCATCAACCTGCTCAACGAGCCCGCGCTGAACGGCCTTCGGGAGCTCGCGGCGGCCCGGCCCACCCCGTGATCTCGCGTCGGCGCTCCCACACCGCCGCCGAGATCCGGGCCACCAGCCGCGCCGCCGGGTCCGTCCGGTCCGCCCCGGAGGCCAGCGGGCCGGTGTAGCAGACGGCGATCAGGTACGGCGGGCAGTCCTGCGGCCGGACCAGGCCCACGCTGTGCCGGGCCCCCGGGACCCAGCCGTTCTTGAAGGCGATCCGGGTGCCCGGCGGCAGCCCGGCCGCCAGGTCGACCCGGAAGGCGTTGCGCTCCAGCAGCGCCAGCAGCTCGGGCTCGTCGTGCAGCGAGCGCAGCAGCCGGACCAGGTCCCGGGCGCTGACCCGGTTGAGCACGCCGGCGTCGCGCGCCGCGTAGTCCTCGATGCCGCGCGGGCTGGCGCTGCGGGTCGCACCGGCCCGCCGCCACACCTCGGCCACGGCGGCCGGGTCGATCCGCGCCAGGCAGAGGTTGGTGGCGAGGTTGGAGGAGTGGGTGATCATCCGTTCGGCGAGCAGCCGCAGCGGTGCGGCCCGGCCGAGCAGCTCCCAGGGCACCGGGTCACTGTCCCAGTCCGGGTCGTTGCCGAACTCGCCGCCGACGACCGAGGTGAAGCGGTTCACCACCGGCACGTCGACGTCCAGCGGCACCCCGCTGCGGTGCAGCGCCGCCAGCACCGCCACCTTCATCGTGCTCGCCGCATCGTGCAGTTCGTCGGGCGCGCGGACGAACACCGGCTCCGCCTCGCCCGCCCAGGGGGCCACCACCACAGACAGCATGCCGAGCTGCGTTCCCGGCCCCGCACGACGGCAAACCCGGGCGGTTGTGGGCCGGTGGGCGGGATTCGACCACCCGTCCGGCGCAGGGCCGTGCGCCGCGCCGGGGCCAGCCGGACGGGCGTTCCTAGCCTGCCGGGGAGAGTCCCCGTCCTTCAGCGAGAGGTAGTGCCCGTGCCCGCCGCCCTCCCCCGTTCCGCCCGTACCGGGCCAGGCTGCCGCCGGTGGCCGGCCCTGCTGCTCGCCGCACTGATCGGCCTGCCGCTGGCCGCCCCGCCGGCCCACGCCGCCGTGGGCGACGTCGTCGAGTACCCGCTGCCCGCCCCGAACGCCGGGCCGGTCGGCATCGCCACCGGGCCGGACGGCAACCTCTGGGTCGCCGAGAACGGGGCCGGGCGGATCGCGCGGATCACCCCGGCCGGCGCCGTCACCGAGTACCCGCTGGCCGATGCCAACAGCTACCCGGACACCATCACCCAGGGCCCGGACGGCGCCCTCTGGTTCACCGAGACCGGCAGCAACCTGATCGGGCGGATCACCACCGCCGGTGCGATCACCGAGTACCCGCTGCCCACCGCGAACGCCGGCGTGCTGGGCATCGCCGCCGGGCCGGACGGCAACCTGTGGTTCGCCGAGGACGGCGTCGACAAGATCGGCCGGATCACCCTGACGGGCCAGGTCACCGAGTACCCGCTGCCGCAGGCGGACAGCTTCCCCTACCGGATCTCCCCCGGGCCCGACGGCAACCTCTGGTTCACCGAGGTCTTCGGCAACCGGATCGGCCGGATCACCACCGCCGGTGCGGTCACCGAGTACCCGCTGCCCACCGCGGACGCCTTCCCCGACGGCATCGCCTACGGCCCGGACGGCAACCTCTGGTTCGCCGAGGCCGCCGCGATCGGCCGGATCACCCCGGGCGGCGCCATCACCGAGTACCCGGTGCCGGATCCGAACAGCGGGCCGACGGGCATCACCACCGGCCCGGACGGCAACCTGTGGTTCGCCGAGTCCAACAGCGACCGGATCGGCCGGATCACCCCGGCGGGCGCGGTCACCGAGTACCCCCTACCCGGCAGCGGCGGCAAGGTGCCGTTCTACCTCGCCGCCGGCGCGGACGCGGGCATCTGGTTCACCGAGCTGATCGGCAACCAGGTCGGCCGGCTCGACCCGGCCGCCACCCCCGCCGCCGACCTCGTGCCCCAGCTCGCCGCCCCCGGCACCGCCCGCCCCGGCCGCTTCTTCACCTACACCGTGACCGTCGCCAACCACGGCCCCGCCGTCGCCGACGACGTGACCGTCAGGCTGACCCGCCCGCTCGTCCTGCCCGCCGTCTCCGTCACACCCCCGGCCCAGGAACGCACCCCCAGCAGCCTCACCTGGCACCTCGGCGACCTCCCGGCCGGCGCCCAGCGCACCCTCCAGGTCCGCGTCGTCGCCACCCGCCCCGGCACGGCCACCGCCACCGCCCAGGTCACCTCCAGCACTCCCGACCCGAACCCCGCCGGCAACACCGTCACCGCCACCACTCACATCACGCTCGGCTGATCCCCGACGATTCGCCGTGCTCCCGGAAACACGCGACCCCATGGCCGGAAACCTCGGCCATGGGGTCGCTGTGGTGGCGTGCGGTCAGCTGCTGCTCGGGCGCGGGGCCGGGAGCGTGGCCGAGCCCGTCACCAGGGGCCATTCGCGGTGGAAGGGCGGCAGCGGGTACTTGCCCTCCAGGACCGGAGTGCCGAAGACCTTCAGGTGGGCGAGCAGCGCGCCGTTCAGGTCGACGCCGCCGACCAGGGACCAACTGCCCTGGGCCTGCGGCGGGTTGCCCGAGGTGTCGACGCTCAGCGAGCCCTCGGCCTGGGCCCGCAGGTAGGGGGCGACGGTGGCCTCGACACCCACGGTGTCGTAGAGGCCGATGTTGACCTCGGCGCCGAGCGAGGTGCGGACGCCCGCCTTGCCGGTCACCTTCGCGCGGACCGGGGAGACCTTGGTGTCGGCGGCGTCGGTGACGGCGTTCCAGCCCTTGCCGCCGGTGTAGTCGGCCCGCACGGCCCAGGTGCCGGCGGCCTCCTGCTCGGCCTCCAGGTGGACCTGGCCGTCGGCGCCGACCTCCAGGTAGCAGGTGAGGCCGAGGTTGACCACGACGGGCAGCCCGGCGACGGTCAGCACCGGGCTGGCCTGGAGCTTGGCGAACGGCAGCCGGACGGGCGCCGCGCCGGTGCTGCGGGCGAGGTCGCCGGTGACCTTCCACTGGGCGTGCGCGCCGAGGTCGAAGCCGATCGAGGCGGTGCGCGGGCTGCCGGCGGCGGCGCCGTGGTAGGCGAAGTGGACGGCGGGGTGGAGCTGGAGGGAGCCGGAGGCGTCCACGCTGGCGCCTTCGGGCAGCGGGATGGGCGCCTTGACGTCGACCTCCAGGGTGCCGGAGGCGTCGGCCTTGACCCCGTTGCCGTCCACACCCACGGTCGCCTTGAGGTCCTTGACCAGCGGCGTCACCTTGATGCCGTGCGGGTCGACGGGGACCTGCCCGTCCGCCTCGGTGCCGCCGAGGAGCTCGGCGAGGGTGGCGGGGCGGGTGGTGAGGTTGAGGGTGTTGCCCGCGCCGGGGTGAACGCCGGTGACGGCGACCAGTGCGCCCTGAGGGGCGGCGGCGGTGGGCGGGCTGGCGATCAGCTGCCCGGGCTGGACGGCGGCGGGCGCCGCGGTGGCGGACGGCGAGGCGGTCGCCGTCGCCGTCGCCGTGGCGGAGGCCGAGGCGGACGCGGTCGGCGCCGGGGTGACCGGGCCGGCCGCCCCCGACAGGACGGCCGTACCGGACGCCGGGTCGTAGGCGGTGAGCTGGAGGTTCTTCGTGGCCGCCGTGACCGCGCCGCCGTCCTTGCCCGGGGCGCCGATGGCGGCCTGCTGGGCACCGGCCGGGGCGGCGGTGACCGGCGCGCCGGCGGCGGCGGAGGGCCGCCCGGTGGTCGGCGCGGCGGCGGGGGTCGTGGTGCGGGCGCGGGGCGCGGCGGTCGGTTGGGCGGCGGCCGGGCTGCCCCCGGCCGTCGCGAGCGCGACCGGGGTGGCGGCCGGGTCGGCGCTGCCGACGGCCTGCGGGCTGGTGCCGGGAGTGGTCGGCCCGCACGCGGCGACCCCGGCGAGGAGGAGGGTGAGGACGGCGGGGCGCACGGCCCTGCCTATGGAACTCTTGAACACGCGGCGTCATGTTACTGACGAGGAATAAGTTTGTCGAAAAGAGGTCAACTCCCGTTAACCTCCGGGCCACCCACAGTGCCCAGCCGGGACGCCGGCAGCTCCTCGGTCGGCAGCGGACCCACGGCGCCCTCCGCCGCGAGTTCGGCGAGGTAGCGGGCCCGCGGGATCGGCACCGCGCCGAGGGTGCGGACGTGCGGGCCGTCCCACTGGGCGTCCAGGAGCCGGCCGCCGGCCGCGCCGAAGCGGGCCGCGAGATCGGCGACGGCGACCCGGGCCGCGTCCGGGCGGCGGTGGAACATCGAGTCGAGGCTGAGGACGGGCCCGGCCGCGACGCCGAACACGCCGCCGATCAGCTCCTCCCCCTCCCACACCTCCGCGCTGTGGGCGGCGCCGAGCGCGTGCAGCCGCACCAGACCTTCGCGCAACTCCTGGCTCAGCCAGGCGGGTTGGCGCCCCTGGGCGCAGCCGGCGAGCACCGCGCCGAAGGCCCGGTCGGCGCTGGTCCGCCAGGTCAGCCGGTTGCGCAGCCGCCGGGCGAGGCGGCTGCCGAGGCGGACGCCGTCGGGGGCGATCACCGGCCGGGGGTCGGGCGACCACCAGGCCAGCGCGTACGGGTCGTACAGGGCGCCGGAGTACGGGCCGTCGGCGTACGGGTCACCGGCGTACGGGTCACCGGCCGGTTCGCCCCCCGGCAGCAGCACCACCCGCCCGGCCCGGACCTCGTCCTCCCAGCGCACCTCGTTGAACGCGCTGGCGACCTCGTCGGCCGCCGGCATCGGGAAGAGCCCGCAGCGGTACGCGGCCAGCAGCTGCTCCGGCCCGAGCCCGGCCCCGAATGCCACCGGCCCGTCCCCGGGCCCGCGTTGGACGTCCAGGCCGTCGAAGACGTTCGCCGCGTCCATGGCGTTCACGCCCGCAGCACCCCCACCGGCGGCCCGAGGTACCCCTCGGCGGCCAGCTGCCCGATGTAGAGGTCGAGCAGCTCGGCGTCGACGGCGGGCAGCACGATGCCGCTGCCGGTGAGCGCCTCGTCGGTGTTGGCGCGGTCGAACAGCGGGAAGGTGGGCCGGAAGTACATCTCGCTGATGGACAGGTCCGTCCCGGGGGCGCGGTCGACGAACAGCGGGACGAACGGGGTGATCGGGTGGGTGGGGTGCCCGGCCGCGTACCGGACCAGGCCCTGCACCCACTCCCCGTACGGGAGTTCGGCCACCGGGTAGCCGTGCGCGCGCAGCCGGTCGGCGAGGTCCGCGAGGACGGCGGGGCGCGGCGAGGTGAGGTGGTAGACCTCGCCGTTGGCCGGGGCGTGGGCGGCGATGTGGGCGACAGCGCGCCCGAAGCGGTCGGCCGGGACGAAGTCGAGCAGCAGCCGGACGTCCGGACAGGTGCCGCTGTCCGCCAGGTACTTGACCAGCGCGCAGATCTCCGTCCCGGTGTTCATCACCCCGGTGGCGAGGTCCCCGGTGACGTCGTTGGTGCGCAGGACGGTGACGGGCAGCCCGGCGGCGGCCGCGTTGTGCAGCAGCTGCTCGGCGACCCACTTGCTCTCGACGTAGCCGACGGCGAGCTTCTCCGGGTAGGCCAGCGGGGTGCGTTCGGTGACCTCGCCGATGCCGGCCGGGCCGAAGCCGGCGAGGACGGCGAGGGTGGACAGGTAGTGCACCGGGATGCCCCGGGTGTGTCCGGCGAGCCGGACGATCTCGCGGGTGCCGTCCACGTTGGGCCGGCGCAGCTGGTGGTACGGGTAGATGAAGTTGACCTGCCCGCCGAGGTGGTGGACGGCGTCCAGATTGCCGGCCAGCCACTCGAAGTGACGCTGCGTCAGGCCGAGCAGCGGTTCGGCGAGGTCGCCGACCAGCGGCACCACCCGGTTGTCGGCGAGGTCGTGGCGCAGGAACCGCTGCTGGGCGGCGCGCAGGCGTTCCAGGGCGTGCTCCTCGTCGGGCGCCCGGACGAGGCAGTGGATGCGGGCCCGGGTGGTGGCGAGCAGGGCGTGCAGCAGGTGGGCGCCGCAGAAGCCGGTGGCGCCGGTGAGCAGGATCTCGGCGGGGTCGGCGCGGCAGGGCGCCGGGCTCCAGGACTGCCGTACGGGGTGGCCGACTTCGGCCTCGGCGGCCCAGTCGACGGCGGCCTCGCCGGTGCCCGCGCCGTCGGAGCGGGCGGACTGCACGGCGGCGGCGAAGGCGCGCAGGGTGGCGTCGCGCAGCAGGGCGCGGGTGAGGGTGCGGATCCGGGTGACGTCGATGCCGAACATGATCCGGGCGCGGGCGAGCATCTCCATGGCGAGCAGCGAGTTGCCGCCGAGGTCGAAGAAGTCGTCGGGGGCCTCGACGTCCTCGACGCCGAGGAGTTCGGCCCACAGGTGTCCGACCGCGGCCTCGACGACGCCGCCCTCGCCGGGCGGGGAGCCGGCGAGGCCGTCCTGGCCCGTCGCGCCCTGGCCCGCGGCCTCGGCGGCCGGCTCCGGTGGGTGGGGGCGCTTGCTGTCGCGCCGCTGCAACTGCGGTTCGGCGTGCGGCAGGACGCGGCGGTCGATCTTCCCGGCCGGGGTGAGCGGCATGTTCTCCAGCAGCACGAACTCGGCGGGGAGCATGTAGTCCGGCAGCCGTTCGGCGAGGTAGGCGCGGATCCGGTCACGCCGGGCGCCGGCGTCGGTGTTCGCCCGGTCGGCGAGCGTGTAGTAGGCGGTGAGCGCCCGGGTGCCGTCGGGGGCGGTGCCGTCGGCGGCGACCCGGGCCTGCCGGACGTCGGGGTGGGCGGCGAGGACGGCCTCGATCTCCGCCGGGTCGACCCGGTAGCCGCGCACCTTCACCTGGTCGTCGAAGCGGCCGAGGATCTCCAGTTGCCCGTCCGCCCGCCAGCGCCCGGCGTCACCGGTGCGGTACATCCGCTCGCCGGGCACCGGGGCGTACGGGTCGGGCAGGAAGGACTCGGCGGTGAGGCCGGGGGCGCGCCAGTAGCCCCGGGCGAGGCCGGGGCCGCCGAGGTAGATCTCGCCGCGCTCGCCGGGCCGGACGGGGCTGAGCCGGGCGTCCAGGACGTGCACCCGCACGCCGGGCAGCGGCCGGCCGATCGGCACCGGCGCGGCCGTGCCGGCCGCCGCCCCGCTGTCCAGCAGGGCGGGGGTGATCTCGCCGAGGGTGGAGGTGACGGCGGCCTCGGTGACCCCGTAGGCGTTGACCAGCCGGACGCCGGGCAGCCGGTCCAGGCAGTCGCGGCAGTCGTCGGCGTGCACGACGTCCCCGCCGACGACGATCAGCCGCAGTTTCTCGGGGCCGGGGCCGCCGACGGGCAGCAGCGCGAGCACGTGGTGCCAGTAGGCGGGGGTGAGGTCGGCGACGGCGAGGCCGAGTCCGGGCAGCCGGTGGACGAGCTCGGTGGGCGCCCAGGTGCGGCTGCCGCCGAGGACGAGGGTGGCGCCGGCGAGCAGGGAGGCGAATACCTGCTCCAGGGAGGTGTCGAAGGCGAGCGCGGCGAGTTGCAGGACGCGTTCGCCGGGGGCGAGGCCGTAGGCGTGGATGACCCGGTCGAGGGTGAAGACCAGGGAACGGTGGGTGACCGGCACGCCCTTGGGGAAGCCGGTGGTGCCGGAGGTGTAGATCAGGTACGCGAGGTCGTCGGGCGCGGCCTCGGGCGTCGGCTCCAGGGGGAGGGCCGCCGCCAGCAGCGCGTCCACGCGCAGTGACGCGACCCCCGGGAACGCCGTACCGTGACCGTCCGTGATCGCGACCCGCGCCCCGCACCCCTCGACGAGCTGGGCGAGCCGCCGCGCCGGGTACGTCGGGTCCAGCGGCAGGAAGGCCCCGCCGGCCTTGAGCACGCCCAGCCAGGCCACCACGAGGTCCGGCCCCCGTTCCAGGCAGACCGGCACCACCTGCTCGCCGCCGACCCCGCGGGCGCGCAGCGCGGCGGCCAGCCGGTCGCTGCGCAGGTCGAGCTCGCGGTAACTGAGCGTGGTCTCGTCGGTGAGGACGGCGACCGCCTCGGGGTCGTGCGCCGCGCGGGCCCGGAACAGCCCGTGCACGGTGCCCGTGAAGCCCGCGGGCACCCGCCCGGCGCGTGCGCGCTCGCCCGGGTAGCCGAGGCCGGGCGGGCGCCATTCGCGGTCCACGTAGGCCCGGCAGTCGGCGCGGCCGGCCGGCCCGAACACCAGGTCCCAACCACCCGGAACGGTTAAGTCGCCCGGCCAGATCGCGTACTGACCGTTCTCGTTGAGAACCACGGCGTGACGCCCGGAGTTCACGTCCGGCCGTGCGCCCTGTGCGCTGTCGGCTGCGTCGTCCACCGGCTTGACCTCGTGCTGTGGCGGCAGAATGCTGGGAGGTGCGACATTTCCGACTATACGCACTCACGGAACTCACGGAACATTGGGAACGTCCGACCGAACCCCGGCCGAACGTCCTCGGCCGTGCGCACCACCTGCGCACCGAACGCGTGCGCACCGCGTGGCGCACCACGTGTCGCGGAGGAGGTAGCCTCGTTGACACGTCGGCGACAACGCCTGATGGTCTGTTACCTGTTGTGGATGGTGCTGTTCACCGGCATCTACTACACGAACCCGGCACAGCGGATCATCTGGTGGACGGGCATCGGTCTCGGCGGCGTGGCCGCCATCGTGGTCGGCGTCCGCCTCAACCGCCCCGCGCACGCGCTGTTCTGGTACCTGCTGGCCCTCGCCAACCTGAGCTTCACCGCCGGCGAGGTGGTGCAGGCCATCCAGTTGCAGATCCTGCACCTGAACAACCCCTTCCCGTCCGTCGCGGACGGCTTCTACCTCGCCGAGTTCGTGCTGTACGCGGCCGGCGTGCTCGGCTTCATCCGCTGGCGGACGGCCCGTCAGGACCGCGCCGGGCTGCTCGACGCGCTGATCCTCACCATGGGCCTGGCGCTGCTCGCCTGGATCTACCTGATCCTCCCGTACGCCCGCAACCCGGACCTCACCTGGTTCCAGAAGGCCGTCTCGATCGCCTACCCGCTCGGCGACGTCGTCGTCCTCGCCCTGCTGCTGCGCCTGTTGACCCCGCGCGGCGGCAACAGCCGTTCGCTGCAACTGCTCACCGTCGGCACGGTCGGCATCCTGGTCTCCGACACCCTGTACGGGCTGATCCAGCTGCACGGCAACTGGCACATCGGCACCCCCGTCGAACTCGGCTGGGCCGCCTTCTACACGGCCTGGGGCGCGGCCGCGCTGCACCCGTCGATGGTGGAGCTGACCAGACCCATCCCCACCCAGCAGCCCGACCTGGGCACCGCCCGGCTGATCCTGCTCACCCTGGCCTCGCTGATCGCCCCGGCGATCCTGATCATCGAGTCGCTGGCCGGCAACACCAGCAACGCGGGCGTGATCGGCGCCTTCTCGGCCATCCTCTACCTCCTGGTGCTGGCCCGGCTGGCGGTCGTCGTGGTGGCCCGCCGGCAGGCGATCTCGCGCGAGCGGGCGCTGCGCGAGGCCGGCAGCCGGCTCACCGCGGCCTTCACCGTCGAGGAGGTCGCGGACGCCGTCCAGGCCGCCGCCTCCACCCTGATGCCCGCCGAGCCCGGGCACGTCGCCCTGCTCACCGTCTCGGAGGCCGGCGGGGCGCACGTCCGCCACGCCCAGCGCGGCACCCCGCAGCCCCGCCGGGACCCGTCCCCCGACTCGGACGAGGTGCTGGCGCTCGCCGCCCACCGCCAGACCCGGTTACTGCGCGTCGACGACATCGGCACCGATCTGGCGACCCGCCTCAACGGCATGCCCTGCGCGCTGCTGTGCCCGCTCACCCTCGCCGAGCGCCCCTCCGGCGACCCGCTGATCGGCGCGCTCATCGTCACCGGCACCGAGCAGGAGCTGACCAGCCTGTGGAGCTCGCTGGAGATCCTGGCCGCCCAGGCCGCGCTGGCCGTCGAACGGGTGGTGCTGAGCCAGGAGGTCAACCGGCGCAACAGCGAGCTGTACTTCCGCACCCTGGTGCAGAGCGCCAGCGACGTCATCCTGATCCTGGACGCGGACGACGGCGTCCGCTACGCCTCCTCCTCCGCCCAGCGGGTGCTCGGCTACCCCAGCCTGGACGGCACGCTGGTCACCGACCTCGTCCCGCCCGAGGACAGCCGGGCCGTCGGCAAGTCGCTGGCCCGGATGCGCGGCCCCGCCACCGGGCCGGCGCCGGGCGTCGACGGGGGGCGCGCCCAGCCGCGCGAGCACTGGCGGCTGCTGCGGCACGACCGCACCCCGATCGAGGCCGAGGTCCGGTTCAACGACCTGCGCGGCGACCCGACCGTCGGGGGCCTGGTGCTCACCCTGCGTGACGTCACCGAGCAGCGCCAGATGGAGCGCGAGCTCACCCACCGGGCCTTCCACGACTCGCTGACCGGCCTGGCCAACCGGGTGCTGTTCCAGGACCGGGTCGGCCACGCGCTGTCGCGCGGCGAGCGCAGCGGCGCCGTCACCGGGGTGCTCTTCATCGACCTCGACGACTTCAAGGTGGTCAACGACACCCAGGGCCACGCGGTCGGCGACGAGCTGCTGGTCGCGGTCTCGCTGCGGATCTCCACCGCGCTGCGCACCTCGGACACCGCGGCCCGGCTCGGCGGCGACGAGTTCGCGGTGCTGGTCGAGGACGCGCTGCGCCCGGCGGACGTGGACGCGATCGCGGACGGCGTGCTGGCGGTGTTCGGCGAACCGTTCAAGCTCAGCGCCGGCGCGGTGCGGGTGACGGCCAGCATCGGCGTCGCCACCACCGAGGACAGTGTGGACGCGGCCGAACTGCTCACCCACGCCGACCTGGCGCTCTACTCCGCCAAGGCGGCCGGCCGCCGGCAGTGGTGCCACTACCAGCCGGCGCTCCAGGCCGGGCTGGTGGAGCGGCACGAGCTGAACGAGAACCTGGACTCGGCGATCGCCGAGTCCGCCTTCCAGCTGTACTACCAGCCGATCGTCGACCTGCGCTCGGGCGATCTGGTCGCCTTCGAGGCGCTGGTCCGCTGGCCGCACGACCGGCGCGGGATGGTGCTGCCCGACGAGTTCATCGCCCTCGCCGAGGAGAGCGGCCAGATCGTCCCGCTCGGCGCCTGGGTCCTCGAACGCGCCGCCCAGGAGGCCGCCGCCTGGCACGCCGCGAGCAGCGCCGCCCGCGCGGCCGCCGGCCGGCCCCCGCTACGGGTCAACGTCAACGTCTCCGCCCGCCAGTTCCGCGACGCGGGCTTCGTCGACGTCGTCCGCGGCGCCCTCGGCAGCTCCGGCATCGACCCGCACGCCCTCGTCCTGGAACTCACCGAGTCCGTCCTGATGCGCCGCGACGACCGCGTGCACGCCGACATGCACACCCTCGGCGAACTCGGCGTCGGCATCGCCATCGACGACTTCGGCACCGGCTACTCCTCGCTCTCCTACCTGCGCGAGTTCCCCATCTCCATCCTCAAGATCGACAAGTCCTTCATCGACGGCCTCGGCCACTCCCAGCAGCAGTACGCCCTGGTCGAGGGCATCGCCCGGATCGCCGACACCCTCGGCGTCCAGGTCATCGCCGAGGGCATCGAGAACCCCGAACAGCGCGACCTCCTCACCGCGATGGGCTGCCCCCTCGGCCAGGGCTACCTCTTCGCCCACCCGATGACCGCCGCCCAGGCCCGCACCCTGGTCCGGGACACCAGCTACCTGCCCGCGTGAGCCGGCCGCGGGCCGGTCAGCCGGGGAACCGGCTCCGGATCGCCCGCAGCCGGCGCACGTCGGAGTGCTCGCCCCAGCCGCGCCCCTGACACGCGAGGAGCAGGGCGTCGGCCGCCCCGGTCAGCGCCGGCGCCGCGGCCTCCGCCGTCCGGGAGCCCGCCGTGACCGCGACGCCCCCGCCGTCGACCCCCGCGAGATCGACCCAGAACGGCCCGTCGAAGAACCTCACCCGGCGCCGCCGCCCCGGGCCGGCACCCACCTCGGCGAAGGCGTCCAGCAGTTCGGCGACGAACGCCACCGGCAGGTCGTGCCAGCCCCGCTCGGGGAACGCCTCCCCCTCGGTCTCGACCCACACACCGCCCCAGATCGCCCCGGCACCGGCGCACTCCAGCGATTCCGCGTCCCAGCGGACATCGAACACCACAGCTCCCTCACCTCCAGACCGGATAGGCGGTCTCGATCTCCCGGGTCTCCTTGTTGACCCACATCTCGATCTCCAGGCCCTCCGCCTTCCCACGGAGGAACACCCGCGGCCCCTGCGAAGGACCGGCCATCGTAGCCCCCTTGTACGCCTTGCGCACCGTGGACTCGATCTTCTTCGGCGACCACTCGTCGGGGAACTTCGTCTTGATGTTGCTCTGCTGGTACCTGGTTCCCCCCGCCGTGTGCCCGTCGAGGATGTGCTCCATCTTGACGTTGATGTTCCGCCACCCCGGCAGGTTGACCGGCTTGACCGGGCAGGCCTCGCTGTTGTTGTGGACGAGCACCGGGGTCGCGCCGGCCAGCACGTAGTACGTGTGGAGGTCGGCGACGGTGAGATCGTAGGCCGTCCGCGGCGCGGTGTCGTAGCCGGCGGTCGCCACGACGGTCGCGGTGGTGCCGTCGGCCGTCAGGACCTGGTGGCCGACCGGGAGTTCGGCGGCGTCGACCCACCGCCGGGCGGTCAGGTCCCAGAACGGGTGGTGGGCCGTGACGGTCAGCTTCGGCAGGTCCGCACCGGCCGCCGCCGTCAGGGTCAGGTCGGTGAAGTGCCGGTCGTCCGGGGTGACGATGGTGGCGGTGACGGCCTTCGACGCGTGCTCGCCGGTCTGCGGGTCGGTGGACGCGACCTGATCGGCCACGGCGACCTGTTCGATCGGCTTGGTCGAACCGTCGGCCAGCAGGACCAGCGTCCCGGCCGGGAAGCTGTGGGTCGAGCAGCCCCGGACCAGCCCTTCCAGCAGCTCCCCCGCCTTCGGCCCGAAGGCCTTGGCCAGTTGGCCGACGAGCGTCACCGCCCCCTCACCCACCAGGGCCGAGCCCGCGCCGTCGACGGCCCCGGTCAACGGACTCTGCTGCTTGTTCTTCGGGCTCATCAGGTTGTGCGCGGCCGTGCCCGCCGCACCGGCCGCGGCGCCGCAGCCGGCCACGCCGGCGACCAGGGAGGCACCGCCGGTCTCGGGGGCGGCCAGACCGGCCGCGGTGTAGCAGCCGAAGTAGGTGACGCCGCTGACGACGGCCCCGGCGATGTCGGCCCGGTGGTCCCAGAGGCAGCCGAGCAGGCGCTTCAGGCAGCCGGGCTTCTTCTTGGGCTGGCTGCCGCCGTGCCCGTTGCCGTTGCTGACGGTGGTGGCGATCTTCGCCTGGGTCTTGCGGGAGTTGTCCCAGTAGTCCGCGGTCGAGGTCTGCTGGGCGCACTCCAGGGTGACGCAGAAGCTCGCCGGGGCCATCACCGGTTCGGGGGCGCGCGGGCTGTAGTGGCCGTGGCCGCAGCCGCCCTGCCAGCAGTCGTCGACGATCAGGCCGGTGGGGTCGCTCAGGTTGACCGGGTCGTTGTCGCTGTACGCGTAGCCGTTCCACTGCTGCGGGTTGGCGACGTCGAGCAGCGGGTCGGGGTTGAGGAACCGCCCGGTGCGCGGGTCGTACTCGCGGGCGCCGAGGTTGGTCAGACCGGTGGTGTCGTCCTTGAGTCCGCCGACGAAGCCCTTCTGACCGGCCCAGGCACCCGGGTCCGGCTGGGTGCCCCGGGGGTTGCCGAAGGGGTCGACCGGCCGGCGGGTGACGGCCATCCCCTCGGTGGTGTTGATCTGGAGGTTGGCGGTGCCGTGCGGGTCGCTCGCCTGGACGAGCAGGGTGCCGCCGCCGATGGCCGCGGTGACGCGGGTGAGCGCGAGCCCGCCCGGCGCCCCGAAGTAGCGGGTGTTGGTGGTGGCCCCGCTCGCGGTGTCGAGGGTGAGCTGGTCGGTGGCCAGGCTGAGGGTGGTCTGGCCGGGGTTGCGGCGGATCAGCAGGTCGCCGTCGGCGTCGTACAGGTAGGAGGTGGCACCGGGCTTGCCGGTCTGGGCGTCCGAGGCGAGCTTGTCCTCGCCGTTCCAGGTGAGGCTGGTGGTGCCCGAGGTGTCGGTGATCGCGGTGGTGTTGCCGGCCGCGTCGTACTGGTAGCCGACGGTCCTGGTACCGGCCGCCGAGCTGGTGGTGGAGGTCGTCAGCGCGTGCGGTCCGCCGGTGCCGCCACCCGAACTGGGCGCGGTGGTCGGGGTGTTGACGGACTTGGCGGCGCCGAAGGCCTGGGTGGTGGTGACGTCGTTCGCGGTGTTGCCGGTGACGTCGTGCTGGACCAGGCCGGTCCGGTTGCCGGTGGCGTCGTAGCCGTAGCTCTGCCAGTACGGGCTGGGCCCGCCCACGCTCTTCCCGCCGCCCGCCGTGGTGGCGGGCCCGTTCGCGTTGTCGCAGCCGCCGATGCCGGGCACGGTGGTGGAGCTGCCGCTGCCGTGCTTGACGCCGGAACTGTCCGTCCAGTCGGCGGTGGTGTGGGTGGCGCCGGTGTCCGTCCAGGCCTGGGTGAGCCGGCCCAGGTAGTCGTAGCTGAAGCACTGGGTGTCGGTGGCCTGGGCGTCCTGGACGGTGGAGACCGAGGTCAGCCGGCCCGAGGCGGTGTAGGTGTAACCGGCCTGGTCGACCGCGACGTTGCCGTTCTGCCGGTCGAGGAAGGAGTTGATGACCCGTCCGGTGGCCCAGTCGTACTGCGTGGTGTTGACGGTCTGGAGCCCCGGCGGCCCGACCACGGTGCGCACCGGCCGGGACAGCGCGTCGTAGCTGACGTCGGCGACGAGGGTGTCGTCCGCGGTGTTGGCGGTCTGGAGCAGCCCGGTGTCGGTGTAGGAGTAGTACACCGTCTCGGCGGGCAGGCCGCCGGCCGCCGGGAGGTCCGTCGTCTTCAGCGTGCCGATGTACGGGTAGTAGGTGTTGGTGGTGGTGAACGTCCCGGCGAGCGCCCCCTCGCCGGCGGGGATGGTGACCGAGCTGCCGAGCGGACGGTCCATCGCGTCGTAGCCGGTGACGGCCTTGGTGTAGGCGGTGCCGTTCGCGCCGCCCACGTAGCGGGTCGACGAGGTCGGCAGGCCCTTGGCCAGGGTGTCGAAGGTCCAGGCGGCGAGCTGGTTGGCCGGGGCCACCGAGCCGCTGTACAGGCCGGTCTTGCGGCCGATCAGGTCGTAGGTGTACGCGAGCGTGCTGCCGCGGGCGTCGGTGGTGTGGTCGATCCGGGAGTTGGCGTCGTAGAAGGTCCGGCTGGTGCCGGTGTCCGGGTCGGTCACGGAGGTGGGCCGGCCGCGCTGGTCGTAGGTGTAGCGCCAGGTGTTGCCGGAGGAGTCGGTGCGCGTGGCGGGCTGGCCGCCCGGCGTGTACGTGAAGGTGGAGACGTCCGCGTCGGCGGGGTTGCCGGTCGGGGTCGCCGTCCGGTACTGCCAGCTGGCGACGACCCGACCGCGGGCGTCGGTGATGCTGGTGCCGGCCGTGGCGCCGTCCGGGGGCGTGGTGTCGACCCGCTCGGCGCCCGGGTAGGAGCTGAGCGTGGCCCACTGGAGGTTGCCGTAGGAGCGCGACTCGGTGCGGACGACCCGGCCGAGACCGTCGTAGGTGTTCCAGGTCTGCGACGGGACCTGGGAGTCCTCCGGGAGGTAGATGCTGCTGTTCGGGGCGGTGGTGGCCTCGTAGTAGGGCGCGGAGGTCTTGATCGCCCAGCCGTGCGAGTCGTACACGGTGTCGGTGATCAGGCGGCCGGTCTGGCGGGCGTCGCTGGTGCGCTGGGTCTGGCGCAGCCGGCCGAGGCCGTCGTAGAGGTCGCGCTGGCCGGAGTAGGCGTTGCCGGTGCGCTTGAGCCACTCGGTGGTGATCACGGAGGGGCCGTTGACGCCGTTCACGTCGTAGCTGAAGCGGCGGCTCGGGGACAGGTTGGTGGGCCGCTCCGGGGTCCAGACGGCGGTGAGCCGGCCGAGGCCGTCGTACTGCTGGGTGGTGGTGCGCCCGTTGAGGTCGGTGGAGGCGGTCGTGACGCCGCGGCCGGGGTCGACGGTGATGGTCGTGGTCCAGCCGGCGCCCATCGGGCTGGTGGTCGCGACGCTGCCGGCGAGTTCCCCGCCGGCGGGGGTGAAGGCGGTGCTTGTCGGGGCCGGGGTGACGGAGGCGCCGGTCAGCTGTCCGCCGTTGGCGTCGTAGGTGGAGCCGTCGGTGGCGGTGGAGCCGGTGATCCGGCCGTAGGCGTCGCGCGTGGTGGTGCCGTTGAGGGCGTAGACCGGGTTGGCGCCGTCGTAGCGGTCCAGGATCTGGGAGCTGGTGGCGTCCCCGACGTCCCCGGCCTGCTTGTAGGGCTTGCCGTCGTAGAACGTCCGGCTGGCGGAGACGGTGTTGCCGGGGCCCGGGTCGACGCCGCACGGCCCGCTGGTCACGGCGGTCTGCGCGATCAGCTGGCTGAGCAGCGGGTTGCTGCTGGTCGCGTAGGTGTTGGTCGTGCAGGTCGCGGGGGTGGCGGCGGTACCGTCGCCCTGGTCGGCGACCGAGAGCACCCGGTTGCCGTTGGCGGGGTCGCTGGTGGCGACGCTGGTGGTGGTGCGCCAGGAGCCGTCGCTCAGCTTGGACTTGGTGATGCTGGTGACCTTGGCGGCCGGGTAGCGGGCGAGCAGGTCGGGCATGCCGCCGGACTGCTTGTGGGTGGCGGTCGTGGTCTGGGCCTCGGACACCGTGCCGCTGATCTTCAGCACCTGGCCGCCGGCCTGGTCGAAGCCCTCGGTGGCGACGACGCCGCCGGCCAGCCAGTCGCTGTCGGTGACGGTGCCGCCGAGCGGGCTGGCCACCTGCACGCTGCGCTTGGTCTTGTTGTCGGCGAGGTAGTCGCCGTCCATGCCGCGCAGGTAGGTGATGGTCTGCTGGGTCTTCGGGGCCTCGCCGGGGTAGGCGCTGCCGGTGGTCGTGGTCACTGACTGGTAGCCGCGGAAGTTGTCCCAGGTGCGGGTCTTGGGGTCGGTGAACTCGGCGTCGTTGCGGTGCCAGGCGGCGCCGCCGTTGTAGGTGTAGGTGGCGGTCTTGGTGACGGCGACGCCGGTCACCGCGTCCTGCTCGCTGACGCTGGTGACGAGCGGCTTGTCGAACCAGTCGTCCACCGGGTCGGTGACGCCGGGCTTGTACCACTTGACCGGCATGCAGGCCATGGTGTTGCCGTCGGCGGACGCGGGCATCCGGTGGTTCACCCGGGAGCACTCGGCGGTGGAGTAGTTGACGAGGATCCGGCCACCGGTCTCGGTGGTGATCTGGGAGATGCGCGGGCGGATGAACTTGGGCTGCGGCGGGTCCAGTCCGTCGATGCGGTTGGCGATCGGCATCGGGCTGAACGAGACGGCCGGGAGCTTGGCCTCGGCGCGCCCGTCACTGCCGGTGCGGGTGACGGAGTCGAGCCAGAGGGTCTTGGCGGTGCCGTCACCGGGGTCGAAGAAGGACTGTCCGAGGTCCCACTTGTCGACGGTGACGGGCGCGCCGTTGACGGTGACCTGGGTGGTGATGGTGGTGAGGCGCTTGGTGCTGAAGAAGGTCGGGCTGGTGTTGAGGCAGCTGCCCGAGGCCGCGCAGGCCTGGTCGAGCGGCACGTCCGGCCAGGACGAGGCGTTCGCGGTGGTGCGGTCGCTCTCCGCGCAGGCGAACCCGGTGGTGGGGAGGCAGCGTTCGACGGTCGTGAAGACCGCTGCGGCGGCCGGCTTGAGGCCGCCCTTGGCCGCGATCTGCTCGGGCAGCCGCTGGCCGTAGGCGATCCTGCTCAGCGTGGCCTCGCGCTGGTAGGCGGTGAGGGTGCCGTTGCCGCCGTTCTGGCCGCCGCCGCGGTTGTAGGAGTTGGTCTCCGGGGCGTAGCTGTAGGTGGTGAGGTTCCGGTGGGTGTCGACGGCGTAGTCGAGCTGCCAGCGCCAGCCCATGGTGCACCACGAACCGGCGCCGGTGGCGGCCGAGTTGCAGGGGTCACCGCTGTTCGGCGAGTAGACCGGGACGGTGAGCGCGGAGTTGCTGGCCGGGTCCGTGCCGTCGCCGCCGGGCAGGTGGTTCAGGCCGAAGTAGTACTCCATGCCGTCGCGGGTGGAGACCTTCCAGTACTCGCCCGTGCTGGTGCCGTTGCCGGCGCCGGTGAGCTGCTCGACCTTCGAGCCGTCGTCGCCCTGGATGTGCCAGACGCCCGTGGCGTCGTCCCGGACGAGGGCGCCGGAGTGGCCCGCCAGCGCCAGGCTGGCGTTCTGGCCGCCCCAGCACAGGTCGCCGGATTTGGCGATGCCGGCCTTGTCGCAGGGCCGGTACGAGCGCTCGATGAAGCCGGGCTCGTAGCCCCAGCCGTCACCGATCCAGGAGGCCTGGCTGTTGGTGGCCGAGGTGCGGCCGTCGACGGCGGCGGAGTTGTAGTCCAGCGACACCGCCGGTGCGGCGCCGCCCAGCGCGGGCGGCAGGTGGATCGGGTACGAGTAGGTGAAGTTGCCGACGTTGGAGCCGGCGCTCCAGGCCATCGAGGGGTTGAGCGAGGTGGCCGCGTAGGTGCCGCCGGAACCGCCGGCGGCGGTGTCGGCGGCGAGGACCAGGGCGGCGGACTCGGCCGAGGCGACGGCGGCGGGCGCGGCGGCGCTGTCGGACGAGGGGGCGCTCTCGGCGGTGGGCGCGGCGGACTTGGCGGCCGGACCGGTCGCATCGGACGCCGCGGGAAGGGTGACGTCCGCGGTGATGGTCGCGGCCGCCGGGTCGACCGTGGCCTGGACCGGTGTCTGCTTCCGGCACTCGGGGAGGTTCGGCGTGGTGAGCGCGCAAGCCGGCAGGGCGACCAGCCGGGTGCGGTCGGCCCAGCCGGCGGCCTGCCAGGCCGAGAGGTCCAGCGACACCCGGACGTCCTGCTTCGCGCCGGGCCGGGCCGTCGGGCCGGCCGACACCGCAACCAGGGGCGCGTCGACGCCGGCCGACCGTCCGGCCGCCTTGTCCGTCACCGACACCCGGGCCTCGCGCACCGGCTCGGCGGAGTCCGGGGTCGGCGCCAGCCGGACGGGGAGTTCACCGGCCCGGGCGAAGGTCGCGCCGGAGGAGGCGGGTGCGGCACCGCCGGTGGCGGCGCGGGCGGCCTTCGCCTCCGCACTGTCGGGGCCGAGGGTGAGGACGGCGGTACCGGTCTTCAACGGCGGTCGCTTGACCGGCTCGGATCCGGTGGCGCCGTGCCCGGGCATCGGCGGCAGCGGGACGACCTTGAGGTCGGTGCCGGGTACCGATCCGGTGTCCGCACCCAGCGGCGTCTTCGGCGGGTTCCAGACCTTGGGGGCCTTCTGCTGGGTCGCCGCCCACGCCACGGCGGACGGTGCGCTCACCAGGCTCAGCACGACGGCCAGCGAGGTCGCCAGCCCGACGATCCGACCGCCGGTCCGCTGCCCCGCGGTCTGCTGCCCCGCCGGCTGTTGGCCCGCGGTCTGCTGCCCCGCCCGAAAACGGGCACGCCAAAGCGACATCTCCCTGCCCCCCAGTGCCATGGCACCCACCCCTGGAAACGCACGACCGTGCGTCGGACAGGTCGAGACCATAGATCCTGTGCGATCACCGGCACCAGAGCGGACCGGATCGGAGCCGAACTGTTGGGCAAGAATTTACTTTCGACCTGACGATCAATCAGGACATGTGGGCATAAGGCGAATTCGGTTTGACCGTGCCACCGGAGAGCCAGCATCGTTCCCACCCAAACACCCGTCCGAGGGGGGCGGGGAATCGGAGAGGGAACGCAACGCCCACGATGTTCACCACGAAATGGACACTTCCGAACACAAGGCCGCGAGGCGACTCAGCCCGTGCCATAAGCCGTGTCACGGCGCTCGCGACAGCCGGCGTCGTCGCGCTCGCACCGCTGGCCGCCGGGCCGGTGGCACACGCCGGCACGGCCCCGCCCTCGCACGGCCCCGCCACCCCGGCACCGCTGTCCTGGCAGGGATCAACCGCCGCGATGACCCCGGAGCAACGCGCCGTCACCGAGGCGGTGACGAAGGCCAAGGCCACCGGGAAGCCGGTCGTCGTCGACGCTCTCACCACCGCGCGCAGCCAGGCGGTGGCGAAGCCGGACGGGCGGCTGAGCGTCACCGAGTCCGCCCGGGAGGTCCGGGCGAAGAAGGGCGACGGGTGGGCCGACCTCGACCCGACGCTGCGCCGCAACCCGGACGGCACGCTGAGCCCGGCCGTCGCCTCGACCGGCCTGGTGCTGTCCGGCGGCGGCACCGGGCCGATGGCCACGCTGACCACCGAGGACGGCAAGAAGCTGGCCGTCACCGCCCCGTTCAGGCTTCCGGCGCCGACCCTGGACGGCTCCTCGGCCGTCTACCCCGGTGTGCTGCCCGACGTCGACCTCAAGGTCACCGCCCTGCCCGCCGGGGGCTGGCGCAACGTCCTGGTGGTCCGGACGGCGGCAGCCGCCGCGGACCCGGCGCTGAGAACGCTCCGCTTCGGCACCACCGCGAGCGGCCTGAAGGTGAGCGCCGACGCCAGCGGGAACATCAGCGTCGCCGACGAGGGCGGGAGGATCCGGTTCGGCGCCCCGCCGCCGCAGCAGTGGGACTCCGGGACCCTCGCCGCCGCGCCGACCGCGAAGTCCGCCGCCGCGGCGCCCTCCGCCGGCACCCCGGCGGCGCAGGCCACAGCCGGTAGCGCCTCGACGGCGGAGGCCCCGGGCAACGGCGCCAAGGTCGCCGCCATCGCCGCCAAGGTGACCGCCGCGGGCATCGAACTCTCCCCGGACCAGCAGGCCCTGGGCCAGGGCAGCGGCCCCTGGTACCTCGACCCCACCCTCGCCGCCACCAGCAGCACCGAGGGCTCGGTCGAGGTCCAGGAGAACCAGAAGGGCGCGCAGAACTACAACAAGCTCAGCGAGCTCGCCACCGGCTTCTGCGGCTACAGCGACTGCAACGGCAAGGGCCGGGAACGGGCCTACTTCCAGTTCTCCGTCAACTCCGCACTCTTCACCCAGCCGGCCGGCGCCCCCTACCGCCCGACCGTGTACGGCTCGACGCTCTACACCAATGTCAGCTACGCCTCCAGCCCGAGCACCCCGACCCCGCTGGCGGTCTACTGGGCGCCGAGCGGCATCGACACCGGGACCAACTGGTACAACCAGCCGTGCGGACAGAACGGTCTGACCCCGACCTGCCCGAAGGCCACCGACAGCCGACCGATCACCAACTACGGCCAGCTCACCTTCGACGTCACCGGCCCGATGCAGCAGGCGGCCCAGGCCGGCGGCGGCAAGTGGACCATCGTCATCGCCCCCGACGACGAGGGGAAGATGGAGTACCGGCACCGGATCTCCAGCAACCCCACCATCACCACCGACTACGACATCACCCCGAGCATCTGGTACCCGCACTACTGGCCGTACGCCGGCTTCGCGAGCACCAACCAGTACGTCGACTGCACCACCGGCGGCGCCCACCCCTGGGACAACCCCGGCTGGATCGGCAACAACCAGAACATCTACGTGGCCGCCAACAGCTGGTCGCCGGCCGGCTTCAACCTCTACACCGGCTTCCAGGTGTGGGACGACAACGACGGCAGCTTCGGCCTCCAGCCCGGCACCCCGGGTGGTAGCTACAACAGTCCCGGCTCGCCCGTGCCGCTCGGTTCGCTCTCCGACGGCCACCAGTACGGCCTCCTCGCCCGGGCCACCGACGGCACCCTGACCTCGGACGGCTCGGCCTGGTGCTACTTCCGGGTCGACCGCACCAACCCGCAGGTGGGCATCGGCTCCGCGGACTTCCCGCCCTCCGGCACCCCGAACGACAACCCGGCGAAGTACTCCGAGGACACCGGCACCTTCACCTTCGCCGGCCAGGACCCGGCACCCGGCAACGGCCTCCAGGCCTCCGGCGTCGCCTGCTTCCGCTACAGCTGGGACTCCACCCCCGTCACCGGCTGGCACTGCGGCGACCAGGACACCGTGCTCGCCGACGGCAACGGCAACGGCTCGAAGGGGCTCATGCCGCCGCACTGGGGCACCAACATCCTCTGGGTCTGGGCGCAGGACAACGCGGGCAACTACAGCCAGCCCGCCACGTACAGCTTCTACGCCCCCTGGAAGCCCGGCAGCCGCCCCGTCCTCGGGGACACCAACGGCGACAAGGTCCCGGACATCCTGCTGCCCGACGCCGCCGGCTCGCTGCGGATCGTCAACGGCAACACCGAGATCACCCGCTCCACCTCGGCCACCCCCGGCAGCGCCCCGCGCCGGGACGTCAACGACACCACCACCACGTGGAAGGACTACCAGGTCACCCACCGCGGCGCGCTCAACAAGTCCGGCTCGGTGGACCAGATCATCGCCCACAACACCGTCGACAAGACCCTGAAGCAGGACCTCTACCTGCTCAAGAACGACGGCACCGGCCGCTACGACGTCATCGCGCAGAGCTCGCTCGACCGTCCGACCACCACGGCCTGCGCCAACACCCCGACCGGCGCGGTCCCCTGCCCGGCCGCCCGCACCTTCGCCCCGACCTGGTCGGACGCCTCACAGATCATCGCCATCGGCACCCCCGAGGGCGAGCAGACCGGGCCGTCCGACACCCCGGCAGGCAAGCCGCTCATCCTGTCCAAGACCTCGCTGCTCAGTCTGGAGGGCGACCAGCTCTGGCTGCTCAGGCCGGGGCCGGGCGACAACACCCTGGACGACACCGCCCGGTTGATCCCCTCCGCGCCCGGCGCGTGGAGCAAGTACGACCTCATCAACCCGGGCAACGCCAACGGCCCGACCGTGACCGCCGACGGCAAGTCGCTACTGCAGACCACCGTCTGGGCCCGCAACCGGGACACCGGTGACATCCGCGCCTACCCCATCACCGGCGGCGCCACCCCCGACTACAGCGCGCTCACCAACCCGGACGGCGGCACCCTGATCCTGGCCGGCTCGGCCGCGGGCACCACCGGCGCCGCCTACCCGCAGATCGGCTCCTCCGGGGACCTCAACGGCGACGGCCTGGCCGACCTGTGGGCCGTCGGCACCGACGGCACCCTGAGGATCTGGCGCGGCGCCAACGGCAGTGACGTGCCGGGCCGGGTCACCGGGCTGACCGGCCCCGACACCATGGGCAACAGCAACGCCGCCGTCGAGATCCAGTCGGTCTGGCGGCCGGACATCTGCGCCGACGCCTGGGGCGGCCAGATCAAGGGCGGCATGGTCGCCGTCTACGGCTGCTACGGCGGCCCCAACCAGCAGTTCACCTTCGGCACCGACGGCACCGTCCGCCACCAGGGCCTCTGCCTGTCGACCACCGACACCGCCCTGCGCGACGGGCTGACGGTCAGCCTGGACACCTGCGACGGCCGGGTCGGCCAGAGCTGGGTCCGCCGCTCGGACGGCACCATCCGGACCGCGCAGTCCGGCTACTGCCTGGAGCTGCCCGGGTGGGGGGACAAGCCCGGCACCCAGTTCGGCATCTGGACCTGCCTGGGCAACCCCAACCAGGCCTGGAGCCTCCCGCCGGTCAACAACTGACGGGTGACAGGGGCCGTCGTGGGCAGCGCCGCTCGACTCCGGTGCGTGAGTAATCCGTTGCGAAATCGTCATCCGGGATGGGAAGATTAAAACTGACTGAGAGTGAGAGATTGTCCTTCGGCATCGAACGATCGATGCCGAACTTTGGCAACCTCTTGAGAGAGTTTTGATGTCACGACGGTCTCGGGCCTCGTCCGCATCTGCGGGCGGGGCCCTCTCCACGCGTCGAATGCGTTCCATATCGGCGCTCCTGACGCTCGGCCTGCTGGTGCAGGCCGGCGCGGCGGTGGACGCGATGGCAGCCGGTAGCCCGGCCGCCTCCGCTCCGAAGCCCCCCACGCCCCCCACCACTCCCGCCACCGCTCCCTCCACGGAGGCGCCCGACGAGGCGTCGGCGTTGCTCGCGGCCCGGCTGCAGAAGCGGCGGATCGAGGTCACCGGTGCCCGGACGGAGTTCACCACGCTGTGGGCGAACCCGGACGGCACGCTGACCTCGGACCGCTCGACCGGTCCGATCCGGATGAAGGTCGGCGAGGCCTGGGTGCCCGTCGACACCACGCTGGTGCAGACGCCCGACGGCAAGGTCGCGCCGAAGGCCCA
>NZ_JBEOSA010000031.1:0-97063 GCF_040302625.1 Kitasatospora sp. NPDC097643 | reverse complement strand
CATCGACCAGGGCGACCTGGTGGCCCTGGTCGGCGCCTCCGGCAGCGGCAAGTCCACCCTGCTCACCATCCTCGCCGGGCGCCGACCGGATCGGCTTCATCACCGGTGCCAGGTGGGTCGAGGAGAGCGTCGGCACCAACGGCATCGCCGTCGCGCTGCCTGGGGGGCCACCTGAAAGGGGGATCAGGCGGGTACGGGGGCAGGCCCGCGGTGGTGGGCGGTCAGGCCGGTCACCAGCTGGTCGCGGATGCGGGCCGGCACCTGGGGGGCGAAGCGGGCCAGGTAGTGCGCCAGGTGCGTCTCGTCGCCGGTGAGGAACGGCAGGTCGAAGACGAGGAGCTTGCGCACCGCGAGCAGCGGCACCGGGGCGCGCAGCGGCCGGAAGGAGTGGTTCCACAGGCCCGGTTCCTCGCACACCGGGTGGAACTGGCCGATCATCAGGCCCTGTTCGACGAACTCGTCCTTGGCCTTGCGTTGCAGCTCGTCCAGCACGGTGGAGTCGGAACGGTCCAGCTGCGGCAGCAGGAGCAGCACGGTCAGCAGCTCCCGCTCGTCCTCCCCGTCCAGGCCGGCCAGCAACTGCTCGTAGTGGCTGCGCAGTTCACCGACGAGGGCCGGCAGGTCGGCGCCGGTGGCACTGCCCGAGCCACCGGCGCCGGCAGCGGCGAAGTCGTCGGCGACGGCGATGTGGAACAGACCGCGGCGCAGCGAGGGCTGGGTGTAGGGGCAGACCGGGCCGCTGCGGCCCAGGTCGGGGTGGGCGGTGGTGAGGAAACGCCGGCTCCAGGCGAGGATCTCGGCGGCCTCGGGGTGGGCGTGGGCCGCTCCGGCGTCGATCTGGTCGGCGGAGTAGACCCGCAGGGCGGCGCTCATCGAGGACCCCGCCACATGGGGTGCAGGCGCGGCCCGCCGCCGGGCAGGGCGATGGCCTCACCGAAGCGGGTGAAGCCGCCGATGTCGGCCAGGTGGGCGCCGCCGCGGGAACTGGCCTCGGTGTAGGCGGCCTGGCCGGAGGCGTCGATCTCGGCCATGACGGCGGCCAGCAGGGCCGCGCCGGCGCCGCTGTGACGGGCGTCGGGGTGCACACCGAGGAACGCCAGGTAGTAGTGCGGACGGTGACGGGGGTGGCGGCGGGCCTGCAAGTGGGTGATGGCGGCCAGGCGGCGCGCGGACTCGGGGTGGGCGGCCGCGTCGATGGCCGCGTCCAGGGCGCGGGCGGCGTGGTCGGCGTCGTCGGCCAAGTGGCTGGGCTGCTCCCACACGCCGGGGGGCAGGAACAATAACGCGGCGTCGACGGCGTCGGTGGTCAGGACGCCCTGGTGGGCGAGGCACTGGTCGACGAAGACGCGGAAGAAGGCGGGCAGGATACGGGCGCGGTAGGTGTCGTCGGGGAAGGCCCAGCGGGTGAGCGCGTCGTCGTGGAAGGCGACGGCCAGGACCTGGGCCAGGGTGGGCGCCTCCTCGGCGCGGGCCGGGCGCACACCAGGGACGGCGGCGGCCGGGGTGGGGGCGGGGGCGTCGGGGCGGACGGCGGCGGTGGTCAACGGGCACGCTCCTTCGTGGGCGTCAAAAGGGGTCAACAAGGGTGAGCAGGGGAGGACAGGGGAGGGCAGGACCGGCGCACGGCCGGCCCGCACAGGCACGCAAGCCGATGCGCCGCAAAGACGGCAGAGCCAAACGGCAGGCAGCAAGCAGCAAACAGCGGGCGCCGGGCGCGGGTTCAGGCCCGCCCGGCGTCGGCCGCGAGGTCGGCCACCCGCGCGTGCAGCAGCGGCAGGTAGTCCTCCGCCTCGGGCTTGATCAGCACGCTGCGCAGCACCCGGGCCCCGTCGGCGTCGGCAAGCGCACCCGCGTGACGGCGGGTGAAGTCGCCCGCGTCCACGCGCAGCAGGCTCAGGTAGACGGGGTCGTCCTCGGCGGCCATACCGCTGCGCAGGACGTGCTCGCTCGCCGCGTCGACGGCGGCCATCGACAGCGGGCCGCACGGGCCGCCCACGGCGGGGAAGTAGGTGACGATGTCCAGCTGCGGGCGCTGGTGGAGGGTCAGCTGCGGACTGTCGTCGATCATGCCCGCCCAGGCCAGCGCCGCGCGCCGCGAGCCGGCCAGCACGGTGCCCAGGCCCGCCGCGGTGAGCGGCAGCAGTTGCAGGGTCAGCCACAGGGCGGCCGCGGACGCACCGGCCCGGGAGCACTCCAGGCTGATCTCGCCCAGGTGCAGCTCGGCGTCGGTGAAGTAGGTGTAGGGCGAGTCGTGGGCGAAGTGGCGGCCGATGGCGGGGTCGGCGAACAGCACCGCGCCGCAGCCGTACGGCTGAAGGCCGTGCTTGTGGGGGTCGACGGTCACCGAGTCGCAGCCGGCGATCGCCCGCCACGGCGCGCTGTCCAGCCCCAGCGCCGCGGCCTGCGCCCCGTCCCTGCCCAGCAGCGCGAAGAACCCGCCGTAGGCGGCGTCCACGTGCACCCGCACCCCGTACTCGCGGGCCACTGCCAGCACCTCGTGCACCGGGTCGACGGCGCCGGTGCCGGTGGTGCCGGCGGTGACGACCACGGTGCCGACCCGCCCGGTACGCAGCAGCTCCTGGAGCGCGTCGACGTCCATGCGCCCCTCGCGGTCGGCGGGCACCGCGTGGCCGGTGACACCCAGCACGTGGCACATGCGGCTGTGCGTGTAGTGGGCCTGCGCGCTGTAGGCGACGCCGCGCCCGGGGTGGCTCTGGCGGGCCACGTACAGCGCCTCCAGGTTGGCGATGGTGCCGCTGCTGGTGAGGTGGCCCACGTGCCGGGGCAGGCCGAACATCCCCGCGAGCTGCGCGACGCACTCGCGTTCCATGTCGCTGGTGGCCGGGCCGCCCTCGTAGGCGTGGTTGTTGGGGTTGAACCGCATCGCCGTCAGGTAGCCGACGATCGCGGCCGGGTGCGGGGGCTTGACCATCTGCCCGGCGTAACGGGGGTGGAAGAACGGGTAGTTGTGTTCCAGGCGCTTGGCGAAGCGCTCGAACGCGGCGGCGAAGTCCGCGTCGTCCACCTGGTGCGAGGGGTGCTCCGCGAAGGGCCCGAAGCGTTCCCCCCACCGTTCGGCCACCTCGGCCGCCGCCTGTAGCCAGTACCCAAGGTCCACGGCCCCCGCCCCCCTCGTGTCGTCGAGCGATCTCGTCGAGTGATCCTCCAGTGCTTCCTGAGCAACCGTGACCGGTGCGGCGCAAGGCGCGCGCAACACCCGCAGCTCACCGCCGTCCCCCGCCGCCGCGACCCCGCTACCGGCCGGTAGGCCACAGCGGGACCCCGCCATCGCACTAGGCGGCGCTGCTGCAATCACCCACGACGACCCGGCAACCACCCACGACGACCCGGCAACCGCCCCGGCCCGGTGCCGGGTCCGGCCGGACCCGGGGCACGGCCCGCGAAAGGAACGCACGCATGGTGACCAGACGCAGGATGATCGGCGCCGCCCTGGCGACCGGGGGAGGGCTCCTGCTCATGCGCGCCACCGTGCGCCCGGCCGACCCCGCCACCGCCGCCACCGCCGCCACCGCCACCGCCGCCGACGCCGACGCCGACGCGGCCGCCCTGGCCGCCGCCGGACACGACCACGCCGGCCCCACCGACCCCGGCCCCGACCCGGGCCCCGACACCGGACCCGCACTGGCCCCCAAGTTCACCACCGCCATGCCCGTCCCACCGCTGCTGTCCCCGGTGTCCACCGACGGCGGCGCCGACACCTACGCCGTCACCATGCTGCGCTCCTCCGCCCGCCTGCTGCCCGGGCGGCGCACCGACGTCCTCACCTACAACGGCGCCTTCCCCGGCCCCGTCATCCGCGCCCGCTCCGGACGCAAGGTGGTGGTACGCCAGACCAACCTCCTCGACGAGCCGGTCTCGGTCCACCTGCACGGCGCCCGGGTGCCCGCCGACAGCGACGGCGGCCCGATGAGCCTGATCACCACCGGCCGCACCCGCACCTACACCTACCCCAACGACCAGTCCCACGCGAGCCTGTGGTTCCACGACCACGCCCACCACCTGGAATCCGAACACGTCTACCGCGGCCTGTCCGGCTTCTACCTGCTCACCGACGAGACCGAACGCGCCCTGCCGCTGCCCGCCGGCCAGTACGACCTGCCCATCGCCCTGCGCGACGCCCGCTTCGACGCCGACGGCAACCTCGTCTACCGCATGGACGACCCGTTCAACCGCACCACCATCCTCGCCAACGGCCGCCCCTGGCCCCGCGTGGAGGTCGCCGCCCGCAAGTACCGGCTGCGCCTGCTCAACTCCGCCAACCTGCGCTTCTTCTCCCTGCGCCTGGCCGACGGCGGCCCGATCACCCAGATCGGCTCCGACGGCGGCCTGCTGGAACGCCCCTTCGTCACCGACACCATCGACCTCTCCCCCGGGGAGCGCGCCGACGTCGTCATCGACTTCTCCCGCTACCCGGTGGGCACCAGCGTCACCCTCACCAACACCCTGCCGCCCGGCCCCGCCGAACACGTCGGCCAGGTCCTGCGCTTCGACGTCACCCGCACCGCCCACGACCCCAGCTCGGTACCCGCCGTGCTGCGCACCCTGCCCGCCCCCGGCCCGGTGGTACGCGAGCGCACCATCGTCCTCCAGGCCGACGAGGACGGACGCGCCGAACCGCGCGGCATGATCGACGGCAAGACGTACGACCCGGCACGGGTGGACGCCCAGGTCGCCTTCGGCACCAGCGAGATCTGGACCGTCACCAACGCCAACCAGCAGATCCCGCACAACTTCCACCTCCACCTGGTGCAGTTCCGCGTCCTGGCCCGCAACGGCCGCCCGCCGTCCCCCGCGGAGGCCGGCCTGAAGGACACCGTGCGCCTGCTGCCCGGCGAGAGCGTGCGCCTACAGGCCACCTTCGACGCCTACCGCGGCCGCTACCCCTACCACTGCCACCTGCTCGACCACTCCGCGATGGGCATGATGGCCCAGATGGAGATCACCTGACCCGACCAGGCCGCCGGCGACCCCCGTGACCCCCACCCGTAGCATGTAAGGCATGAGCGAGACCACTGGCCCTTACGAGCTCGGTGACCCCTACGAGCTGCGGGTGGGCGTCCCCGACGTCGCCACCTTCCGCCACCTGCGCACCGCCGCCGGCATGACCGACCGCCCCGCCGAAGCCGTCGCCGCCGGCCTGCCCCGCACCTGGCACGGCGTCACCGTCCACCACGACGGACACACCGTCGGCATGGGCCGCATCGTCGGCGACGGCGGCACCGTCTACCAGGTCACCGACGTGTGCGTGCTGCCCGAACACCAGGGCCGGGGCCTGGGCCGGCGCATCATGGCCCACCTCGACCACGCCCTGCGCACCCGCGCCGTCCCCGGCGCCTACGTCTGCCTCATCGCCGACGGCCACGCCCACCACCTCTACGCCGAGTACGGCTTCGTCCCCACCGCGCCGCACTCCATCGGCATGCACCGCTTCGTCTGACCCCCGGGGCCGGGCCCGGGGCCGGGAGAAGGCGGCCCTCCTCCCGGCCCCGCCCCACTCAGGCCCCGCCGCCCTGCGGCGCCTCCTGCGGCGTCTCCTCCGGGGCCCCCAGCTGCGCCAGGCCCTGCAACGCCTGCCCCAGCACCTTCGCCCGGTACGGGTACCCCTCCGGCAGCACCAGCGCCGCCGCCACCGCCTCCTGAAGCAGCGCCCGCCGCGCCGCCGGCAGCTGCGCCACCTGCGCCGAGTGGCTCTCGCGCACCAGCACGTGCGCCAGGCGCGTGGCGTACACCTGCGGGCTGACCGTGAACAGCACCCGGTACACCCACAGCCCCTCGCGCCCGCGCAGCACCCGCCCGTCGTGGCTCAGCAACCGCATCCGCGCCCTCAGTACCAGGTCCTTGTGCACTCGCACCCTCGCATCCCCCTTCGTCCGCTCCACCTGCTCCACCCGCCCCCGGCCCGCGGCGCAGCACGACGCGCGCACCGGCCGCCCGGGTCGGGCGTCCGGCACGTGGCCGAGGAAGTGGATGCGGACGAGTCTGCGGGGCGCACCGGTGCGCGGACAAGGGAAAGCCCACGTGCCCTGCGTCCTACCGCAACCCCCCTGCGACCTGGCAGGATAGGGCCCGCACACACACCAAAACCCCTCCCCGGAAAACCGGTTGCCGCCCCCGCGCGCCGTGCGACAGGCTGGTCGCAGACGACACCGAGCGCCGCACAGCGACCGCGAAGGAGGGGAACGCGCGATGCCCACCACGACCACCAGTGACCGCAGTTATCGCCGCCCGCGTCCCCCGCGCGGCAGCGGCGTCAGTTATCCGACGACGCGGTAGAAGCGGCCCTTCGGCCGGTCAACCACCGCGTGCGTCCATCCGCCGGGAGAGTTGGCCGAGTGGTAAGGCAGCGGCTTGGCTCAAACCGTCGTCGGGGTCACACCCGCGCGCGTTCGATCCGCGTACTCTCCGCGCCGCATGCGCATGAAGTTCCTTCCGCCTCAAGGAAGTTGACGTAGCCCCAGGGCGAGCTGGGCAGTGGCGAGCCCAAGGGCCTGTAAAGCCCCCGCTTCGGCTGTGGCGGTTCGACTCCGCCCTCGCCCACCCCGTACCCCCACCCCGCGCCCCGCCCGTGCCCGGTCCCGTGCCCCCGCCCCGTGGCCGGGTTCGGGGCGCGGGCTAGCCTGGGGGCATGTTCGTACTGGAGCTGACGTACACCGCCCCGCTGGAGCGCATCGACGCCGCCCTGCCGCAGCACGCCGCGTGGCTGCGCGCCCACTACGAGGCGGGCACGTTCCTGGCCTCGGGGCGCAAGGTGCCGCGCGACGGCGGGGTGATCATCGCGGTGGGTCAGGACCGGGCCGCGGTGGAGGAGCTGATCGGCACCGACCCGTTCTTCCGCGAGGGCCTGGCGACGTACCGGGTGACGGAGTTCCTGGCCACCGTCACCGCCCCCGCGCTGGACGCCTACCGCCAGCAGCTGCCCGCCTGAGCCGCCCGCCCGGGCCGTCGCCCGTTCGGGCCGCCGCCCGCGGTCGGCCGCCTGCCGTCCGCTGGCCGTCGTCGGCCGTCCGCCGCCGCGTCGCCGTGTCGTCGCCGGCGCCGTGTAGTGTGCCCCGTCCCGGGTTGCCGGGTACGGGGCACGGTCGCGTTCTGGCTACGATCGGTGACACGGGGCAAGGACGTGTCGGGAAGTGGCGGGAGAGACGGATGGCGCACGAACGGGCCGGGCAGCCGGCGCAGCCCGGTGATCTGGTGGATGTGGCGCGGCTGGTGACGGCGTACTACGCGCTGCACCCGGATCCGCAGGAGGCCGGTCAGCGGGTGGCGTTCGGGACTTCGGGGCACCGGGGCTCGTCGCTGGACGCGGCGTTCAACGAGGACCACATCGCCGCGACCACGCAGGCGATCTGCGAGTACCGGGCGCAGCAGGGCGTGGCGGGCCCGCTGTTCCTGGGTGCGGACACGCACGCGCTGTCCGAGCCGGCGAAGACGACGGCGGTGGAGGTGCTGGCGGCCAACGGGGTGCAGGTGCTGCTGGACGCCGCCGACGGGTACACCCCGACGCCGGCGCTCTCGCACGCGATCCTGGCCCACAACCGGCGCAGCCCCCGGGCGCTGGCGGACGGCATCGTGGTGACCCCCTCGCACAACCCGCCGCGCGACGGCGGGTTCAAGTACAACCCGCCCAGCGGGGGACCGGCCGGTTCCGAGGCCACCGGCTGGATCCAGGACCGTGCCAACGAGCTGATCCGCGAGGGTCTGCGCGGGGTCAAGCGGGTGCCGTACGCGCGGGCGCTGGCGGCCGCGACCACCGGGCGCCACGACTTCCTGACCGCCTACGTCGAGGACCTGCCCGCGGTGCTGGACCTGGACGCGGTGCGGGCGGCGGGCCTGCGCATCGGCGCGGACCCGCTGGGCGGGGCGTCGGTGGCGTACTGGGCGCGCATCGCCGACACCCACCGCCTGGACCTGACGGTGGTCAACCCGGTGACCGACCCGACCTGGCGGTTCATGACGCTGGACTGGGACGGGAAGATCCGCATGGACTGCTCCTCACCGGCGGCGATGGCCTCGCTGATCGGCCGGCGCGCGGAGTACCAGGTCGCCACCGGCAACGACGCGGACGCCGACCGGCACGGCATCGTCACCCCCGACGGCGGCCTGATGAACCCCAACCACTACCTGGCGGTGGCGGTGGACTACCTGTACCGCCACCGCGGGGACTGGCCCACGGACGCGGCGGTCGGCAAGACGCTGGTGTCCTCCTCGATGCTGGACCGCGTCGCCGCCGATCTGAAGCGGGAGCTGCTGGAGGTCCCGGTCGGCTTCAAGTGGTTCGTCGACGGGCTGCTGGAGGGCTCGATCGCTTTCGGCGGCGAGGAGTCCGCCGGGGCCTCGTTCCTGCGCCGCGACGGCGGGGTGTGGACCACCGACAAGGACGGCATCCTGCTGGCGCTGCTGGCGTCCGAGATCACCGCGGTGACCGGCGACACCCCCAGCGCGTACTACCGGGAGCTGACGAACCGCCACGGCGCCCCGGCCTACGCCCGGGTGGACGCCCCCGCCGACCGCGAGCAGAAGGCGCTGCTGTCGCGGCTGTCCCCGGAGCGGGTGCGCGCCGACGAGCTCGCCGGGGAGGCGGTGACGGCGGTGCTGGCCAACGCGCCGGGCAACGGGGCGGCGATCGGCGGCATCAAGGTGTGTACGGACAACGCCTGGTTCGCGGCCCGGCCCTCGGGCACCGAGGACGTGTACAAGATCTACGCCGAGTCCTTCCTGGGCCAGGACCACCTGGCCCGGGTCCAGGAGGAGGCCCGCGCCCTGGTCGGCGAGGTCCTCGGGGCCTGAGCCTTTCGTGCCTGCCGGCCGGTGCCCCGACGCGCCGGTGCCCCGGCGCGTGGGGGGGCTCAGGGCGGCGGCTCAGGGGGTGGTGAAGGGGCCCTGCTCGGTGAAGCGGCGCAGGGCGCGGGCGAAGACCTCGGCCTCCCCGGGCGGCCAGGAGGCGAGGGCGTCCTCGATGCTGCCGGCGAGGCGCCGGTGCATGAGGGCGACGGTGTGCGTCCCGGTGTCGGTCAGGGCCAGCAGGGTGGCGCGCTGGTCGCGCGGGTCGGCCTCGCGGCGCAGCAGGCCCGCGGCCTCCAGGCGGGTGGCGCGGCGGCTGACCCCGGAGCGGTCCAGGCCGATCTCGGCGGCCAGGTCGGCGGCGCTGCGCGGGCCGGTACGGGCCAGGCCGCTGAGCACGGGGTAGGTGACCTCGTCCACGGCCTCGCCCAGGCCCTCGGTGAGGCGGCGGTGCAGCGCGGCGCGGGTGCCGCGGCGCAGCAGGGTGCCCAGGGCGTCGGCGACGGCGTCCCCCAGGCCGGGGGCGTTCCCCGGGGCGGGGGTGGCGGGGGTGGTGTCGGGGGAGTGGTTCACCCCCCGATCATAGCGTGCGCAGCGCACGCATCCTGGCTCGCCAAACACCCGGCGACCGGTGGATGATGATCAAACCATTCACCGTCCACCATCCACCGTTCATCATTCACCATGCACCATTCGCCGTGCGTCACGTGAGGACCAGCGCCATGACCGACGACGAGCGGCTGCCCCAGCCCGCCACCCCCGACCTCGACCTCGTCACGGTCCTGCACGCCCTCGGCGACCCCGTGCGCCTGCGCCTGCTGCTGCGCTACTCCGACGGCGCCGAACACTCCTGCGCCCTGCGCGACCTGGGCCTGGAACACCTCCACAAGTCGACCGTCTCCCACCACATGCGGGTCCTGCGCGAGGCCGGTGTCACCAGCACCCGCGTCGCCGGGCGCAACCGCTACGTCAGCCTGCGCCGCACCGACCTGGACACCCGCTTCCCCGGCCTGGTCGACGCCCTGCTGGCCGCCGCCCCGCCCCACGACGCGGTCGACCCGGCGGCGTAGGGCGCGGCAGGGTCAGGGGCCGGTGGTCCGCCCCTGGGAGTGGGAAGTCGGACCCGCCGACTTCCCACCCGGCCGGGGCGGTTGGGGTGACGACACAACCCCGCCGCCCCGGGCTGCGGGGCGGCGGGGCGGCGTTCCCCGGTCGGGGTGTTCCCCGGCTCAGCGCGGGGCCGTCACGGCGAGGGGGAGAGCGCGGCGGACCCGGACGGCGAGGCGGGCGAGGCCGCGGACCCGGACGGCGCCGGCGACGAGGCCGGTGAGGCCGGTGAGGCCGGTGAGGCCGAGGGGGAGGCGGGCTTGGGCGCGACCTGTAGCCCGATGACGTGCCCGTCGGCCGTCAGGAAGTACTGCAGCCCGGCGTAGCCCGGCGTGACCAGGATGCCCTGGGTCATCTTGGGGAGCTGGCTGGAGCGGGCCAGTTCGCTGCCGGTGCGGGCGTCGCGCCACACCACCTGCTCGGTGGTGTACTTCTTCAGGCCCTGGAAGAACTTCACCGGGATGTCGGTGCCGATCAGCACCCGCTGGTCCTTGGGGCCGAGCAGGGTCGTGAAGCTGAGCGTCGTCTGGTCCTGGGACCACGCCACCGACAGCGTGCCGTTCGCCAGGTCGATCCCCGCCAGCTTGCCCGCGCCGGCGTCCATCGCGTAGACGCGGTTGTTCTCCGGGTCGACCGAGACCATCGAGGGGATGAAGCTGTTCTTGCTGCCGCTGTTCGCGAACGGCTGGACGGTCGCCACCTTGGTCGAGTCGGCCTGGGAGACCGCCACCACGCTCATCGGCGTCGGCGTCGGCTTGCCGCCGTTGGTCATCGTCACCACGTAGTCGTTGATGACGGCCATCGCCGACGCCGCGGTCTGCCCGTTCTGCAGGTAGGACACCGGCCCCCAGCCCTGGTCGGGGGTGAAGGCGGCGTTCCGGTAGGAGTAGCGGTAGAGCTTGGTGGCGCCGGGCAGGTAGATCTGCGGGGTGTTGTCGAACGTGGTCGTGGTGATCCGCCCGCCCATCATCTCCGGCAGCGTCACCTGCGAGATCACCTGGAGGGTCTTCGGGTCGATCGCCACCATGACCGAGGGCGGCACGGCGGTGGGGTCGGGGCAGTTGAGGAAGGCGCTGAACCCCTGCTCGGTGCAGCCGGGCTGGCGGTTCACCGTCTTGGCGACGATCGTGCCGTCGGGCAGCGCGTCGTAGCCGTTGTAGGCGGTGTCGCGCGGGTTCGACTGCCCGGTCGGCAGCGTGGTGCGGGCCACGACGTTGCCCGTCGCGGGGTCGATCTTGGCGATGTGGTAGCCGTAGATCACGACCAGGCTGCCGTCCGCGAGCGTGTTCAGGACGCCCGGGTAGTCCCACTCGTCGGTCGCGTTGGTGTTGATGAGCACCCGCCGCCACACCTCGGTGAACGTGCCGGGCTCCACCCGCGAGACGAACGACCCGGACGCGGCCGGGTCGTCGCCGTACCCGCCGCCGTACACGTACAGCTCGTCCGGGCCGCGGTCCACGATGTTGTACGGCGTGACGTACACCTGGTCCGAACTGTGCGCGAAGACCTGGTTGTTCGACGCGGCGCCCTGGAAGTGCGCGCACGCGTACAGGTGCGTGCGGTTCGAGTCGTGCACCTCGAACGCGGCGATCGTCGGGAACCACGGCGCGTTGACCTCCGCGCCCGCGCAGGCCTGCTCGTCCCCGACCAGGCCGGGGTTGCCGACCAGCGGGCCGCCCGCCGCCGTCTCGTCGGCGGGCGGCGAGGAACTCGACGCCAGCGGGCTCTTGACGGAGTCCGAACTGGAACACCCGCACAGCCCCACCAGCAGCGCCAGCAGGGCCAGCACGGCGGCTGCCCGCCGCACAACGCCGGACCGGGTCATCGACGGCTCCTCGCCTTCGCTCGGGGACACCCGGGCATCCGGGGGACACGTGGGCATCCGGGTGCCGGCGCGTCGACCGGCCGGCCGACCGAACCGGCACCCGATCGACGGACAGGCTGTCAGCCCACCACCACCGCCCCCTCCCTGACGCGCCGCCCACCCCGCCCACACCCCGACACCTCACCCAGGTGGACCCCCACCGACACCCCGCCCGTCCCGCCGTCACCCGCCACTCCGCCCGGACGCCATCCGCCCCCACCCGGGCCCGCTCCCCGCCCGGGCCTCGGGACTCCCGCCGTCCCCCACCCGCTCCCGCCCAGCCGCCATCCACCCGCCCACCCGGGCCCGCGCCCCACCCGCCCACCGGCACCCCGCCCCCGGGGTACCGGTGGGCGGAGGCGGCGCGTGGGAAGTCGGTGGGGCCGACTTCCCACGCCGCACAGCCCGGCCCGCGCGGGCGGATGCCGTGATGGCCAGGGGAGGAGCTTCTTCAGGACCGCGCGGCAGCGGGCGTCGGTGGCGTGTCCGGCAACCGCCAGCATTGCTGAACTCGACCGCTGACACGTGCAGTTGGCGTGCGCGACCAGGCCCGCCGCCGGCTATCCGGGGAGGCGGTCGCGGCATGTTGCGCGGGTGGTGAAGCGATTTGGGGGGCGGATGGGCTCTGGAGGGGGTGAGGAGGTGTCCGCGCGGGTGACCGGCGGGACGCCTCCGGGACTGCGGAACGTGATGACGACAGGAGCTTCGGTATGAACGGGAACAGCGAGCGGGGCACGGCCGGGGACGGGTTCACCGGGGCGGTGCCGTTCCAGGAGGTCCTGGCCGGGAGCCTGCGGCCGAAGCGGCGACGGGCGTGGACGGGAGCCGCGGCGTTCGGGTCGGCGGCGGCGCTGGTCGGCGGCGGGATCGCCCTGGACCACCTGCCGTCCGCAGCCGCGGCCCCGGCGAACCTGACCGCCGCCGCCGCGCCCGCCGCGCCCGCCGCGCCCGTCGCGTCCACGGGGGCCCTGTCCGCCGCCCCAGTGGCGTCCTCGCCGGCGGCGGCCGATCCGTTCACGCCGGTGCGCACGCTGGTGGGCCAGGGCGAGGCGGACGGTCACCGGTGGCAGGCGTGGGCGGCGCTGTGGCCGTGCGCGCCGGACGCGGAGCAGGCCGTGCACCAGGCCCGGCTGCTGTGGCAGGAGCAGCGGGCGGCGGGGTCGGACGCGGCCGAGCCCACCGAGGACTTCGTGCGCCGCTACCGGCAGGTGGGCCAGGACACGGTGGACCTCTACCTGGTCGTGGACGGGGTCCGGGTGGCGCAGGACGCCACCTTCACCACCCCGGTCACCGCCGCGCCCGGGTGGCACGCCGCGACGCTCAGCGGCGCGCTGGTGGGCCACCGGGGCAAGGACGGCACGCCGCCGCCGGTGGACGTGGTGATGGCGCAGGTCGGCCCCGAGGTCACCCGGGTGGCGGTGGACTGGAGCGACGGCACCACCACCGAGCCCGCCCCGGCCGCCCTGGGCACCTCCCCGGTACGGTGGATCGCCCTCGCCCGCCCGGCCGCCGGGGTGCGGGCCCTCTCCTGGAAGCTGTACGGCGCCGGCGGCGAGCCGATCGCCGCCGACGCCGCCGCCTGGCTGAAGAACTGACCGGCTGACAGCCCGGCCGCCCCCGTCACCCGCGCCCGTCACCCGCGCTCGCTAGCGTGGCGCGGGCGACGGGGAGCGGGGAGAGCGGCAGCGCCGCAACGGTCCTGGTGGTGCTGCGCGGCAACAGCGGGTCGGGCACGTCGAGCATCGCGGCCGCCCTGCGCGAGCGCGACGAGCCGGGTGCGGCGGCGGTCGGCCTCGTCGACACGGCCGCATCGTCAGCGACAACACGCGGCTCGTGATCGCAGTCAACGGGCGGAACGCACTGCCAAATATGCGCCCGCTGGCCCGCCGGGCCGTCAGGACCGCCGCCTCGCAGCGGGAGGGCGCCCGTCGACGACGACCCTACTGCGCACCGATGGCAGCAGCCTGCGTGCGGCAACGTTCCAGCCCCGCCGTCACCTCTTCCTGGTCCAAGCCGTCCCTGCCCGCCAGTAGTTCGCCAGCCGTGGTCATGGCGGCCCAGAAGTCGGGCGGCGAGCCCCGTCCGTCCCGGAACCGGGTCTTGGCGAAGTACAGGAAGATCTTTGTGAGCTCCCCGGAACGAAACCACCCGAGCAGGCTGCCGGGATAGCCTCCGCGCGCACCGGCGGCGGTTTCCAGCAGGCTGCGGATGTGCTCGTCGTGCTCGTCAAGTACCCGGTCCACGATGAACACGTGCCCCATGGTGAGAACGGTGGCGACGAGTTCCTCCTCGCCCACGGAGAATTCCGCGAAGAGCGGCTCGACCTCGCGGAGGCGCGCCTGTGCGTCCGGCCGGGGCACGCCCAGGGCCAGGCACACGGCCAATGCGCAGACACCCCACGCGCCCGTCCTCGCGGCGAGCTCAGCGAAGATCTCCTCCTCGCTCCGCCCGGCCGCAAGCAGCTCCTTGGCCTCCGGAACCAGTGCGTCCTCGCCCTCCCCACGATTCATGGCCGGAGGCTACCGCGACATGCGACGACGGCCGGGGTCGGCCTTGGTCCCTCGGTCACCGAGGTACCGCCCGCCGTGCCGTCATGGCCCGTTGCTCAGGAGGCGGCGTACCGCCCAGGGCAGGACGAACCACAGGGCGGTGAAGATCAGGGCGACGACGGTGGCGATCGCCACGGCCAGTGCCGTTCCGAGGACGACGTCCAGGACCAGGAGCACGGCGCCGGTCAGTGCGGAGGCGAGCAGCAGCAGGCCCACTTGGGCGACGCGGGCGGAGACGGTGACGATCTGCGCCTTGCCGGGGTGGCGGTACAGGCCGCGGTGCAGTGCGACGGGGGTGGCGAGGACGGCGGAGGCGACGACGGTCAGCAGCAGGGTGGCGACGTAGATGTCCTGCTGGGGGTCGGTGAGGTCGGCGAAGCGCGGGGTGAAGGCGACGCCGAGCAGGAACGCGAAGACGATCTGCACGCCGGTCTGGAGCACCCGCAGCTCCTGGAGCAGTTCCACCAGGCGCCGGTCGGCCCGCACCGCCGGGTTCTCCCACCCCGGTGGCGAGTCCGGCTGCGGGTCCGGCTGCGGGTCGGGATCGGGCTGGGAGGGGGGAGGCGTGCTGGTCATGCGTCACATTGTGCTGGCGCTGCGCCACCGGGTGCGGACAGTGTGCGGGCGCACCTCGAAGTCCTGCCACTCCACCCGCTCGCTCTCGTAGGCGCGCAGGCCGGGCAGGGGCAGCGGGCGGGCGGCGGCGCGGTGGGCGAGGGCGACCTTGCACGGGCCGCCCTTGACGGTGCGCCGCTCGGCGGTGACGGCGGTGACCTGTTCCCAGGGCACGAAGCGGTGCCGTACGGGGCCGCGCAGGTGCAGGCCGTGCGGGGTGAGCCCGGTGGAGCCGTACAGCGCGGCGGCCGTCACCAGCACCGGCGGCAGCCACAGGCCCGCGAGGAGCACGCCCAGCTGCCAGTGGAGGAACCACGGCGGGCCCAGCAGCACGACGGTCATCACCGCCGCCGGGACCTCGGTACGGCGGCGCTGGTGGCGGCTGAGCGTGAATCCGAAGGTCTCCACCGGGCGCATGCTAGGCGCCCGCCCCCGGCGCGGACAGGGGCGCGGACGCAGGAGCGGGCGCCGCTGCGGTGCCGTCGAGGCGGTGCTGCCAGGTGGCGAGGAGGGACTGCAGGGCGGCGGCCTCCTCGGGGCTCAGGAGGGAGAGCAGGCGGTGCTCGTTGCGCATGTGGGCGGTGAACGCCTCGTCGATCAGGTGCCGGCCGGCGTCGGTGAGGGCGACGACGCGCCCGCGCCGGTCGTCCACGGCCGGGCGGCGGGTGACCAGCCCCGCGCGCTCCAGCCGGTCGATCCGCTTGGTCATCGCGCCGGTGGTGACCATGGTGTGGGCGGCCAGTTCGCCGGGCGCCCGCTCGAACGGCTCGCCGGCACGGCGCAGCGCGGCCAGCACGTCGAACTCGCCCTCGCCCAGGCCGTAGCGGGCGTAGACCAGGGTGAGCTCGCCGGTCAGGCGGGCGGCCAGGCGGTGCAGGCGCCCGATCACGGCTTGCGGGGAGACGTCGAGGTCGGGGCGTTCGCGCCGCCACTCGGCCTGGATCTGCGCCACGTGGTCGCAGGGGGCGCCGGGGCCGGAGAGGTCGTCGTGGCCGAAGGGGTCGTTGTGGCCGGAGGTGTTCGGGCGGGGCTCCATGCCCGCCACCCTACCCCGATAGCTTCCCGGGAAGCTATATTGTCTTCCATGGAAGCCAATGTGCGGTGGGTGCTGCTCACCGCCCTCGCCCCGCTCGCCTGGGGCGCCAACTACTACGTCACCCACGCCTACCTGCCCGCCGACCGCCCCCTGTGGGGCGCCGCACTGCGCGCCCTGCCCGCGGGCCTGCTCCTGCTCGCGCTGGCCCGCCGCCGCCCCCGCGGCGTCTGGTGGTGGCGCAGCGCGCTGCTCGGACTCCTCAACACCGCCGTCTTCTTCGTCCTGCTCTACCTCGCCTCCCAGCTCCTGCCCACCAGCGCGGCTGCCACCGTCATGGCCGCCTCCCCGCTGACCATGCTGCTCACCGCCTGGGCGCTGGCCGGCCAACGCCCGCGCCGCGCCCACCTGGTGGGCGCGGCGGTGGGCCTGGCCGGGGTGGCGCTGACCCTGCTCGGCACCGGAGGCGCGGCGGGCACCGGCACCGGCACCGGCGCCGGTGCGGTCGGGGCGGCGGGGCTGGCGGCGTCGGCGGCCGCGATGCTGGTCTCCTGCGTCGGCTACGTGCTGGCCGCCCGCTGGCGCGAGGGCGCCGACCCGCTCGCCGCCACCTCCTGGCAGCTGACCTTCGGCGGCGTCCTCCTGCTGCCGGCGGCCGCCGCCGTCGAAGGCCCGCCCCCGCCCCTGGATGCCCCCACCGCCCTGGCCTTCGGCTACACCGCCCTGGTGGCCACCGCCCTCGCCTTCGCCCTCTGGTTCGCGGGCCTGCGCCACCTGCCCGCCGGCACCGTCGGCCTGCTCGGCCTGCTCAACCCCCTCGCCGGCGTCCTGCTGGGCGCCACCCTGGCCGGCGACGCCCTGGGAGCGCGCCAACTGTGCGGCCTGTCCCTGGTCCTGACCGGCGTCCTCCTCGCCCGCCCCCGCCCCCCTGCGCCCGCCCCCACTCGGGCCCCGGCACCCGAGCCGGATTCCCGTTGCCGGACACGTAGTTGACGGTCCATCGGACAGTGGAAGTCGTGTGTCACCATCGCGATGGGGGAGCGGCATCGATGGGGGGCGCGTGAGGGGGTTTCTCGGTGCGGCGGCGGACGGTTCTTGCGGGCCTGGTGTTCGGGGCCTGCGCGTGCAGCGGGGCGACGGCCGGGGAGCACGGGGCCGCTGCGCCGGACGTGCCGACGGCGACAGCGGCCAAGGAGGCCGGCGCCGGGGCCACTTCGCGGCCGGCGTTCCCCGAGGATGCCAAGCGGGAGGTCATTCGGATGGCCAAGGAAAGTGGAAGGTTGCCGGTTCGTGGTGAGTTCTCGTTGGTCGAGTGCGACGGGGGCTACGGACCCGAGTTGATCTGGCAGGCTGAGAAGACCGGCGAGATCTGCACCCCAGAGGAAGCCGGAGCGGCCCTGACGCGCGGTGTCCCTCCTCCCGGCCCGGGAGGAGGGACACCGTTGGGAGGTGACCCTGCTGCCTGCCGTGTGCCGGTCGCCCAACTGGCCTCCGCCGATGGTGAGCTGAGGTGCGAGAGGTATTTCCAGTACTCCAAGTGGCAGGACGGGGAGTGGCTGACGATGACCGGCGTGGACGCTGGTCAGGAGCCGTTCGTCCGGCAGTAGTCCGCCGGCCGTGCGCGCGCGGGAGGCGGCCGGGGGCTGGTGGGGAACGTGGGGCGGGGGTGGGGCGTTGACGGGCGGCATGGGAGTGGAGTGACTCGGGGAGTGGAGCCGTCATGGGAAGCGTTGACCCGTCGTACCGGCACGTCCGGAAGCTGATCGTCGCCGGGGAGGGGCTGGACGTCCCCGGGGCGGGGCTGAAGTGGTACGACCTGCACCGGCCCGAGGTGGGGATCGGGGACGGGGTGCGGGAGAAGGCCCGGGCGTTCGTGCGCGCCGAGGCCGGGGCGGGTGCGCTGGAGGCAGACGGGGAACTCGGCTTCGTGATCCTGCACCGCGTCCACGACGCCTACCTGCTGCTGGTGATGACCTGGCGCAACGAGAACGAGCTGTGGGAGACGGTCTACTCCGACCCCGGCACCGGCGAGGGGTTCACGCGCATGGACTTCCCCGGCGTCCGCAAGGGCACCTACTGCGTGTGGGAGCTCGGGGTCGTCGGCCACGAGCAGCAGGCCTGGATCCGCTACCTCTTCAGCGCCCGGGACGAGGGGGCCCGCGCCGACTACCTCGCCGACCGCCTCCTGGAGGCGCAGGTCTGACGAGGAGGGAACGGGAGACGACGGGGGAGGGGGAATGCGACACGGGCCGAGCCGGCTGCTTGGGCATGTCCGGCGGCCCAGCTGGTGGTATTGCTTCTTCGGCCGCTTCTGACGACTGCGTCGCGAGGGACAGAGCGGTGCCGGTAGGGCGGCCGTCGACCCGGTCCGGGTGGGCGGTGCTGGATCTGCACAAGGGAAGAGCTGGGGTGATGAGCTCGTGGACGACATGGCATGGAGGGGTTCGGATCGGTCGCGTCTCGCGATTTTTGCTTCGATCGTCGTCGCGGTCGTATGCGTCTCGGCCTGCACTTCGAGTCAATCGACCGCACGGCCGACCGCCGCATCGACGCGAGCGGCCGAGGTGCGCCAGGACGTCGAGCCGCTGAAGCGCCGCTTCCCGCAGCTGGGCGAGTTGTCGGCTGCGAGGTGGGTTGGCCAGGCCCTGGGAGGGGCTGCGGAGACGAATCCCAGGCTGGATGTTCCCGGACCAACCGATGTGGCGTTGGATGGGATCGCCTGGATTGAATCGGGCGTGATGGCGACGATCACCGCGACTGGGGAGTGGCACGAGGAGAGCATTGCGTGCGATGTCCCGAACGTGATCGCCACCGAGATCGGGAGCACCAAGGCCTGGCTTCACAGCGATTCATTCGACCGTGAAGTGACGCGGAGCCAGTACTCGGGGAGCTTCTATTTTGAGAAGCAGGGCAACCGTGTCTACTTCTGCACGGTAAATCCCAAGTTGCGCATTGATTGACAAGTCGGTCAGTTTCCGTGCTTGGGGCGATCCTTTCCCGGATGCCCGTTGCCGGACACGTGGTTGACGATCCGTCGTTGGTGGTCGTGTGTCACCATCGCGATGGGGGAGCGGCGTTGGATGGGGGGGTGGGCCGCGTGAGGGGTTTCTCGGTGCGGCTGCGGACGGTTCTTGCGGGCCTGGTGTTCGGGGTCTGCGCGTGCAGCGGGGCGACGGCCGGGGAGCGCGGCGCCGTCGCGCCGGACGTGCCGACGGCGACAGCGGCCAAGGAGCCTATAGTCGGGGCCACTTCGCGGCCGGAGTTCCCGTAGGACGCGAAGCGGCTGATCCTGCGGACGGCCAAGGAGAACGGAACGGCGCCGGCAGGTGAGGAGTTCACGCTGGTCGAATACGACGGCGGCTACGGGCCGGAGCTGATCTGGCGGGCCGAGAAGGCCGGTGAGATCTGTGTTGCCACGGAAACCGTTGTGGCCAGCGGGTGCTACACGCACACGGAGATCACCGCGAGGCCTACCCCCGGGGTCGGGATCTTCATGGGGGCAGGGCTGTTCAACGACCACGGCAACTCGGCGTGGGGTGTGATGCTGATGGCCAGCGGCGAGACGGTCGACCATCTCTCCTGCCAGGGGCGGGACTTCCCGGTCCGGGCGGCGTACTCGGCCTACGTCGGCGGCGTGCTGCGCACCGTCTACACGGTCGTCATCCCGCGCAGCCTCCAGGGCGAGTACCGGGTGGCCGTCCGGCGCGACGACCAGCCGGTGGAGGAGCATCTGGCGCTCAACCTGGACAAGGGCGACGCCGTGCAGTGCTGAGCGGCGCGGAAAAGCAGGTGCCGCGCCCGCCTCCGTCTCCCTACACTCGCCAACGCAGACGCGCGCCGCCGCCCCCAGGGCCCCGGCGTGCCCCCGTGACGACGTGTGAGAGGAAGGGACCGGCCGTGCCGAAGCAGTGCGCCGCCGTTGCCGCCGTCTCTCCCGCGTCGCGGTACGAGGTGATCCTGGTGTCCCCGTCCTCCCGGTGCCCGCTGCGCGGCCGGCACCGGAGGAGTGCGACGACCGTCTGAGCTCGGAAATGCCCTGTCGTCACAGGGCGGGTTCCCGTACGAACCACGGCCATCCGACGTGTCGTCGGCCAAATCGCGCGCCCCCCTTCGAACCTGCGGAACACCTTCCGAAAGGCACCGGGCCATGCGCACCGACACCACCACCAGCACCACCGCCACGACCACCGCGACCGCCATCGCCGCCGTCCGCAACCTCGGCATCCTCGCCCACGTCGACGCCGGGAAGACCACCGTCACCGAGCGGGTCCTCTACCTCACCGGCACCACCCACAAGCGCGGCGAGGTCCACGACGGCACCACCGTCACCGACTTCGACCCGCAGGAACGCGACCGCGGCATCACCATCTTCGCCGCCGCCGTCAGCTGCGCCTGGGACGGGCACCGGATCAACCTGATCGACACCCCCGGCCACGTCGACTTCGCCGACGAGGTCGAGCGTTCGCTGCGCGTGCTGGACGGCGCGGTGGCGGTGTTCGACGCGGTCGCCGGCGTCGAGCCGCAGAGCGAGTCGGTGTGGAGGCAGGCCGAACGGCACGGCGTGCCCAGGATCGCCTTCGTCAACAAGCTGGACCGCGCGGGCGCCGACCTGGACCAGGCCGTCGCCTCCATCCGCGAGCGACTGCACCCGCACCCGCTGGCCGTGCAGCTGCCGATCGGCGCCGAGGACACCTTCACCGGCGTCGTCGACCTGCTCACCCTGCGCGCCCTGACCTGGGACGACGACGGCCTGCACGAGGGCCCGGTGCCCGAGCGCCTCGCCGAGGAGGCCGGGCGCCGGCGCCGCGCGCTGGAGGAGGCGGTCGCCGAACTGCACCCCGGCGCCCTGGAGGAGTTCTGTTCGACCGGCGGCCTCACCGCCGCCACCCTCGCCGCCGCCCTGCGGGAGCTGACCCGCAGCGGCGAGGCGGTGGTGGTGCTGTGCGGCTCGGCCTACCGCAACCGCGGCATCGAACCGCTCCTGGACGCCGCCGTCGCCTACCTGCCCTCCCCGCTCGACGTCCCGCCCGTCCGAGCGGCCGACGGCACCGGCGAGCAGCGCGCCGCCGACCCCGACCAGCCCTTCACCGCCCTGGCGTTCAAGGTGAACGCCGCCACCACCGGACGCCTCACCTACCTGCGCGTCTACGCCGGCACCCTGCGAAAGGGGGACACCGTGCTCGACACCACCACCGGCCGCACCGAACGCGTCTCCCGCATCCTGCGCGTGATGGCCGACCGCCACAGCGAGAGCGACCACGCCCTGGCCGGGGACATCGTCGCCGTGATCGGCCTCAAGGCCGCCCGCGTCGGCGCCACCCTGTGCGCACCCGGCGCCCCGATCCTGCTGGAGGCCCCGGTCAGCGCCGAACCCGTCGTCACCGTCGCCATCGAGGCCCGCCGCACCACCGACACCGACAAGCTGGCCGCCGCGCTCGCCCGCCTCGCCGAGGAGGACCCGTCGCTACGGGTCGCCACCGACCCCGAGACCGGCCAGCGCACCCTGTCGGGCCTGGGCGAACTGCACCTGGAGGTCGCGGTGGAGAAGATCCGCCGCGAGCACGGCATCGACGCCGTCGTCGGCCGCCCGCAGGTCGCCCTGCGCGAGAGCCTGGTCGAAGGCGTGTCCGGCTTCGTCTACCGGCACGCCAAACAGGACGGCGGCGCCGGCCAGTTCGCCCACCTCGTCCTCGACGTCCAGCCCCTGGACGGCCCCGAGGACGGCTCCGACCACGGCCCCGAGGACGGCCCCGAGGGCGGCGACCGATCCGACGACGACACCGGCACCGAAGGGGGCTTCGTGTTCACCTCCACCGTCACCGGCGGACGCGTCCCGCGCGAGTACGTGCAGGCCGTCGAGGCCGGCTGCCGCGACGCCCTCACCGAGGGCCCGCTCGGCGGCCACCCCGTCACCGGCGTGCGCGTCACCCTCACCGACGGCGCCACCCACGTCAAGGACTCCTCCGAGCTCGCCTTCCGCACCGCCGCCCGCCTGGGCCTGCGCGAGGCGCTGCGCGCGGGACGGCTGCAACTGCTGGAACCCCTGGCACAGGTGACGGTCACCGTCCCCGAGGACGCGCTGGGCACCGTCCTCGGCGACCTCGCCGCCCGCCGCGGCCACGTCCAGGCCACCACCAGCGACGCCCGCACCGGCGCCGCCACCGCCCAGGTCACCGCACTCGTGCCGCTGGCCGAACTCTTCGGCTACGCGACCCGCCTGCGCTCGCGCACCCAGGGCCGCGGCACCTTCACCACCCGCCCCGCCGGCTACGCCCCGGCCCCGACGGCCTGACCCGCCCCCGCCCGCCCCCGCCCGCCCGGCGGGGGCGGGCACCCGGGCACCCGGGCACCCCCAAAGCCGCAGCGGCCGCACGAGCGTGCCGCACCCGGTGGTGGGCCCGGCCCGGACCTGAACCGCGGGCACCCGGACGTCATCCGCAGCCCGTAGGCTGGGCCGGGCCGCCACGAGCACAGACCATCACCAGTGCCCACAAAAGCGGACAAACGGCATTCGGAAAGCGGAACAGGGACGGGTCAGGGGCATGCAGTTCGACGACGAGGGCGACCTCGACACCTCTCAGGTGGACGACCGGCGCGGGATCCCCGGCGGGAAGGTCGCCATCGGCGGCGGCGCGGTGGGCCTGGTCGCGGTGCTGTTCGCCGTCCTCCTCGGCGTCGACCCGGCCCTGCTGGGCCTGTCCTCCGGCAGCTCCGGCAGCTCCGCCGGCAAGGGCGCCGGCACCGGCGCCCGCCCCGCCGGCGACGTCCAGCAGGCCTGCAAGAGCGGCGCGGACGCCAACAAGCGCCAGGACTGCCGGATCGTGGCGGTCACCAACAGCCTCCAGGACTTCTGGCGCACCGAACTGCCCAAACGCACCAGGACCGCCTACCGCAACGCCGAGACCGTCCTGTTCACCGGCCAGGTCTCCACCGCCTGCGGCGCCGCGACCTCCGCCGTCGGCCCCTTCTACTGCCCCGCGGACCAGAAGGCCTACCTCGACCTCGGGTTCTACAACGAGCTGTCCAGCCGCTTCGGCGCCAAGGGCGGCCCCTTCGCCGAGTCCTACGTCCTCGCCCACGAGTACGGCCACCACATCCAGAACCTCACCGGCACCATGCAGAAGGTCGGCTCCGACCGCCAGGGCGCCAACAGCGCCTCCGTGAAGCTCGAACTCCAGGCCGACTGCTACGCCGGGGTCTGGGCGCACCACGCCACCACCACCCCGCAGCCCTCCACCGGCCGCCCGCTGATCGCCTCCCTCACCGACCAGGACATCGCCCAGGGCCTGGACGCGGCCGCCGCCGTCGGCGACGACCGCATCCAGCAGCAGGCCACCGGGAAGGTCAACCCCGACAGCTGGACCCACGGCTCCTCCGAGCAACGCAAGAGCTGGTTCACCACCGGCTACCGCACCGGCGACCTCGCCCAGTGCGACACCTTCGCCAAGCCATGAGGCCAGCGGGGTGAGGCCTGAGGCGTGAGGGGCAAGGGGGAAGGCCCGGCCCGGCGGCGGGACCCTGTCAGATGTCAGGGACCGCCGCCGCCACCGCGTTCCTAGGCTGCTGAGCACCGACCCGCACCCCCGTGCCGGGCCCGCTGACACACCAGCCGTACGTGCTGGCCAAGGGAGACGAACCCCATGCGCAGGATCACCCACGTCGCCGCCGCCCTCGCCCTCGCGGCCGCCGCCCTGACCACCCTGACCGCCGGCAGCGCCGGCGCCGCCGACGGCTCCTGGGCGAACTGCCCCTACGGCGCCGTCTGCGTCTACCCGCAGAACCAGGACCCGGCGGCCAGCCCCAGCGCCGTCTACTGGAGCTACGGCGCCCACAACCTGAGCAACCAGTACGGCAACCACTGGGTCCTCAACAACCAGTCCGGCGGCGCCCACGCCCACCTGTGCCGCGGCTCCGGCGGCGCGGACTGCGTCTACGACATCGCCGCCCAGCACGGCGTCTGGTACGACCTGGGGCCGATCAACTCCATCACCCTCGACCGCCCCTGACGAACCGTCACAACCGCCACAACCGTCACAGCCACGGTTGCCCGCCGCGCGGGGGGCGGCGGGCAACCACACGACCTCAGGCGCCCCAGGCGGTGACCGCGAAACCCGGCCCCTCGCTGCGCACCCGCACCGCCCCCGCCCCCGCGAAGTGCGCCGGCACCACCAACTCCCGCTCCGCCACCGCCCGCTGGAGCACCCGCAGCCGGCTGGCCGCCGCCTGCGCCGGATCCGTGCAGAAGCAGCTGCTGCACGACGGGTGCGCCAACTGCACCGGCGAGTGCAGCAGATCACCCACGAACACCGCCCGCTCCCCGCGCGAGTGGACCCGCAGCACGGACGAACCCGGCGTGTGCCCGGGCGCCGCCTCCAGCTCCAGCGCCCCGTCCAGACGCAGCGACCCCTCCCACTCCACCGCCTGCCCCGACGCCACCACCGGCGCCACACTGTCGGCGAACATCTGGTCCCACTGCGCCCACATCGCCGCCGCCGCCCCGCCGCCCGCCCGGGCCGCCGCCCGCGCCGGGTGCCCGGCCGCCGGGTCGAAGAACGCCCGGTCCGCGGCCGGCAGGTAGTACACCGCATTCGGGAACGTCGGCACCCAACTCCCGTCCTGATCCCGGGTGTTCCACCCGACGTGGTCGGCGTGCAGATGGGTGTTGACCACCACGTCCACGTCCTCGGGCCGCACCCCCGCGGCCGCCAGGAGCTCCAGGAACTGCCCCTCGCGCCGGTGGAACAGCGGGGTCACCGGCCGTTCCCGCCCGTTGCCCACCCCGGTGTCCACCAGGATCGTCCGCCCGCCGCTGCGCACCACCCAGGTCTGCAGGGCGGCGAGGTAGTCCCCGGTGACCGGGTCGAGGTGGTCGGGTGCCAGCCACGGCCGGGCCTGCTGCCAGCCCTGCTCGTCGACGCCCGGCACGATCGCCGAGGCCGGCCCGAACGCCCCCTGCCACTCCACCACCCGCGTGAGCTCCACGTCCCCCAGCACGATCCTGTCCATCGTGTCCACGGCCCCTGCCCCCGTTCCGTCCTGTTTCGTTCGATTCATGACGTTTGCTTCGTTTCGTCCGGTCCGTGCGTTCCCCGGCTCCGGCGTGTCACCGAGCCTAGGAACGCGGCGTGAGCCGTTCAATGCGCCGACGGCTCACCGCGATACGCGTACGGCTCACAGCGGGCGGGGTCGGGGTCGGGGGGCGCTTTACGATGGCCGGATGGACGTGGTCAGCGACGCGATCGCCGCCGTACGCAGCGGGCGGCCCTCCTCCAACCGGCTGCGGGTGGCCGGACGCTGGGGCGCGCGGCTGCCCGCCTACGCGGGCGCGGGCTTCCACGTGGTGCTCGCCGGCTCCTGCTGGCTGATGCTCGACGACGGCAAGAGCGGCGGCGGGGGTGGTGGCAAGGGCGGCGGCGAGCCGGTGCGGCTGGAGCCGGGGGACGCGGTGCTGCTGCCGCACGGCGCCGGACACGCCCTGGCCGGCGAGCCGCTGACGGCACGTCAGGTCGCGCTGCTGCCCGAGCTGGACACCCTCCTGGCGCCCGGGCGGGCCCCCGTCCGGCCGGTGGGTGGGACGGCGGGGCAGGCGGAGGGCGCGGTGGAGGGGGCGGCGGAGCTGCTGTGCGGCAAGTACCGCCTGGACCACCGCCGCGGCCACCCGCTGATGCGTGAGCTGCCCGCCCTCGTCCACCTGCCCACCCGCTCCGGTGAACACCCCGAACTGGCCGCCGCCGTCGGCCTGTTGGGCGCCGAACTGGCCGGCGAGCGACCCGGCGGCGCACTGGCCGTGCCCGGGCTGATCGACCTGCTGCTGGTCTACCTGGTGCGGGCCTGGACCACCCGCCGCGGCGCCGACGGCTGGGGCGCGGCGCTGGCGGACCCGGTGGTGGCGGCCGCGCTGGCCGCCGTGCACGAGGACCCGGCCCGGGCCTGGACCGCGGGCGCGCTGGCCGAGCAGGCCGGTGTCTCCCGCGCCACCCTCACCCGCCGCTTCACCGCCCTCGCCGGCCGCCCCCCGATGGCCTACCTCACCTGGTGGCGGATGACGAGGGCGGCCGCCCTGCTGCGCGAGAGCGCCGACCCGCTGGAGACGGTCGCCCGCCGGGTCGGCTACGCCAGCCCGTACGCGCTCTCGCACGCCTTCGCCCGCGAGTTCGGCACCACCCCCGGCCGCTACCGCGCCGCCCGCGCCGCGGCCTGAACCGCGCGTATCGCGCGTATCTCCCGCACCGCGCAGTCGGGCCGCCCGCGTTCGCTACGTGCTCGAAGCGCCGTGCTGTCGCACCACCTGACGCAAACCTGACATGCCGTCATGTGGATCACTTCTTGAACGGTGCCCCCACCGACCCCCACCAGCCCCCGCTGTCACCTGCCACCACCCTCGCGTTTGTAGGTTCCTCCAGGTTTCGATCTCCAGCAAGCGTTCACAAAGATAACGAACTGAGCCAGATCTCGTCCCTCTTGGTTTTACTTATTGACGACATGTGCGCGTGCAGGTTTAACTCCCCACACCCCGCCGCAGAGTCGCGGCGACCTCTGGGAGGCACCCCCTTATGAACGCAACGCTGCGCCGCGCCGTCATCGCCGCCACCGGCATCTCGCTCGCCCTGTCCATGGCCGCCTGCGGCAAGGCCGGCGGCGACAAGGACTCCGCCGCCGGCGGCGACGGCAAGTCGATCGGTCTGCTGCTGCCCGAGAACGCCTCGTCCACCCGTTACGAGTCGTTCGACAAGCCCTTCATCGAGGCCAAGGTCAAGGCCCTGTGCGCGGACTGCAAGGTCCTCTACAACAACGCCGAGGGCAGCGCCGCCAAGCAGAAGCAGCAGTTCGACACCCTCATCGCCCAGGGCGTGAAGGTGATCGTGCTCGACGCCTACGACGCCAAGTCCACCCAGGGCTGGGTCCAGGAGGCCGCCGCCAAGGGCGTCAAGGTCGTCGCCTACGACCGCCTGGCCACCGGCCCGGTCGCCGCCTACGTCTCCTTCGACAACGAGAAGGTCGGCGAACTCCAGGGCCAGGCCCTGCTGGACGCCCTCGGCGCGCAGTCCGCCGACGCCAACATCGTCATGATCAACGGCGACGAGGCCGACCCCAACGCCGCCCAGTTCAAGGCCGGCGCGCACAAGGTCCTCGACGGCAAGGTCAAGAAGATCGTCTACGAGCAGTCCGGTGAGTGGAAGCCCACCGTCGCCGGCCAGAAGATCGGCGCCGCCGTCACCCAGTTCGGCAAGACCGGCTTCCAGGGCGTCTACTCCGCCAACGACGGCATGGCCGGCGCCATCATCACCCAGCTCCAGGGCGCCGGCATCAAGGTCCCCGTCGGCGGCCAGGACGCCGGCCTCGACGCCGTCCAGCGCCTCGTCACCGGCGACCAGGCCTACACCATCTACAAGGCCTACCGCCCGCTGGCCGACAACGCCGCCGAACTGGCCGTCGACCTCCTCCAGGGCAAGGACGTCAAGACCGTCGCCACCGCCAGCGCCGACAGCGCCACCGACAAGGGCATCCCGGCCAAGCTCCTGGACGCCAAGGTCGTCACCAAGGACAACATCGCCGCCACCGTCGTCGCCGACGGCCTCTACAAGGTCGCCGACATCTGCACCGCCGACTACGCCGCCGCCTGCGCCACCGCCGGCCTCAAGTAGCCCGCGCCACCGCCGGCCTCACGCCGCCACCGGCTCCGAGCAGCCCGCCGCCGGGCCCACGCGGCCCACGCCGCCGGGCCCACGCCGCCGGGCCCACGTCGCCGGGCCCACGTCGCCGGGCCCACGTCGCCGGGCCCGGGGCCGCCGGGCCCGCGCACCGGCCGGCACCACGGTCGAAAGACCCCACGCACCCCACCCCTAGAAGAAGGTTCATGTGACAGGCGCGCCCGTCCTCCAGCTGCGCTCGGTCTCCAAGCGCTTCGGTGCCGTCCAAGCCCTCACCGACGTCGACCTCACCGTCCACGCGGGCGAGGTCGTCGCCCTCGTCGGCGACAACGGCGCCGGCAAGTCCACCCTCGTCAAGACCATCGCGGGCGTCCACCCCGTCGACGAGGGCGTCATCACCTGGCACGGCAACCCGGTGCGCCTGACCCGTCCCCAGGACGCCACGGCCCTCGGCATCGCGACCGTCTACCAGGACCTCGCCCTGTGCGACAACCTCGACGTCATCGCCAACCTGTTCCTCGGCCACGAGAAGCGCCGCAGCGGCCTCCTCGACGAGGTCGCCATGGAACAGAAGGCCCGCGAACTCCTCGACACCCTCGCCATCCGCATCCCCGACGTGCGCACCCCCGTCGCCGCCCTCTCCGGAGGCCAGCGCCAGGTCGTCGCCATCGCCCGCGCCCTGGTCGGCGACCCGGCCGTCGTCATCCTCGACGAGCCCACCGCCGCCCTCGGCGTCGAACAGACCGCCCAGGTCCTCGACCTCGTCGAACGCCTGCGCCAGCGCGGCCTCGGCGTCATCCTCATCAGCCACAACATGGCCGACGTGCGCGCCGTCGCCGACACCGTCGCCGTGCTGCGCCTGGGCCGCAACAACGGCGTCTTCCCCGTCGCCGAAGCCACCCAGGAACAGATCGTCTCCGCCATCACCGGCGCCACCGACAACGCCGTGACCCGCCGCCAGGCCCGCCTCGCCGAGGAGGAGGACGCCGCATGACCACTCCCACCACCCCCGCCGACGCCACCCCCGCCCAGGCCCCCGTGCCCGCGCCGCCGGCCGTCGACCCCCGCCTGCACACCCAGGCCGCCGGCATCGCCGGCTACCTGGACACCGCCCGCCGCCGCCTGGCCGCCGGCGAACTCGGCTCCCTGCCCGTCGTCGTCGGCCTCGTCCTGATCGCCGTCATCTTCCAGTCCGTCACCGGCCACTTCCTCCAGGCCGACAACCTCACCAACATCGCCCGCTACATCGCCGGCCCCGGCCTGATCGCGGTGGGCGTCGTCTTCGTCCTCCTCCTCGGCGAGATCGACCTCTCCCTCGGCTCCGTCGCCGGCACCAGCGCCGCCATCGCCTCCGTCCTCGCCGCACGCCAGGGCGTCAACGAATGGCTCGCCGTCGCCGCCGCCCTCGCCGCCGCCTGCGCCATGGGCGCCCTGCACGGCTTCTTCTTCGCCCGCATCGGCGTGCCCGCCCTCATCGTCACCCTCGCCGGCATGCTCGCCTGGAGCGGTCTGCAGGACTACGTCCTCGGCCACCTCGGCACCGTCAACAACCGCCACGACGGCCTCATCGCCACCCTCGACACCGCCTTCCTCGGCGACGGCGACATCATCTACGCCTGGGCCCTCGCGATCCTCGCCCCCGCCCTCTACCTCGCCGCCCAACTGCGCACCGCCCAGCGCCGCCGCGCCGCCGGCCTCACCGCCCGCGCCACCGGCGACATCGCCCTGCGCACCGGCGCCCTGGCCGTCCTCGCCCTGCCGCTGGCCTACGCCCTCAACCAGGACCGCGGCCTGCCCCTGCCCCTGGTCGTCCTGCTCGGCGTCGTCGTCCTCACCGACTTCGTCCTGCGCCGCACCCCCTACGGGCGCCAGGTGTTCGCGGTCGGCGGCGGCGTCGAGGCCGCCCGGCGCGCCGGCATCAACGTCGCCTGGGTCCGGATCTCCGTCTACATGATCTCCGCGACCCTGGCCGCGCTCGGCGGCCTGTTCATCGCCTCCCAGCAGGGCTCGGCCGACAAGCAGCTCGGCGGCGGCAACGTCCTGATGTGCGCGATCGCCGCGGCCGTCATCGGCGGCACCAGCCTGTTCGGCGGACGCGGCAAGACCTGGTCGGCGCTGCTGGGCATCCTGGTCATCCAGTCCATCACCACCGGACTCGACATGGTCCACGCCGCCCAGGCCATCCAGTACATGATCACCGGCGCGGTGCTGCTGGCCGCCGTCGTCCTGGACTCCGTCTCCCGCCGCACCCGCGCCTCCGCGGCCCGCACCTGAGGCCTGCGCGTGCCTGATGGTGCGCGCACCTGAACCCCGTGCGGCCCCCGGGCCCGCACGGCCCTCAGACCCCCCGGCTCTGAGGCACCCCGGCCCGTCCCCGCCACCCGGCGGGGGCGGGCCGGTGCCGTTCACGTCCCGGTGCCGTTCACGTCCCGGTGCCGTTCACATCCTGGTGCCGTTCACATCCCGGTGTCGTTACGCCGTGCCGCCTTCGGCCAGTTCGGCGAGGTCGGCGGCGATGCCCGGCAGCGGGGCGCGCTCACCGGTGGAGGCGAACCAGTCCCACAACTCCAGCGCGTGGTACAGCCGGTAGAGCGCGAGCAGGTCCTCCAGCTCCCCGGCGGCGACCGGCAGCGGCCCGTAACCGGCCAGCAGCGCCTCGCGTTTGAGCGCGTCGCCGCGCACCGCGTAGTAGTCGGTCTTGGCGAGGTCCAGCACCGGGTCCGCGGCCACCGCGTTCTCCACGTCCACCACCCCGCTCACCCGCCAGCCCCGCGACCCCCGCACCACCAGCACATTGCCCTCGTGCAGGTCGTTGTGGCACAGCACCGGCGCCCGGCCGTGGTCCAGCAGCGCCCCGCGGCGCGCCACGAACGCGCCGAGCGCCCGGCCCAGTGACGCCTCGCCGCCCAGCTCCGCGAACTCGGCCAGCTTGCGGGCGAACTGGCGGCGCATGTAGGTGCCGTTGTCGGGCACCGGGTCCAGCACCCGGGTGGTCACGTAGCCGAAGCCGTCCAGCCGCAGCCGGTGCGCCGTGGCCAGCGCCGCGCCCACGCTGCGGTACAGCGCCCGGGTCCGGTCCGGGCCGGGCGCGGGCGAGGCCTCGGACAGCGGCACACCCGGCAGCAGGCCCAGCACGGTCGCCGCCCGCCCGCCCGGGCCGCCGTCGCCCGTGTGGTGCAGCACCGCCGGCCCCGGCCAGCCGTCCACGCCCGCCAGCAGGCCGTGCACGTAGACCTCCTTGGCCTGCTTCCACCGCCACTGCTCGGCGTACACCTTCACCACCGCCGCGTGCGCGGGATCGGCGCACCGCACCTCGTACACCGCGCTCAACTGCCCACCGCTGCGCGGCAGTACGTCCATCACTTCGGCGTCCGGGTGCGCCGCCCGCAGCAGGGCGGCAGCGGTCGCCAGGGTCAGGGCGGGGGAGTCGGGAGGTGTGGTCACGGCCGCATGGTAGAAGCCTGCCCACCGCCCGGGCGAACGGATTTGACGCCACCTCAGGCGCGGCGGCGTGGCCCGGCCCGGGCGTACCGGGCGGCGGCCTCAGTGCCGCGCCCCGCGGTCGGCGCGGTCCGCGCGGGATCGGTCGGTGCGGGCACGGGCGCGGGCGGAACGCCGGACCGCGCACCGGACGGCGAGGGCGCGCCGGGCCTCGTACCCGAGGCCGTCGACGGCGAGCACCCCCAGCGGAACCGCGAGCAGGCCCTGCGTCACCGCAGTCACCGGCAGGCCCGCCCACCAGAACCCGGCCGTCGCCGCGGCGGACAGCGCCGCGCCGCCCACGAACGCCGCCTTCAGCCGGTCCGGCCCCCGCCGTACGGGCGCCGGCCGGCCCTGCGCGGCCCAGCCGCGCATCCCCTCGGCCAGCCACGCCCACGCCACCGCGCCCACCACCACCCCCGCCAGGACGAGCGCGCACACCACGTCGACCGCCCACGCCACCCACACCGTCATCCGCCCATCCTCCCGCATCGCCACCCACGCCCGCCCGGCCACCTACCGCACATCGGAAGACACTGATGCACCGTCAATCCAGTTGTCGTCATGGCAGGATGAGCCCCGTGGAGCCACCGTTGTTCGGGCCGGGGCTGCGGGAGCGCCTCGGTACCCCGTGCCGTTCGCACCGGATCCCCAGCAGCCCGCGCTCGCGGGTGTGGCGGTCGCAGCTGTCCGGTGCGCCCGTCGTGATCAAGCAGCTCGTCGACGGCCCCGACGCGGCCGACCGCTACGCCCGCGAGGTCGCCGCCCTCACCCTCGCCTCCCGCCTCGACCCGCCCGTCGTGCCCAGGCTGCTGGACACCGACGCCGACGAACGCCTACTGGTCCTCGAGCACTTGGAGCACCGCCCGCCCGCCGAGGACTGGACCGTGCACTACGCGACCGCGCTGGCCCGCCTGCACGCCGCCACCGCCGACGGCTCGGTCGAGGGCTCGGTCGACGGGCGGCCCGAGGTGCGTGCCCTGCCCGTCTGGTCCCCGCCGAAGCGCCGCGACGCCGACTCCTTCCTCGCCCTGGCCCGCGCCCTCGGCGTCCCGGTGCCCGCCGCCGTCGACGCCGAACTCGACGCCCTGCTGGAACGCCTGGCCCACGCCCCGGGCCGGGCCCTGCTGCACGGCGACCCCTGCCCCGGCAACGACCTGCACACCGCGGGCGGCGTGCGGTTCATCGACTTCGAGCAGGCCTCGCTCGGCAGCCCCCTGGTCGAACTCGCCTACCTGCGCATCGGCTTCCCCACCTGCTGGTGCGTCACCGCCCCCGCCCCCGCCCTGCTCGCCCGGGCCGAGACGGCCTACCGGGAGGCCTGGCGCGCCGCCACCGGCACCGACCTGCCCGCGCAGGGCCTCGGCGACGCCTGCGCCGGCTGGCTGCTGCGCGGCGACGCCCTGGTGGAACGGGCCCTGCGCGACGGCACCGACCACCTGGCCGCCGTCCCGGCCCGGGACTGGACCTGGGGCACGGTGACGGCCCGCCAACGCCTCGCCCACCGCCTGGCCGCCGTCGCCACCACCGCCCGCACCACCGGCGAACCCGGCCCCGCCCTGGGCGAGCTCGCCACCACCATGCGCACCGCGATGCTCACCCACTGGCCCGCCCTACGGCCCCCGCCCCGGCGGCGCCCCTGACGCGCGCCGGCCGGGTCGACGGGTCGGCCCGCCGTTCGCCAACCGGCACTGGCGGGCGTGGTGTTGTGCGCATCGTGGTGCTCGCCCGCCGGCCCGCCCTGCTGCTGCCCTGACGCGCCGCACACCGCCCCCACCTCCACCCGTCTGGCCTCCTGACCCTGACCGAGCTGCCGACCTCCCCTCCACCTCACCTGGCCCCTCACCCCCGGCCACGGCCCGAGGTGGAGTGGGAAGTCGGCCGCCCCGACTTTCCACTCCACCCGGTGGGTCAGGCGCGGGTCAGGCGCCGAAGGTGACCTGGTCGACCGTCCAGAACGCGCTGTTGGTGCCGGTGTAGCGGAACTGGAGGCGTGCGGTGGTGGCGCCGGCGGGCACGGTGACCGGCAGCTGCTCGACGGTGTTGACGTCCGCGCGGTAGGACTTGACGAGCTGCGGGGTGCCGGAGTCGAACACCACGTACACGTCGCCGGTCTGCGGGCCGTCCACCTTGTAGTTCGTCGCGAAGGACAGCGTGGCGCGGCTCAGGCCGGCGACCGGGTAGGCGGGGCTGATCAGGGTGGAGTCGAACTGGCCGGCGCCGTGCGCCTTGTCGTCCCACTCGTCGGAGTCGGCGACCGCGAAGACGTTGCGGGCGCGCACGTTGGTCTCGCGGGACTGGCCGAGCTGGGTGGCGGTCCAGAACTCGTCGGTGGCGAACGCCCAGCCGCGCCACTCGCTCACGCCGCCGCTGGGCATCCGGGAGTTGTCGATGCTCCAGCCGGCCGGCGGGGTGTGCGTGAAGCCCTTGACGCTCGCGCCGATGCCGCTCTCGTCGACGCGGGTCTGCAGGGCGGGGCGCAGCGCGTCGAAGGCGTCCGGGACGATCTCGTCGATCGGCCGGCCGTCGAGGTGCCAGGCGGGGTCGACGGCGGCGCCCTCGTGCTTGAGGACGGTGGGGGCGAGGTCGACCGCCTTGACGTCGTAGCGCCGCGAGCCGGGGGTGTGGCCGGTGCCGTCGGCGATCAGGAAGGTCTGCCGCTCGGCGGCGCTGTTGCCGCCGTGGCCGCCGGCGTCGGTGTGGCCGTGGTCGGTGGTGACGAGGATCAGCCAGTCCTCCGAGCCGTAGGTGGGGCGGGAGGTGACGGCCTGCACGACCTGGCCGACCAGCGCGTCGACGCCGTGGATGGCGGCCGCGTACTGGGTGCTGGCGCCGCCGAAGCTGTGACCGGCCTCGTCGACCTCGTCGAAGTGCAGGAACGTCGCGTCCGGGTTGCCGTGGGCGAGGTAGTCGGCGGCGTCGGCGGCGGTCTTGGCGTCGTCCTCGTTCTCGGCGGTGCGCACGTCCGCCGTGCCGTTGAAGACGTTGGCGGTGATCGGGTTCCAGGAGCCGAGGACCAGCGTGGAGGTGGCGGGGTCGGCGTTCTCCAGGCGGGTGGCGAAGTCCGGGTACTGGTCGAAGCGGGCGCCGGCGAAGGTGTTGTCCTTCACCAGGTGCTTGTCGGGCCACACTCCGGTGGCGATGGTCGACCAGCCGGGGCCGGACAGGGTGGGCGCCATCGGGTTGGCGTACAGGTTGCTGGTGGCGGTCATGCCGGCGGCCATCAGCGCCTTGAGGTGCGGGGCGTCCGCGGTCAGCAGCTTGTCGTAGCGGGTGCCGTCGATGCCGATGACCAGGGTCTTGGCCTGCTTGACGCCGTCCGGCAGGCCCTTGTACGGGCCGCCGGCGGCACTGGCCGCACCGGCCGAGCCGGCCGTACCGGTCGTACCGGCCGCATCGGCGGTGGGGGCGGTGACGGCCTGGACGGGCAGCAGGACCGCGGTGACGGCGGCGGTGGCGACGGCGGTCCGCAGCGAGCGGGAGAAGCGCACGGGGGCTCCCAGAGGGGGGGTGAGGAAGGAGGCGGTGCGGTGCGGTGGCACCGCACAGGAGGATCCGCGCGGCGGGCGAGGCCAGGCTCTCCCCGAATCCACGGTTGTATGAACAACTGCCGAAATTCAGTCCAGACCGGTTATCAATCCGTGACCTTCGGCCGGTCCGCGGTCCCGCTCGATAGGGTGCACCGGTGAACCACGGCACCCCCCGGGCCCACCTCGCCCCCGCCCGCTCCGGCGTCCCCGAACACGGCCGGGTGCCCAAGTACTACCTGGTCAAAGCCCAACTCGAAGACCTCATCACCGAGTTGGGACCCGGCGGGCGGCTTCCCACCGAAGCCGAACTCGCCGAACGCCACGGCGTCGCCCGGGCCACCCTGCGCCAGGCCCTGCGCGAACTCCTCCTCGAAGGACGCCTGCGCCGCCGGGGCCGCGGCACCGTCGTCGCCGGGCCCAAGATCGAGCAGCCGCTCGCCCTCGCCAGCTACACCGAAGGCGTCACCCGCCAGGGCCTGCGCCCCGGCCGCACCCTCATCGCCCTCGACCGGCTGCCCGCCGACGCCGTCCTCGCCGAACGCCTCGGCATCGACCAGGGCCGGCCCCTCTGGCACCTGGAACGCGTCCTGCGCGCCGACGAGGAACGCGTCGGCCTCGAATCCACCTACGTCCCCGTCGCCCGCGTCCCCGACCTGGAGCGCGACTTCGACCCCGAAGGCTCCTTCTGCGGCTACCTGCGCGAGCGCGGCGTCCACCTCGGCGGCGCCGAGGAACGCATCGAGACCGTCCTCGCCACCCCCCGCGAGGCCCTGCTCATCGGCACCCCGCCCGCCCTGCCGATGCTGCTGCTGCACCGCCGCTCCCGCGACGCCGCCGGCCGCCCCCTCGAACAGGTCCGCACCCTCTACCGCGGCGACCGCTTCAGCTTCACGCTCGACCTGCACGCCCCCACCGCCGAGTAGCCGGCCCCGGTGCTTCAGACGCTTCAGGCGCCTGAGGTGCTTGAGTTGCTGAGGAGTTCGGCGAACCGCTCCAGGGCCGCCCCGATGCGCTCCCGGTCCCCGGTGGTGGTCAGGTCGAACAGCAGACCCCGCACGACGGCCATCACCAGCGTCGGGGTGGCGGTGTCGTCCGGGCCCGTCGTCACGTCGGCGAACAAGGCACCCAGCGTCTCGAACCAGTCCGTGACCGCCCCGGCCTGGTCCGGATAGTTCTCCGGATGCGCCAGCAGATCGGCGTGCACCTCGAAGAACAGCCGCACGAACGGGGCCCGCTCCGGCGCGCTCATCCACACCCAGATCCCGCGCAGCCGCTGCGCCGGTGAGGCCGCCTGCGAGGCCGGCCGCGACACCGGCGACGCCGGTCCGCAGGCCAGCCGTGCCGCGCCCCGGCGCCGGGCCTCGGCGAGGACGGCGGCCACCAGCTCCTGCTTGCTGCCGAAGTCGTAGAGCAGCATCCGCGGGCTGGTGTCGAGGGCCGCGGCCAGCGGTCGGAGGCTCAGCCCGGCCAGGCCGTGCGCCAGCACGTAGTCGGTCGCCCGGGCGAGCGTGCGCTCGCGCCGTCCGGCATCCGGCGGCCGTCCCATGGCGCATCGTCCCTTCGGTGGCGCGGATCTGAGGCTGTGCCAGTATATGACACACCTGTTTCAACAAAGGGGGGCACACCATGACCAGCACCGAACCGCGGGCCACCGAACCGCAGGCCACCGCACTGCCGGCCACTGCACTGCCGTCGACCGGCCGCGCACTCGTCCTCGGCCCCGGCGGCTACGCCGGCACCGCGTGGACCGCAGGCCTGGTGGCCGGCCTGCGCGAGGCCGGCATCGACCTCGCCGACGCCGACCTGATCGTCGGCACCTCCGGCGGCGCCATCGTCGGCGCCCTCCTCGCCACCGGCCAGGACCCCCGCCGCCTCGCCGACCCCCTTCCCGCCGACGCCCTTCCCGCCGGGCCGACTCGCGCGACCGCGCCCCGCAGGCCCGACCCGGCGCTCACCGGCGCCGTCCACGCCGTCCTGGGTGACCGCACCCTGACCCCGCAGGAGGCCCGACGCCGCGTCGGCCGCCTCGCCCTGGACGCCGCCGACCCCCACGACCCGCGCACCCACGAGGCCCAGCAGACCCTGCTCGCCCACCGCCGCGCCCTGATCGGCGCCGACACCTGGCCCCGGCGCCGCCTGCTGCTCACCGCCGTCCAGGCCGAGACCGGCGAACCCGCCGTCTGGGACCGCACCAGCGGCGTCCCCCTCGTCCACGCCGTCGCCGCCAGCAGCGCCTTCCCCGGCGTGGAACCGCCCGTCGCCGTCGACGGCCACCACTACCTCGACGGCGCCCTGCGCGCCGGCGTCAACGCCGACCTCGCCACCGGCGCCCGCACCCTCGTCGTCATCGCCCCCCTGGCCCACCGCTTCCCCCGCGAGGAACTCGACCGCCAACTCGCCGCCACCGGCGCCCCCATCACGATCGCCGTCACCCCCGACCCCGCCTCCATCACCGCCCTCGACGCCCCACCCCACGACCCCACCACCTGGCCCACCGCCTACCTCGCCGGCCACCGCCAAGCCACCCACACCGCCCCCCACCTCCACCCCACCTGGCCCTGACCCCCACCCCGGCACCCGCACCCTCCCTCCCGCTCGTCCTTGTGGCGGGCGGTGGCGCGCGGCGGGAGTGGGAAGTCGGCGGGCTCGACTTCCCACTCCACTGGCAGCTTCCTTCCCCGTACGTCCTTCCCGCCCCTTCGCCGCCACGGGGCCTTGCCCGCCCGCCCCTTCGCCGCCACGGGGCGTGGTGGGAGTGGGAAGTCGACAGGTCCGACTTCCCACTCCAGTGCCCGCAACCTCCCTGCCGCCGGCCTTTGTTGCGGGCGGCGCTCCTGCCCTGGGAGGTCGGGGCGGGGGAGTGGGAAGTCGACGGGTTCGACTTCCTGTTCCGCCGGCCGCCTCCCCCCGGCTGACCGGGGGATGGCCGGGTGCGGGAGGTCGGCGGGTCCGACTTCCCACTCCAGTGCCCGCAACCTCCCCGCCGCCGGCCTTTGTTACGGGCGGTGCTCCTGCCCTGGGGGTCGGGGCGCGGGAGCGGGAAGTCGGCGGGGCCGACTTCCTGCTCCGGGGGTGCGGAGGCGGGGCGGGCGGCTGCGGGTGGGTGCTTGGGTCAGGGGTGCCTCCGGGTTGGGATCAGGGACAGTCCGGAGGTGGTGGGGCTGCTGGGGGCCGTAGTGTCGGCGCGGCGGGTGGGCGATCCCTCCCGACCGGGTTCCCGTGGAGAAGGCGAGAGAGTGTTCCGGATCAGGACAGCAGCGTCAGGCGTCGGCACGGCGGGCACGGGGGAGGGGGAGATGGTCAGCCTCACCGGCGTGCACAAGGCGTACGGACGGCACGACCGCCGGGTCACCGCGCTGGACGGGGTCGACCTGTCCTTCCGCGCCGGCACCTTCACCGCCGTCATGGGCCCCTCGGGCTCGGGCAAGTCGACGCTGCTGCAGTGCGCGGCGGGCCTGGACCGCGTCGACGCCGGGCAGGTCCTGCTCGACGGCACGCCGCTGCACCAACTCTCCGAACGCGCCCTGACCGAGCTGCGCCGCGAGCAGATGGGCTTCGTCTTCCAGTCCTTCAACCTGATCCCGGCCCTGACCGCCCGCCAGAACGTGGAGCTGCCGCTGCGCCTGTCCGGGCGCGCGATCGACGCGGCGGCGATCGACCGCGGGCTGGCCGAGGTCGGCCTCGCCGAGCGCGGCGGGCACCGGCCCGCCGAACTGTCCGGCGGCCAGCAGCAGCGGGTCGCCATCGCCCGCGCACTGGTGACCAGGCCCAAGGTGGTCTTTGCGGACGAGCCGACCGGCGCACTGGACTCGCGCACCGCGCGCGAGGTCCTGGCGCTGCTGCGCGACGTCGTCGAGCAGCACGGCCAGACAGTGATCATGGTGACGCACGACCCGGTGGCCGCCTCCTACGCGCAGCGGGCGGTGTTCCTCGCCGACGGCCGGGTGGTCGGCGACCTGGCCGAACCGACCGCCGAGGCCGTGGCCCTGCGGCTGACCGCCCTGGAACCCGCCGGGCAAGAGAGCAGGGCGGCCGCGAACGGCGCCGCCACGAACGGCGCGCAGCCGTGCTGAAGATCGCCGCAGCCACCCTGCGCCACCGCCTGACCGGCTTCGCCGGCGCCTTCCTCGCCCTCACACTCGGCACCGCGATGATCGGCATGATGACCCTGACCCTCGCGGCCACCTTCGGCACGCCGCACCCGGGCCCGCAACGGTTCAAGGAGGTCAAGGAGACCCAGGCCGTCCTCGCACCGCAGGGCTTCGACGGGCAGCCGATGAAGGCCCCCGCCGTCCTGCCGCCCGACGTCGTCGCCCAGGCGAGCGCCACCGGACACGCCACCCCCGACCGCAGCTTCCCCGTCCGACTCACCTCCCGCCCGGGGGACCTGACCGGCCACCCCTGGACCTCCGCCGCCTACGCCGGCTACCGCCTGCTGGCCGGCCACGCACCCCAGGCCACCGACGAGATCGCCCTCGCCGGCGCCCCCGAGGAACTGATCGGACACCAGAGCGACGTCACCACCAACGACGGCACCGCCCACTACCGGGTCGTCGGCGTCACCGACACGCGCTGGTTCGAGAACGCGGTCTTCTTCACCCCCGCCGAAGCCCAGCGCCTGTCACCCGGCGTCAACGCACTCGTCACCGACCGCCCCGCACCGCACCAGCCACCCGCACCCGCCGACGGCCGCACCGTACTCCTCACCGGCGACGACCTCACCCGCATCGACCCCGACCCCACCGGCGGCGCCCAGGCCCTGGCCAACGCCCAGGCCATGGCCGGCAGCACCACCGGACTCGCCGCATGCGTCGCGGTGTTCGTCGTCATCGCGACCTTCGCCTTCGCCACCGAACAACGCCGCCGCGAACTGGCCCTGCTGCGCCTGGTCGGCGCATCCCCCCGGCAACTGCGGCGCATGGTGCTCGGCGAGGCCCTGCTGATCGGAGTGGCCGCGGCCGCCGCCGGCTGCCTGCTCGCACCGCCCGCCACCCTGCCGCTGCACACCTGGATGCTCGACCACCAGGTGGCCCCGCCCTGGTTCACCATCCCCCTCACCCTCCCCTCCACCGTCCTGCCGCTGCTGCTCTCCTTCGCCATCGGCGTCACCGCCGCCCTGGCCGGCTCGGCCGCCACCCTGGTCCGCGTCTCGCTGATCCGCCCGATCGAGGCACTGCGCGAGAGCGCGCTGGAACGCCGCCCCATGACACCGGTCCGCTGGCTGCTCGGCGCCGCGATGCTGGCCGGCGCCGTCGCCACCGGAATCTTCGTCGCCCGCACCGAGCCCCACCTCGCGGCCAGCGCCCGCAAGTACCAGGCGGTCCCGCTCCTGTACGTCGGCGCGCTCACCCTGCTCGCCCCCGTCCTGCTGCGCCCGGTCACCCACCTGCTGACCAGGCCGCTGCGTAGATCCGCCAAGGCCGGGCCGCTGCTGGTGCGGGAGAACATCCTCACCTCCCGGCGTCGCACCGCCGCCACGGTGACGCCGATCGTGGTGGCCGTCGGGCTGGTCGCCGCCCTGCTGACGATGCAGGAGTCCGGCGACGCCGCGCTGCTCGCCCGTCAGCAGCAGGAGATCCACGCGGCGGACGTGGTCGTGCCCGGCGGCGGCCAGGGGGCCGGCGGCGGGCCGGGGATCGACGGGCTGACGCTCGCCCGCCTGGCGGCCGTGCCCGGGATCCGGGTCACCCCGGTCACCTCGCTGAACATCCGCATCGGCACCACCGCCGGCGACCAGATCGACTCGCTGAGCACGAAGGCGGTGCCGGCGGCGGCCCTGGGCACCGTCGTCACACCGCCGGTGGTCTCCGGCTCGCTCGCCTCGCCGCCCGGGAACTTCCTGGTCATCGACGAGCACGCGGCCCAGTCCGACGGCCTGGCGGCCGGAGACCGGGTGGTCACCCTGCTGCCGACCGGCGAAAAGGTCCCGACCGTCATCGCGGCGGTCATCGCACACGGCCTCAACGGCGACGACACCTACCTGTCCTCGGCGCTGACCGGCGCGCTGACGCCCGGCCGGGTCTACCTCGACTCCGCCACGGGCGCGGGCACGCCGCTCGACGCGCAGCAGACGGCCGCCGTGCAGCGGGCACTGGCCGGCTCCGGCGCACACCTGGTGACCTACGACGCCCAGCTCGCGGCCGAACGCGCCAAGGCCGCGCAGCAGACCGACAACGCCGCGGTGGTCATCCTGGGGATCGCACTGGCCTACGCGCTGATCGCGGTCGCCAACACCCTGATCATGGCGATGGCCGGGCGGCGGCGGGAGTTCGCCCTGCTCACCCTCGCCGGCGCGGTGCGCGGCCAGATCGTGAAGGTGGCCGCCGCCGAGTCGGCGGTGGCGGTGGTCGTCGCCACCGTGCTCGCCGCCGTGGCGACCGCGCTGGCCGCCCTGACCCAGCACGCCTCACTGGGCCGCCTCGTGGCCGGCGCGCCGATGGTGGTCCCGTGGACGCGGATCGCGGAGACCGTCGTATTGTGCGCCTTCGTCACCGCGGCCACCGCGTGGGCCGCGACCGACCGTGCGACCCGCCGCCGGGCGGTCGAGGCCGCAGGCACCCGCGAGTAGCGGGGCTGCGGCCACCGCGTGGGCCTGTGGCGGGAGTTGCGGACGAGGGCCGCGTTCAGGACGGTGAGGAGGACGCAGGCCGACGTCGGCAGGGTCGAGCGGACGGCCAGGGCGGTTTCGCCGCCCGGGGCGGGCCGCCGTCAGAACGAGCGGAAGACGCCCTCGGGGTCGCTGCGCGCCGACCGCATCGTTGCGCGGTCGGCGAGGAAGGACGACGCTCAGGTCCTCGTCGCCGGAGAGGGCCGCCACGGCATCCTCATGGGCCGTCCTCTCCGGGTGGGGTGCTCAGGCGGTGAGGGCGGTGAGGGCGGCGAGGGCGGCGAGTTCGGTGTTGGCGCGGGTGGTGACGAGGGCGAGGACGCGGGCGGTGGCGGCCAGGTCCTCGGCGGGGATGTCGCCCCAGATGCGGGCGGAGACGGGGGCGGTTTCGGCGGTGACGGCGGTGAGGAGGTCGCGGCCCGCGGGGGTGGGGCGCAGGTGGGGGCCGTCGGTGGTGAGGAGGTGGCGGGCCAGCAGGTCGTCGAGGGTGGCGTGGAGGTCGGCCGGGTCGGCCTTGAGGGAGGCCTGGACCTGGGCGACGAGGCCGTCCGGGGTCTGCGGGGTGCCGGCGGCGTCGGCGGTGACGGCGGCGCGCAGGGCGACCTGCTGCTGGAAGGTGACGCCGTGCCGGGCCAGGACGAGCTCCAGGACGCCGCGGGCGGCGTAGTGGGCCAGGCCGAGGGCGCGGGCGTCGGCGAGCGGTGCGGCGGTGGGTGCGGTGCTGGTCATGGTGTTGCCCCCTGAGTGCGGTCGTCGTCGTGCGGTTCGGACACTGCGGACACTGCGGATGGTTCGGACGTTGCGGACGGCTCGGACGGAGCCAGTGGTACGTCGAGCAGGGCGGTCAGTTCGGCCGTGAAGGCGCGGGTGCGGTCGGCGTCGAGGCCGCCGAGCGGCTCCAGCAGCTGCTGGAGCAGTTCCTGGACCACCGCGATGGCCTGCCGCGTGACGGCCCGGCCCTGCTCGGTGAGGGCGAGCTGGACGGCGCGCGGGTCGCGCGGGTCGCGGGTGCGCTCGATCAGGCCGGCCGACTCCAGGGCGCGCGCCAGCTTCGAGACGTACAGCGCCTCCAGGCCGGTGTGGTCGGCGAGGCGGCGCTGACTGGGCCGCTCGCCGGCGCGCTGCATGCCGTGCAGCGACGCGACCAGGCAGTACTGCGCGTGGGTGAGGCCCAGCGGGGCCACCGCCCGATCGACCGCGACGCGCCACTTGTTGGCGAGCCGCCACACCAGGAAGCCGGGCGTGGGGCCCGGGGAACCCTTGCCCGGAAGGTCCTTGCTCGTGGAAGCCGTGCCCGTGGAACCCTTGCTCATACCAGATAGAGTACATGGCTACTATGTCCATGGCTACTATCCGGGGCCGTCGCGATAGGGTCGGCGCCATGGCGGGTGACGAGGGACGGCAGCCGGACCTGGACGGGATCGAGGAACGGTTCGCCGCGTTGTGCGAGGGCCGGCTGAGCCGGGAGGAGGCCGACCGCTGGGCGATGCGGTGGATCACCGACGACGCCCTGGAGTGGGACGACCTGGCGTGGTGGGCCCTGGACCTGCTGGCCGGCGTCGACCTCCCGGCACTCGGCGGCGGCCACCTGCACGGCGACGACCAGCTGCGCGGCTGGCTGGACGAACTGCGCCACCGCCGCCGCACGACCTGACCGGCGCGAGGCCCCGGAGTGGGAAGTCGGCCGGTCCGACTTCCCACGACGGCCGACGTCCCACTCCGCAGCCGTCAGCGCGCGTCGCGGTCGAGCTCGGCGCCGAGCTCGGCGATCCCCATCGCCCAGGCACGGAAGGCGGGTTGCCCGGCGGGCGGCACCCGCAGCTCCTCGGGGATCCAGTCCGCGTGCGCCGCGTCCAGCAGGTCGGCCAGGCCGAGGCCGCACCAGTCCCAGTGGAGGCCGTTGTAGGCGCGCATCAGCGGGCCGACCTGCGCGCGGATGTCCGAGACCCGCGCCTCGCCCAGGCCGGCCCGGCCGAGCCGGGACAGGGTCGCGGCCTGGCGCGCGGGCGTGAACTCGGTGTCGACGAACGGTTCGAGGAGATCGCCCCACACGTCGTACCGGGCCCGCACGGGCATCCGGTGCTCCCGGCAGTAGGCCTCCAGCTCCTCCCGGTGGACGGACGACACGAACACCGTCTCCCCGGCCCGGGTGCGGATCTCCGGCGGCGCCGCGGTCGGGTCGACGTCGCGCACGGTCGAGGCGGGCGGCAGCGTCAGGTCCGCAGGGATCACAGAGCTCACAGGGCACCCCCGCCGAACCCGCCGGTCCCGCCGCGCACGTTCCCGCCGGCCCCGCCGAACTCGCCGCCGCGCACGGCCGCGACGAAGGCCTGCCAGGCGGGGGAAGGGAAGAGGAGCACCGGGCCGCCGGGGTCCTTGGAGTCGCGCACGGGCAGGACGCCGGGAACGCCGTCGGCGACCTCCACGCACCCGTCCGACCCGCCACTGTACGAGCTCTTGCGCCAGGCGGTGATGCGGCTGGTGTCCATCGCGGTTCCCTCCTGATGTGACTGCGTCAACTGCTCTCCACCGTACGCCCGGTGCGCCCACCCGCTGCACCGGGCCCGGCCCGCGAGGAGGGTCCGAGGCCCTCTCGGCAACGCGGCGGCCGTCCTGCTTGAATGTGGCCGTGAAGGACGACCTGGTGGTGCTGATAACGGATCACGGTGAGCGCGAGGGCAGCCGTGCCGTCCTCGCCGAGGCGGTGCGGCAGGTGACCGGCGCCGCGCCCGTCGACCTCGACGCGCGGGACTTCACCCCGACCGGCCCCGGGCGGGCCCGGCTGGCGGGGGAGCGCCTGGTGCTGGAGTGCGGCGCGCTGCGGGTGGACACCCCGGCGGCCGTGATCGTCTACGAGATACCGCCCGACACCCGCACCGGCCTGGAACCCCTTCAGGACGTGCTGGCCGCCTCCCGCGTGCCCTGCCTGGGCACCGGCGCCGCCGCCTGGCGGGTGGCCAGCGACAAGGAGGCGATGGTCAAGGCCTTGGAGGTGGCCGGCGTCGCCCAGATGCCCTCGCTCGCCCTGCCGCCGGACGCCGGCCACGCCGCCGCCGAGGCCGCGTTCCGGGAGCTGGGCTCGGACGTGTGGGCGCGCCCGGTCTCCGGCATGGGCGGCCGGGACGTCTTCCACGTCACCACCGTCACCGCCCTGCACCGGGCCGCCGCCCGCTACGAGGCCCAGGGGCAGCGCTGGTTGCTCACCCGCGACGCCCGCAACACCAACGCCGACGGGCTGCGCCACCAGTACCGGGTGGTGGTGCTGAACGGGCGCGTCCTCTGGGTCGCCGAGCACGTCCAGCCGGACCACGACGCCCCGTGCAACGTCGCCCAGGGCGCCACCTCCACCCCGCTCGACCCGCGCCTGCTGCCCGAGCACCTGCACCGGCTGGCCGCCGCGGCCGCCGAGGCGGTCGGGCTGCCGTTCGCCGGGGTCGACCTGGCCGCGGAGAGCGGCGGCGTGATCTTCGAGGTCAACGTCCACCCGGCCTTCGGCGCGCCCGGCGCGGACCGGGGCATCGCCGTCCCCTACGTCCGGGCCCACCTCCCGCAGGCCCGGCACCAGATGTCCGGGCCGGCCGTCAGCGAGCCGGCCGTCAGCGGGCCGTGAGGTCCAGCACCATGCCCTCCTCGGCGGCGCTCACCCCGCCCGGGAACGCGCCGCGGGCCTCGGCGACGGAGCGGGTGCGGTCGTCGCCGGGCCAGAAGTGGGTGAGCAGCAGGTGCCTCGCCCCGGCCCGGGCGGCCCAGGCGCCGGCCTCGGCGGCGCTCATCAGCTGATGATCGCCGCTGCCGCTGCCGCTGCCGCTGCCGCTGCCGCAGCCGTCACCGGCACCGGTTCCCTGGAGCGTGGCCCCGGCGATGAACAGGTCGGCGTCGGCGGCCAGTTCGGCCAGCGCCGGATCCGGCCCGGCGTCGCCGCTGTAGGCCAGGACCAGGCCCGGCGCGCTCAGCCGCACCCCCGCGTGCGGGACGTGGTGCGGCAGCGCCAGGGCGTCCAGCCGCAGCGGCCCCACCGGATGGGCGGCGGGCAGCGGGTGCAGCGGGTGCACGTCGAACACGTCGCGCAGGTCCTCGGTCGGCTCCATCGCCTGGACCCGCCCGAGCACCCCCGGCGGGCAGTACAGCGGCACCCGCGCTCCGCGCTCGGGCGCGAAGTAGCGCACGCGGCACAGCGCGCTGAGATCGGCGCAGTGGTCGGGGTGCTCGTGGGTGATCACCACCGCGTCCACCCGCCCCCCGGGGCAGTGCTCCAGCAGCCGCGGCAGCGTCGCGTACCCGAGGTCCAGCACCACCCGGAACCCGTCGTACTCCAGCAGGAACCCGCTCGCGGCCCGCCCGGCCTCGGGCCAGGCCCCGCACGTCCCCAGAACCGTCAGTCGCCGCACCGCCCGATGATCTCACGGACACTCAGACACGCGGCGTCCCGTACGGCTTATCGCTGTCGCCGCCGCGGCACCACCGCGGTGCCACCGTCCAGGTCGACGCCCACGCGGGGAGGGGCACCGGTGTGATCGTCGTCCCGCAGGACCAGCCGCTCGCGCCGCTGCTCGATCTGCACGCGCTTGTTGGCGTTGAGGAAGGCCTGCAACTCCTCGGCCGCGGTGGCGCCGAGACCGAGCTCACCGCCGCGCGCCCGCGCCCGCGCGGCCAGCCGCCGGCACAGCCACCCAGGCCGGCCCGAGCGCACCACGAGATGCCGCACGGAGGCGAGGGTGAAGGGCACGATCACCAGCACGACCATGAACAGCAGACTCGTCAGCATCACCATGCCGGGCCAACGCACGAGCCCGACACCCCCGTTCCCCCCCCCGGGGACGAAAAGCGGTGGCCGCCCGCCCGGCCCCCTGCCACCATCCGAGGGTGACCACGCTGTTCCTGATGGTCGGCCTGCCCGGGGCCGGGAAAACCACCCGGGCCCGCCAACTCGCCGACGAACACCGCGCGCTGCGCCTGACGCCCGACGACTGGATGATCCCGCTGTTCGGCGAGGCCGAGGCGGACGGCGCGCGCGACGTGCTGGAGGGGCGGATGCTCCGGCTCGCCCTGGAAGCCGTCCGGCTGGGCACCAACGTCGTGGTGGACTACGGCTGTTGGTCCCGCGACGAACGGTCCTCGATCCGCTGGCTGACCCGGGCCGAGGGCGCGGACTTCCGCATGGTCTACCTCCCGGTGGACGACCGGACCCAACGCGCCCGGATCGCCCACCGCTGGGCGACCACCCCCGAGGAGACGTTCCCGATGACGGAGGCCGACATCCAGGACGGGCGGGCGCACTTCGAGGAACCCGACGCGGCGGAACTGGCCGGCCACGGCACGGCCGGCCCGCCCCCCGGCTGGACGGACTGGCGGGCCTGGGCCGCCCACCGCTGGCCGTCCTTCGCCTAGCCATCCTTCGCCTGGCCGTCGTTCGCCTGGCCGCCGTTCGCCCGGGACCGGGCCGGCGGCCTACCGTGTGACGCCGAACGAGGAGGATCGCTTGTCCAGGTACACGGCCGCAGCGGAAGCGGGGATGAAGGGCATCACCTTCCCCGCCTGGCAGGGCCACCACTACGTCACCCTGGCCGAACTCCTCGCCCAGCTCGGCGATTTCGGCCGCGGCCTGCGCTGGCGCGTCGAGTGCGACGAGACCTGGGACCTCACCGCGGAGCTGGAACGCCGTTCCGCGGGCGACGGCATGGACACCCCGACGCTGCTCGCCCTGACCGCCCCCGGAGTCCAGCTGATCGACGCCGAGGCCTGCGGATTCGCCGGGGACACCCTGGTGGTGGTCCTGACCGAGGTGGACAGCTCCTTCTGGAACGTCAGGGCCGCCGACGAGCGCGTGCTCGGCGAACTGCGCCACCACTACCCGGGCACCCGCGCACTCTGAGCGGGCGCCCGCGGCTCGGCCCAGCGCGGTCTCCGGCCTCCCGCGTCTGCGACCGGGACGTCGATGCCCGCCCCGCCCATCGGTGGGGCTCTGCGGGTGCTCGGTGCACTGCTGCCCGCCGGGGACGGTGCGAAGCGGCTGGACCTGGCGGGACCGGGGTTCGGCGAGCCGGCGGCCGCGGACCTGGTGCTGGTGCCGGTCCATCCGCAGACCGGAGACGTGTGGCAGCCGCGTGCCGGGGCGGTTCCGGTGGCCGTGGATGCCGCACTCCGGGCCGAGCTCGCCTTCCCGCCACACCGGACCCGCCGGCCGGTGGTCGGCGGGCTGCCGGCAGGCGTGGAGATGGATGATCCACTGCCGCCGCACCCGTGGTACCCGTTCCGGCCGTCCAGGGAGGCGTTCCGGTACACGCTCGCGCGGATGCCGGCCGTCCGGGAACCGTGGCTGCGGGCGATCCACGACCGAGGATGCTGACCCGTCACAGGCAGCCCGGACCCGAGGCGTGGGGCGCGGCCAAGGCGCCGTGAACACCAGCACCATGACCGTCCAGGGACGGACTCCTGGTTTCGGCGTGTCCGCGGAACTCCGCCCGGTCGGCCTCGCGATCGCCCTGCCCGGGTGAGCAGCGTGATCACCCTCCGCCTCCTGCGCGACGCGATCCGCCCCGCCCGCACGTCCGGCGGTGTTGCGCCGGTGCAGGCCTCGCGGTCGAAGGCGGGCGGACCTAGCCGGCGTTGAACGTGCCGGCGTCGAACTCGCCGGCGCGGACGGCGGTGACGAAGGCCTGCCAGGCGGGGGAGGAGAAGAGGAGGACCGGGCCGTCGGGGTCCTTGGAATCCCGGACGGGCATCACACCGGTGAAGCCGTCGGCGACCTCGATGCACTGGCCGCCGCCATTGCTGTAGGTGCTCTTGCGCCAGGTGAAGTCCATCGCGGGTTCCTTCCGTCGGGCGGGCGGAGTGGGACGTCGATGGAGATGACTTCCCACTCCGGCACGAGGCAGAGCCAGTGCCGTGTCAGGCAATGTTTGCCCTGAGGTAACGTTGATCTCTTCGGCCGGGATGCCTGCCGGAGTGTTGCAACGGGATGTCCTGTGACTCTTACGGATGCTGACGCCCTGGACGCCGCGGTGGCCCGGGTGGGGGAGGCCTTCAGCGGCATGACGGCCCGGCCGGACGAGACCGGCTGCGGCCGGTGCTTCACCGAGGCCGAGGTCGCGCTGCTCCGGAGCCCCGGTGTCCGCCTCCCGGCGGAACTGGTCCGTCAGGCCGCGCAGAAGGAACCAGGCCACTGGGCCGACCACCCCGCCGTCATCCGGCGCGTGCTGCCGCAACTCGTCGTGCTGCTCGCCGAGGGCGGGGGCGCGGTCGATCCGGAAGTCGTCGCCTACGGACTGGCCGCGGCGGGCTGGGAGCAGTGGCCCGGCGAACAGGCCGCGTCGGTCGCCGGCTTCCTCGACGCGTGGTGGACGCGGACCCTGCGCCAGGCGGAACCACCGACCCCGGTGCCCGAGGTCTTCGTGAGCTGTGCGACCGCGAGTTCCACGGCCACCCCGTGGCTGGCCCGATGGGAGGCGGAGCTGGGCCGCCCGAGCGCCAGGCGGCATGTGGCGGAGACCGTCCACTGGTGGCGGGAGGAACTGGAGTCCGACACCTCGCCGTTCGGGTATTGGTGGTGGGGCACCCCGGAGGAGGGGCGGGCCGCCTGGGCGGAACTGAAGGCGTGGCTGGGGCGGCGGGGCCAATAGAGAACGGAGTGGGAAGTCGATAAGGACGACGTCCCACTCCGGCACGAAGGAACGCTAGTTGGTGTCGAACTCGCCGCTGCGGACGGCGCTGACGAAGGCCTGCCAGGCGGAGGAGGAGAAGAGGAGCGCCGGGCCCTCGGGGTCCTTGGAATCCCGGACGGGTGTGAGGGCGGGGATGCCGTCGGCGACCTCAACACACGCGCCGCCACCGCCACTGTGCGAGCTCTTACGCCAGCGAGCGCCAGTCAGTTCGACATCCATTCAAAGTCCCTCCGTACCGAGCGGATCAACGCGACTGAGTCGGCCTGGCTCAGGGACTCGACCGCAAGCCGATCGTAGTCGCAGGCCAGCGCGGCAACCGCTTCAGGATCTCGATCGATGTACCCACGGAGCTCAGCCTCGCCGTATGCGAGCATTTTGCGCCCGGGCATGGTAAGGAGGTGCACCAGGCGGGTGAATGGCCGGTCCTCGCCGAGTGTGTACGGGGCCACTTGAATGATGATGTTGGGCCGGGTGGCCATCTCTTCGAGGTGGAGCAGCTGCTCCACCATGATGTCCCGACCACCAATAGGCCGCCGGAGGCAGCTCTCGTCAATCACCGCGTGCAGCAACGGTGGTGGCGTGCGGTCGTAGATGTTCTGCCGGGCGAGCAGGAACTCGATGCGTTCGTGGGCCTGCTTGGGTGTGACGGTGCCCCGTCGGAGGTTGCCGTGCTCGTAGGCGGTTGCGTACGGCCGGGTCTGCAAGAGCCCGGGGACGATGTTGATCTCGAAGAGTCTGATCTGCTGCGCGCGGGACTCGTAGTTGGCGTATTCGGGGTACCCCGGCACCAAAGCCGTGTGGCGGAGCTGCCACCACATCAGCTGCAGAGTTCCGCCCGTTTCGAGGACCTCGTCGGCCTTGACGGCGAACTGCTCGCTCGGCGGGCGCTGTGCAAGTTCGACGAAGGAGACGTACGACGGGTCGTATCCAACCTTGCGTGCGAGCTGTGCCTGGGTGAGGCCCATCGACTCCCGTGACCTGCGGAGTTGGATCCCGAACGGGGCCCAGGGAGATGACGACGGGTCAATGTGCTTCTTGTTCACGGCGGTGCCCCCAACTTTCGTTGCCCCCGGATTCAAGCCGGTTGCGGCTTCCGATGCTAGGGGAGGTTGGGCCACCATGTACACAGAACGTGAAAGCCCGATTGCGGAGGGTTCACCCATGACCCATGCTCATACACCACGCAGACTCCACGGTTACGGAGTCCGCTGGGACCCCGAGGGCCGGTGCTACCGGGTGCGGAACGAGACCACCGGGCAGTGGCAGCACGGCGCGGACGGTGAACTCGCCTCCTACACCTCGTTCACCGTCGCCTTCGACGCGTGGCGGGTCTTCGAGCCGCCCCGACGGCTGGGGGAGTGATGGGGTCGATGCTGAACCGGGCGACCGCCGAGCAGCGGCGCCAGGCGGCCTCCGTCGTCGACGACCTCACGACCGTCCTCGCGCTGGGCGGGGTGAAGCTGCCGTCCTTGGAAGTCGACTGGGCGTACGGAAAGTTGACGGGGTGCTTCCTCATCAGCCTCGGCTCGGCGCCCGTCACCGTCGTCCTGCGGATCGTCGATCTGCTCCGCAAGGGGCTGCGCTACGAGCGCCTCACCCATGACGACTGATCCGGCCGCCCGCCCGCTGTGGTGGTTCTGCTGCGCCGCGTCCCTGCTCGCCGGTGTCAACTGGCATTCCCGCAACCGAAAGTAGCCTTCCGATGCGTGACCCCCGTCTGCTCGCCATGCCGCCCGTCACCCGGCTGGGCTGCCTCGTCCTCGTGCGCAACCGGCGCGGCGACGTGCTGCTCGTCGACCCCGACTACCTGGACGGGATGATCCTGCCCGGCGGCGCCGCCCGGCCGGGCGAGCCGCCGAACTTGGCCGCCGCCCGCCACCTGTCCAACGACACCGGGCTGCACCTGCGCCTCGGCCACGTGGTCGCCCTCGACTTCACTCCGGCCGACCGCTACCTGGAGCGTCTGAACCTGGTCTTCGACGGCGGTACAGTTCGCGGCGACGACCGCCTCACCGCCCCGCCGCAGCACCGGAGCGGGCTGCTCGGGGCCCGTTTCGTGCCCGTCCACGAGCTGCCCGCCGTGATGGCCCCCGCGCAGGCGGCCCGGGTCGGCGAGGCGCTCGCGGGATCCACCCTCCCGCTGCTCCGCCACGGCCGGCGGGCTGTCTGAGCTGCGTGAAGGGGCCGGGACCTTGGTCCCTGCCGTTGCCCCGGGGCTGCCCGCATCCTGGACAGGGCGTGCCGCGCCCGTGGATGCGAATGTGGATGTGGAAGGAGGAGCCGGCCCATGTCGGACGAGTCGATCGCTCACCGCCTGGTGGAGGCCTTCTTCACCCACTGCGACAGCTGTCGTCAACCGCACGACCCGGACTGTCACTCCCGTGCGCACTGGCGCCTGTATCTCGACCTTGACGCGGCGACGCTGGAGAGCCTGCGCCGCTGGGCGCAGGCGCCGGATCCGCACCACCCGATCACCGACGCCGAGCGCACGATCCTGCTGCACTGGCTCGACGCCCGCGCGACCTGAGCCTGCGGCTTCACGTGGCCTGAGCCGGCGGCTTCAGGAGTCCGGGCCGCTCCAGTCGAACGGGAAGTGCTTGCTGGAGCGCCCGCTGCGGTCCCAGGTGAAGCCGAAGGCGTCCGCCCGGTCGGTGACGGCGCGCCCCCAGGTGGCGATCTGGCCGGGGCCGGCCTCGGAGCCGGGGGCGTTGTGGAGCTGGACCCGGGTGCCCTCGGGGGTCGTGGGTCCGGCCAGGGCTTCGGCGACGGCGGTGACCCGGCCGGGAATCTCCGCGCGCCAGGTGGCCAGGTCCTCGTCGATGCTCACGAGGATCGGCGCGATGTCCATGCCGCGCATCTCGGCGCCGAGCATCTCGCCCATCTGGGCGGGCCAGCCGCCGGCCTGTCCGCCGAAGATCGTTCCCAGGGCGGCGCGCTGCTGTTCGTCGGCGCGTTCGTCGAGGAAGACGGCGGCGTAGGGGTCGGTGTGCTCGCCGGTCCAGATGTTGCCGGTGAAGGAACTGAGCATGAGGACGTTGAGGCCGTCGAGCCGCACGTCGCCGAAGCTGCCGTCGCGGATGTGCCAGACCAGGATGCCCTCGCAGTCGCCGTCGGTGGGTGGCTGGGCGAACGTGCAGGGGCAGGGGATGGCGCACTTGCAGACGTCGAACCAGTCGCCGGCCAGGTGCCAGCGGGTCTGGACGGTGTCGGCCTGTGATGTGTCGGTCTCGGTGTCGGTCATGTCGTTCACCTCCGGCCTTTCCCTCCCCTCCAGCCTGCGCTCCCGGGGCCGGGAGGGGAAGGCGCGCCCGGCGCCACGGCGGCTACCGGGCGTCGTCGACGGCCGACCGCTGGTGCCGTCCGGGGGCGGGTGCGAGGCTGCACCTGGCCGGGGCGAGAGACGGGAGAGTGGCATGGGCGGCAGCGGTGTGGCCAGGGTCGCGGTGGTGACCAGCGGGACCGGGATCCGGTACGACGAGGACCTCCCGCTGCTCGTGGAGGCGCTGCGCTCCGGCGGGGTGGCGGCGCAGGCGGTGGTGTGGGACGCGGACCCGGCCGCCTGGGCGGGGTTCGACCTGGCGGTGATCCGCTCGACCTGGGACTACGTGGAACGGCTCGACGAGTTCCTGGCCTGGGCCGACGCCACGGCGGGCGTCACCCGGCTGTGGAACCCGGCGCCGGTGGTGCGCTGGAACAGCGACAAGCGCTACCTGCTGGAGCTCGCCCGGCGCGGGGTCGCCGTCGTGCCGACCCGGGTCGTCGAGCCGGGGGCGGGCTTCGCCGAGGGGGACGTGGACGGCGCGGACGGGGTGGTGGTCAAGCCCGCCGTCTCGGCGGGCGCGCTGGACACCGCGCGTTACGAGCCGGGCCGGGGTGCACAGGCGGCCCGGCACGTCCGGATGCTGCTGGCGCAGGGCCGCAGCGTGCTGGTCCAGCCGTACCTGCCCCGGGTGGTGGAGGGGGAGCGGGCGCTGGTCTTCGTCGGCGGCGCCTTCAGCCACGCGATCCGCAAGGAGGCGCTGCTGACCGAGCCGGGGGTGATCGACAACGACCGGGTGCCGCACCCCGGTGTGGTCCCGTACGAGCCGAGCGCGGCGGAGGTGCGGACCGCGCGGGCGGCGCTGGCGGCCGTGCCGTCGCCGGACGTCCCGCTGTTCGCCCGGGTGGACCTGGTGCTGGACGACGCCGGGGAGCCGGTGGTCCTGGAGCTGGAGCTGATCGAGCCGAACCTGTTCCTGCGCGACGCCGCGCACGGGCTGGGGCGCTTCGTCGACGCGGTGGCGGCGCGCGCCGAGGCGGCGGCCGCGGCGCGGTAGCGAACTGGTGGCCCAGCGAACTGATGGCCCAGCGCCCTGGTGGCCCGGCGGCCTGGTGGCCGTGTACGAAACGCGCCCCGGCGCCCCGGGCGCCGCAACCACGCGCTGGTGTCACCCGCCCGGGTGAACATCAATCGGGTGACCGCCAATCAGGTCACCCGTCCAGCCCGCCCGGCCCGTCCAGCACCCCCAGCACGCCCTGCGGGCTCCAGTGCCCCGCCGCCCCCGCCCGGGTGGCCAGGTAGCGGGCCGCCCGCGGTGCGTCCCAGCCGTGGGACTCGGCCAGGCCGGCGGCCACGGTGCGCAGGTAGGCGGCGGAGGGCGGGCGGAGGCCGGCCGCGGCCAGGCCGTCGGGGGCGGTGAGGACGAGCAGCGGGTGGCCGTCGAGTTCGCCCGCGCACAGCAGCGTCTCGTACCGGCCGGGGCCGAGCCGGTCGTGCCCCTCGGCGAGGACGCGGGTGAGGTCGAGGTCGGGGCCGGGCGGGCGGTGCATCTCCTGGGCGGCGAGGTCGCTGAACTGGCCGACGGTCAGCAGGTAGGCGCGGCACGGCACGGTGTCCGCGGCCCGCGGGTCGTAGAAGCCCATGCCGCCGCCCCACACCGTCGAGGTCCCGGCGAAGTAGAGCGCGCCGGGCAGCACCGCGGGCACGTCGCGCCGGGGCGGGCGGCGGTCGCGGCAGCCGGGGTGGGTGCGGGCGCCGCCGGCCGGGCGGCCGCCGCTCAGGTAGCAGGTCAGGCGGGCGGCGTGCAGGTTGGACCCGTACGCCACGTACCAGACCGGGGTGTCGCCGTCACTCACGGCGGCCAACCGTATCGGCTACCCTTCACCAGCGAAAACGCCGGGAACCACCCGAAACGGCATTCGAATCGTTCGTGTGCCGGTCCGTGCGGCGCGGATCATGAGAATTTCCTTTGACCGCACTTGCGCTGCATCCAGCAGCCACCCGGCCGAGTCATGGTGAATGGGTGCGCCCCGTCGGGTGACACCACGTGACGTCAGGCAACCCTGCGTAACGCCACGTGGCGCCGGGTGACAGCCCGTACGCGCCCCCAGGAACACCGGAGCCGAGGACACCCCCCGTATGGACGCACGCCAGGACACCGCCGGCCCAGGCACACTCAGCCGCCCCGTCCCGGGGCACGCCGCCGGCTGGCCGGTGGCCCAGCCCGCCCGGGCCCGCACCCTGCTCGACATCGTCACCGCCACCGCCGAGGCCCACCCCGACGCGCCCGCCCTGGACACCGGCACCGCCGTCCTCGACTACCGCACCCTGCTGCACCAGGTCGACACCCTCGCCACCCGCCTGGCCGGCCACGGCATCGGCACCGGCGACCGCGTCGGCGTGCGCATCCCCTCCGGCACCGCCGACCTGTACGTCGCCGTCCTCGCCGTGCTGCGCTGCGGCGCCGCCTACGTGCCCGTGGATGCCGACGACCCCGACGAGCGCGCCGCGATGATCTGGCAGGACGCCCAGGTCTGCGCGATCCTGACCGCCGGCCACCAGCTGTACGCCGGCCCCGTCGCCACCCCCGGCGGCCGCCCCGCCTGGCCCGCCCCCGCCGACGACGCGTGGGTCATCTTCACCTCCGGCACCACCGGCCGCCCCAAGGGCGTCGCCGTCACCCACCGCAGCGCCGCCGCCTTCGCCGACGCCGAGGCCCGCCTCTTCCTCCGGCACCGCCCGCTCGGCCCCGGCGACCGCGTCCTCGCGGGCCTCTCGGTCGCCTTCGACGCCTCCTGCGAGGAGATGTGGCTGGCCTGGCGCCACGGCGCCTGCCTCGTCCCCGCCCCCCGCGCCCTCGTCAAGGCCGGCACCGACCTCGGCCCCTGGCTCGTGGACCGGCGCATCACCGCCGTCTCCACCGTCCCCACCCTGCTCGCCCTGTGGCCGCAGGAATGCCTGGACGCGGTGCGCCTGATCATCGTCGGCGGCGAGGCCTGCCCCGCCGAACTCGTCGAACGCCTGGCCGTCGACGGCCGCGAGTTCTGGAACACCTACGGCCCCACCGAGACCACCGTCGTCGCCACCGCCGCCCGCCTCACCCCCGGCCAGCCGGTGCGCATCGGCGCCCCCCTGGACGGCTGGGAGATCGCCGTCGTCGACCGGAACAACCAGCCCGTCGGCTGGTACGAGAGCGGCGAACTGCTCATCGGCGGCGTCGGCACCGCCCGCTACCTCGATCCGGCCAAGGACGCCGAGAAGTTCACCACCCACCCCCACCTGGCCTCCCCGCGCGTCTACCGCAGCGGCGACCTGGTCCGCAACGACCCCGAAGGCCTCGTCTTCCTCGGCCGCGCCGACGACCAGGTCAAACTCGCCGGCCGCCGGATCGAACTCGGCGAGGTCGACGCCGCCCTCCAGGCCCTGCCCGCCGTCCGGGCGGCCGCCGCCGCCGTCCGCACCACCCCCGCCGGCGCCGACCTGCTGGTCGGCTACCTCGTCCCCGCCCCCGGCACGACCCCCGACCTCGCCGCCGCCCGCCGCCGGCTCCTCGACCAGCTGCCGGCCCCGCTGGTGCCCGTCCTCGCCCTCGTCGACTCCCTGCCCACCCGCACCTCCGGCAAGGTCGACCGCGCCGCCCTGCCCTGGCCCCTGCCCGGCCTCGACACCCCCGCCGGCGGACCCGCCCCGCAACTGGACGGCACCGCCGGGCGCCTCGCCGCCCACTGGCAGGCCCTGCTCGGCACCGCCCCCGGCCCCGACGACGACTTCTTCGCCCTCGGCGGCTCCAGCCTCACCGCCGCCCGCCTGGTCTCCGAACTGCGCACCCGCCACCCCGGCGTCTCCGTCGCCGACCTCTACGCCCACCCCGTCCTCACCGACCTCGCCGCCCACCTCGACGGCCCCACCGGCGGCCCCGCCGCGCAGGACACCCCCGCCGCCGCCCGGCCCGCCGCCCGCGCCGTGCGCCGCACCCCCGCCACCGCCGGCCTGTGGCAGACCCTCATCCTGCTCCTCCTGTTCACCCTCTCCGGCCTGCGCTGGGTCCTCGCCCTCGTCGCCCTCGACAACCTCACCGGCAACCACCTGCCCTGGGCCCCGCACACCCCCTGGTGGCCCGTCGCCGCCGGCCTCCTCCTCTTCTACAGCGCCCCCGGCCGCACCCTCCTCGCCGCCGGCGCCGCCCGCACCCTCACCACCGGCATCCGCCCCGGCAGCCACCCCCGCGGCGGCCACGTCCACCTGCGCCTGTGGGCCGCCGAACGCCTCACCGCCCTCCTCGGCGTCGCCGCCCTCACCGGCACCCCCTGGGCCACCCGCTACGCCCGGGCGCTGGGCTGCCGCGTCGGCCCCGGCGTCCACCTGCACACCCTGCCCCCCGTCACCGGCCTCGCCCGCCTGGGCGCCGGCGCCACCGTCGAACCCGAAGCCGACCTCGCCGGCTGGTGGCTCGACGGCGACACCCTCCACCTCGGCCACGTCGACATCGGCGACCGCGCCCGCATCGGCGGCCGCGCCACCCTCATGCCCGGCGCCCGCATCGGCGCCGACGCCGACATCGCCCCCGGCTCCTGCGTCACCGCCACCGCCACCGTCCCACCCGGCGAACACTGGCACGGCTCCCCGGCCCGCCCCGCCCCCGGACCCGCCCCCACACCCTGGCCCACCCACACCCCGCACCGCGCCACCCGCGCCTGGAACCTCGCCCACACCGTGGGCCTGACCGTCTTCGGCCTGCTGCCCCTGATCGCCGCCCTGCCCGCCCTGCTCATCGTCTACCCGATGATCGACACCGACCGCACCCTCGCCGCCGCCCTGCTCCAACTCCTGCCCGCCACCATCCCGCTGGCCGCCCTCACCCTGCTGCTGCACGCCACCCTGATAGCGCTCCTGGTCCGCCTGCTCTCCCGCCCGCTGCGCCCCGGCTTCCACCCCGCCCACGGCCGCGTCGCCTTCTGCGCCTGGGCCGTCACCCGCCTGTCCGACACCGCCCGCCGCACCCTCTTCCCCTTCTACGCCAGCCTGTTCACCCCCGTGTGGCTGCGCCTGCTCGGCGCCAAGGTCGGCCGGCGCGTCGAAGCCTCCACCGTCCTGGCCCTGCCCGGCCTGATGCGCGTCGACGACGGCGCCTTCCTCGCCGACGACACCCTCGTCGCCCCCTACGAACTGCGCGCCGGCTGGCTCCACCTCGGCCCCTCCCACGTCGGCCGCCGCTCCTTCGTCGGCAACTCCGGCGTCGTCGGCCCCGACCGCCACCTGCCCGCCGGCTCCCTCGTCGGCGTCCTGTCCGACGCCCCCGCCCACGCCCCCGAAGGCTCCTCCTGGCTCGGCCGCCCCGCCTTCGCCCTGCCCCGCGTCGCCGACACCGGCGGCGAGAGCCGCACCTACGACCCACCCAGGCGCCTGATGTGGGCCCGCGCCGGCGTCGAAACCTGCCGCCTGCTGCCCGTCATCCTCGCCGCCCTCCTCGGCGACCTCGTCCTCGCCGCCCTCCAGGAACTGCGCGACGACTACGGCCTCACCACCGCCCTGGCCGGCGCCGGCCTCGTCCTCGCCGCCGCCGCCCTCACCGCCTGCCTGGTCACCACCGCCGCCAAATGGCTGCTCGTCGGCCGCTTCCGCACCGCCGAACACCCCCTGTGGTCCCCCTTCGTGTGGCGCAACGAGCTCTACGACACCTTCGTCGAGGAACTCGCCATGCCCTTCGGCGGCCACAGCCTCACCGGCACCCCCTACCTCAACGCCTGGCTGCGCAGCCTCGGCGCCCGCATCGGACGCGGCGTGTGGTGCGAGACCCATTGGCTGCCCGAGAGCGACCTCGTCACCGTCGAGGCCGGCGCCAGCGTCAACCGCGGCACCGTCCTGCAGACCCACCTCTTCCACGACCGCGTCATGCGCCTGGGCCCCGTCCACCTCGGCCCCGGCGCCACCACCGGCCCGCACTCCGTCGTCCTGCTCAACACCTCCCTCGGCGCGGGCACCACCATCGGCCCGGCCTCCCTGGTGATGCGCGGCGAACACGTCCCCGGCGCCACCCGCTGGCTCGGCAACCCCGTCGCCGCCTGGAACGCCGACCCCACCCCGCCACCGGGCCGCCGCGCCGCCCGCGCCCGGGGCAGGCGCCGCACGACGGTGTGACGCGGCTCACGGCGGCGGGGCGATGAGTCCGCGGTGCGGCCACGGTCCTACCCGTGACCGCACCACCCGCCGAGAGGACACCACCGTCATGACCGCCACCCCCGTGAAGGGCCCCGCCAGCTACTTCCCCTCGATCGAGAAGAAGTACGGCCGGCCCGTCGCCGAATGGCAGGAGCTCATCCGCACCTCCCCGCTCACCCGGCACATGGAACTCGTCGCCTGGCTCAAGACCGACCACGGCCTCGGCCACGGCCACGCCAACGCCCTCGTCGCCCACACCCTCGCCGAAGGCACCGCCTGACCGCAGAGCTGAGCGGGGGCCACGGGCTCCTCGGGCGCTGAGAGTCGGGCGGCCGGGTTCCTGCTCAAGGACACCACCCCCGACGTGCTGCTCGCGGGCATCCGCACCGTCGCGGCGGGGGAGTCGCTGCTCGCACCCTCGGCGACCCGGCGCCTGATCGATGGGTTCGCCCGCCTGGCGTACCCGCGCCGGCGGGCCTGACCGGGTGTGAGCCGGAGGTGCCGGTGCTGCCGGCGGGCGGCCTGTCCGGCGCCGGCACCGCCGCCCACCCGCACCTGGGCTCGGGCGCCGCCAGGACGCACACCGGCCGCCTGCCGGCCAAGCTGCGGGCCCGCGACCGCGCCCAACTGGCCATCGGGGCCTACGAGTCGGGGCTGGTCACCGCCGCGCCCCGGACCGGACCGTGAGGCGGGCCGGGCGTACGGGCGGGGGCATCGACGGTACCGCCCGTACGGCCACGGCCGGGAACCATTCGACAACTTCAACAGCCCTTGAAGTCAAGCCCCCGGCGGCGGGGCCCGTCCCGGGGCGGAGTAGCCTCGCATCCGGCGGGGGGTCGACCCGGCGTGACCGGCGACCAGTGACCGGCGACAGCGACCAGCGAAACCAGCGGACCGGCGACCGGCGGACCGGCGGACCGGCGAACCAGGGGCGGGCGATGGAACAGCAAGAGCACGGCTACTGGCGGGAGGCGGACGGCTCCGCCGTCAGCTCGACCCAGGCGCAGGTGGCCTGGACCAGGGCGGCCTACCCGGCCCTGGTGGACGTGGCCCGCCGCTACCACGCGGTGATCACCTACGGCGAGCTGGCCGAGGCCGTCCAGCAGGCCTCCGGGGTGCGCACCCGGGTCAAGCAGCAGCACTGGATCGGCAAGGTCCTGGCCCTGGTGGTGCGCGAGGCGCACCGGCGCGGGGACCCGCCGCTGACCGCGCTGGTCGTCCACGCCGCCGACGGCATGGTCGGCGTCGGCTACAAGGAGGTGCTGGCGGTGGCCGGGCAGGCGCCGGTGGCCGGCGAACTCGACCGGGAGCAGCACGCGGCCGCGGCCCGCCTGGCCTGCTACCGCCACTTCGGCGCCGCCCTGCCCGCCGACGGCGGCACGCCCGCGCTCGCCCCGCGCCTGCGCGCCAGCCTGGACCGCAAGGCCGCCGCCACCGCTGCGCCGCGCCCGCCGGCGATCTGTCCGAACTGCTTCCTCCAGCTGCCCGCCACCCGGGTCTGCGACTCCTGCGGCACCCACATTCCCTGACGGACCGTCACGCGGGCGGCCGGGCGGGCCCGGGGGCTGAACCCCCGGCCCGCTCCGGCCCTGGCCTCGGTTCCGGCTCCGGGTTCAGCCCGCGGTGGTCGTCGTGGCGGCCGCGCCGCGGGCGGCGACGGTGCGGGCCTGGCCGTCGCGCAGCCGGTAGGACAGCCCCACCACGCCCACCGAACCCTCGGCCGCCCGGGCGGCCAGCAGCTGGGAACGCTCCAGCAGCAGGTCGACGGTCTGGCGGATGTGCTCGTCCACGATCGCGTCCGGGTCCTCGATGCCCGCCGCCCGCGCGGACACCACGCTCGGGGTCACCCGCTCCACCACGTCCCGCACGTAGCCGCCCGGCAGCTGCCCCTGGTCCAGGGCGTCCAGCGCCGCGCCCACCGCCCCGCACGAGTCGTGCCCCAGCACCACCACCAGCGGGCACTCCAGCACGCTCACCGCGTACTCGATGCTGCCCAGCACCTCCGCCCCGGTGACGTGCCCGGCGGTGCGCACCACGAACAGGTCGCCCAGCCCCCGGTCGAAGATGATCTCGGCGGCCAGCCGGGAGTCCGAACAGCCGAACAGCACCGCGAACGGGCGCTGCGCCGGGGCGAGGGCGGCCCGGCGGCCGGCGTCCTGGTTGGGGTGCTCGGGGCTGCCCGCGACGAACCGGGCGTTGCCCTCCAGCAGCACCCGCAGCGCCTGGTCGGGACCCGTTATCGGTGAGGAGATCATGCCTGCACCCTAGATCGCCGCAGGTGGGGGTCGCAGCCCGGGGTCGACGGGCCGGGGCCCTTCGGCGCTGTGCTCACCGTGCGCCGCCGTTCGGCCGATACCCGACGTACAGCCGTCCCGCCGTACGAGGAGTGCGAGGAGTTCGATGAGCCCGATGAGCACCGCCGTCGTCCTGTTCACCCAGGACCTGCGCCTGCACGACAACCCCGCCCTGCACGCCGCCCGCACCAGCGCCGACCAGGTCGTCCCGCTGTTCGTGCTCGACCCCGCCGTCGCCGCCGCCGGCTTCGCCGCCCCCAACCGGCAGGCCTTCCTCGCCGACTGCCTCGCCGACCTCGACGCCTCCCTGCGCCGGATCGGCTCGCGCCTGACCGTCCGCCACGGCGACCCGGCCGAACAGGTCGCCCAGGTGGCCGCCGCCCACGGCGCCGCCACCGTCCACGCCGCCGCCGGGGTCTCCGCCTTCGCCACCCGCCGCGAGCGCGCCCTGCGCCGCGCCCTGGGGGAGCGGCTGCACCTGCACGAGGGCGCGCTCACCGTCGTCCCGCCGGGCCGCGTCACCCCCGCCGGGCGCGACCACTACGCCGTCTTCACCCCCTACCACCGCGCCTGGCGGCAGGCCCCGCGCCGGCCCGTACTGCCCGCCCCGCGCACCCTCGCCACCCCCGACGGCCCGCCCGGTGAGGCGCTGCCCGCCGCCCCCGCCGCCACCTCCCCGGGCCTGCCGCCCGGCGGCGAGAGCGCCGCCCGCCGGCTCCTGCGCCGCTGGGACCCCGCCGACTACGACCGCCACCACGACGACCTCGCCGCCGATGCCACCTCCCGCCTCTCGCCCTACCTGCACTTCGGCTGCCTGTCGGCCGGCGAACTCGCCCACCGCACCGCCCGGCACGACACCCCCGGCGCCGAGGCCTTCGTCCGCCAGCTCGCCTGGCGCGACTTCCACCACCAGGTCCTCGCCGCCCGCCCCGACGCCGCCCACGCCGACTACCGCCCCCGCCCCGGCCACTGGCACCAGGACGAGGACGAACTCCAGGCCTGGCGCGAAGGCCGCACCGGCTACCCCATCGTCGACGCGGGGCTGCGCCAACTCGCCCACGAGGGCTGGATGCACAACCGCACCCGCCTGCTCACCGCCTCCTTCCTCACCAAGACGCTGCGCCTGGACTGGCGCGCGGGCGCCGCCCACTTCCTGTCCCTGCTCGTCGACGGCGACGTGGCCGACAACCAGCTCAACTGGCAGTGGGTCGCCGGCACCGGCACCGACACCCGCCCCAACCGCGTCCTCAACCCCCTGCGCCAGGCCGCCCGTTACGACCCCGACGGCACCTACGTGCGCCGCTGGATCCCCGAACTCGCCCACCTGCCCGCCCCCGCCGTCCACCACCCCTGGACCCTCCCCACACCCCCCGCCGGCTACCCCGCCCCCCTCGTGCCGCCCACCGCCCTCGCCGCCCGCATGCCCGCGGCCACCGGCGGCTGAGCCGGGCCGCCCGCCGGGCTGCGGAGGCGGTCACTCCTCCCGGCCCGGGCGGCGCCAGGCGCCGTAGAGGAGGGCCAGGGCGGTGGCCACCACGCCGATCTGTTCGGGGCGGACGCCGAGGGCGACCAGGGCGACGGTGGTGGCCAGGACGGCCAGGAAGGCGAACAGGTCCACCACGCGGTGACCTCGCATCGGTGTGCTCCAGGTGTGTGCTGTGCTGACCGGACGTGCCGACCGGATGTGCCGTCCGGCCGTGCGGCGGACGTGTCGTCAGCTTCCGGGACGGCCCCGCCCCAGGGCCATTTGATACATTGAATGACGCAATCAATCTGTGAATGTGTCGATTAAACGGGGGTTGGTTCCTTGTCCGGACGTGGAGGACGCCGGGGGAGGCCGTGGACGCCGCTGCCGCCGGACCTGGACCCCGACACCGCCGAACTCCTGCGGGTGCTGCGTGAACTCGTCGACCGCAGCGGCCTCGGCCTCAAGGGGCTCGGCGCGGCGCTGACACCGGATCACTTCAACGGCGCGCAGCCGCCCGCCTACAACAAGCTGTCCCGCTGCCTGAAGGGGGAGGGCATCGGCAACGCCGGGCTGCTGGTGTCGGCCATCGTCCAGATCTGCGCGTCGCCGGAGGAGCGGGAGGCGAAGGCGGCCGAGGTCGAGCGGCTGAAGGTCGCCGCCCGGGCCGCCTCCCAGAACGTGCGCCCGGCGCCCGAGGACGTCCCGGACCGGGCAGACCGGGCAGACCGGTCGGATCGGTCGAGGGAGACCGCCGTCGCGCTGGAGGCCGCCCGCAACCGCATCATCGAGCTGCAGAACGAACTGGCCGCCGAACGCCGGCGCGCCGAGGAGAGCGAACGCACCCTCGCCCTGCTGTTCGGCATGCTCGGCCGCCCCCCGGCCACGACCGAGGCCCCGGCCGCCCCCCGGCCCGCCGCCACGGCCGTCGTCCCGCCCCGGCGGCCGCGCCCGGTCCCGCAGCCGGCCCGGATCGAGGCGGTGGCCGCCACGCTGCGCGCCCTCGACCCCGACGGCGAGCGGATCGCCCGGGCGCTGCGCACCGCGGTGGACGAGACCCTCGACGGCCGGCACACCGGCCGCTACCGGCTGGATCAGCTCCACCGGGCCGAGCGGATCCATCTCGGCGCCAAGGTCGAGATCGTCCTGGCCGCGGCCCTGGGCCTGGCCCACGGGCACCAGATGGACTTCTCCATCGCCGGCTGCGAGGTCGACCTGGGGTTCACCACCGGCCGCAACTGGATCTTCGGTCCCGAGCAGGTGGGCCAGGTGTGCCTGCTCGTCCAGCTCGACGAGGACCGGTCCGAGTGGAGCGCCGGGCTGATCGTGGTGGAGGAGCACCTGCTGAGCGTCGGGATGAACCACGAGCGCAAGCGGGCCCTCTCCCCGGCCGGGCGCGAGGCCGTCCTGTGGCTGTTCCGCCGGGCGCCACTGCCGCCCAACACCCTGCTGAGCCTGGAGCCGGAGCAGGTCGCCGTCATCCTGTCCCACCGCTCCGCGCGGGACCGGGTGACCGAACTGCTGCGCACGGCGCAGCGCCGCCCGATCACGCCCGCCTCGATGGCCACCGTGGCGATGCAGGAAGACCACCCCAGGCGCGTGCGGGAGGCGATCCCCCTGCTGGCCGAGGAGGGCATCGCCGCGCTCGGCTGGATCCAGCAGCAGGAGGCCCGGGCGCTGGGCCTGCCCGTCCTGAGGCCCGGCGAGCTCGTTACCGCCCGGCTCGCCCCGCTGGGGGAGGACGAGGGTGACACGCCGTCCGTCCGGTTCGCCGACGGGCGGCGCTGGACGCTCGCCCGCCCGGGCGACCCGGTGGAACCGCTGCCGGGGCCGTGGCCCTGGTCACGGCACGCGGACCAGGGCCAGGACGGTGGCGTCGATGGTGCGGAGGCGGACGGCGCGGTCGAGGGCGGCGGGCGGTAGCGCGGGCGCGGGGCTGAGCCCTCCCCTGTGGGGCTCAGCCCCGCCGGGTGGTGCGGCCCAGGCGGGTGAACACGACGCAGGCCTGCACCGCCTGTCCCAGCGCCACCGCCGGGACGACGGCCCAGGGCAGCAGGTGGGCCACCGACAGCGGCACCAGGACGAGGGCGCCCAGGGCGAGCACGGGCAGGGTGCTGAGCAGGGCGATGCGCAGCCGTACCGGGCGGGGCACGGGCAGCCCGGGGGCGCTCACGGCCGCGCCGCCGGACGCTGCGCCGCCCGTTCCGCCGTCTGTTCCGCCGGGCGGGTGTGGGGGCGGGCCTGGTCGAGGAAGTCCGCCAGCTGCGCCCACTGGTCGGCCGGGGCGTGCGGGTCGCCGGACAGGGCGGCCGGTTCGGCGCGCCACGCGCCGCGTACGGCTGCCGAGAGGGTGGCGTCGCCGCCGCTGAAGAGCCGGCTCAGTTCGTCCAGGCGCTCGGCGATCCGCCGGACCTCCGGTGCGGTGGGCCGGGCCCCGGCGGTGCGCAGGGCCTCGGCGCGCCGGTAGAGCTGGGGCCACTCGATCTCCAGCAGGTAGTGGGCGGCGGGCCCCAGTGCCGCGGCGTGGTCGCGCAGGGCGCGCAGCTGGTCGTCGTCGAGGTGGCGGCGCAGGGCCTCTTCGGCCACCGGGCCGCCGGTGCCGCCCATGGCCTGGAGGACGCGCAGCAGGGCGGCGGTGTCGGGGCGGCGTTCGGCGGCGAGTTCGGTGTGCAGGTGGGTGAGGCGCTCGCGCAGGGCCGTCAGGTTGGCGAGGGCCTCCTCGGTGGCGGCGAGGTGTTCGCGCACCAGGCGGACGGGGTCGACGCCGGCGTCCAGGCAGGTGGCGATGGTCTCCAGGCCCAGGCCGAGGCGGCGCAGCGCCAGGATCTGGTAGAGGCGCACGACGTCCTGTTCGGTGTAGGCGCGGTGGCCGGAGGGGGTGCGGCGGGAGGGGGTGAGCAGGGCGATCTGGTCCCAGTGGTGCAGGGTGCGCACGGTCAGGCCGCTGGCCTCGGCGAGCGGGCCGACCTTCCAGGTCTGTCCGGCGGGGGTGGGCGTGGGGGTGTGTTCGGGTGCGGGTGTGCGTTCGGCCATGGGTTCACGATGCCTCCTGACGTCGCGTGAGGTGCAAGCCCCGTGCACGTCCCCGTGCGCGGGCGCCGGGGCTGCGGTGGGCGCCTCACGCGGCGGCGAGGGCGTAGTCGGGCAGGTCGATGTCGCCGGCCTTGGCGAACTGGGCGGCCAGGATGTTGCGCATCGGCCAGCGGCCCATCATGCGCATCGAGGCGGCGCGCAGGCGGATCATCAGGGCGCTGTTGGGGGCGTAGCCGTTCATGCCACCGGGCGGCAGTTCCTGGGCGCGGGTGACGTAGGGGCGCATCAGCTCCTCGTAGCGGGCGAAGGCGGTGCGGTGGTCGCCGCGGGCGGCGGCGAGTTCGCCGGCCAGCAGGTAGGCGCCGACGACGGCGAGGCTGGTGCCCAGGCCGGTGAGCGGGCTGGGGCTGTAGCCGGCGTCGCCGAGCAGGACGACGCGGCCGCGGCTCCAGCGGTCGAGGTGGATCTGGCCGTAGGAGTCGAAGTTGAAGTCCTCGGCGTTCAGCATCCCGGCCACCAGCCGGTCCACCTGCCAGCCGGCGCCGGCGAAGCGTTCGGCGAGCAGGCGGCGCTGGGCGGTGGTGTCGTGGCGGTCGAGGTCCAGGGGTGCGCAGCGCAGGGCGAGGGAGGCCTTGACCTCGCCGGGCAGGCGTCCGGGGCGGGCGCTGGCGACCAGGCCGCCGGGCGCGTTGTACATCAGGAACCAGTCGTCGAGGCCGAAGTCGCCCTTGACGGTGAACCAGGCCTGGTAGCCGCCGAGCGGGCGGTAGTGGCCCTCCTCGGGGCCGAAGGCGAGGCGGCGCACGACGGAGTGCAGCCCGTCGGCGCCGACGACCAGGGCGAAGCGGCGCGGGGGCGCGTTCTCGAAGGTGACGGTGACGCCGTCGGCGTCCTCGGCGATCGCGGTGACGGTGTCGTCGAAGAGGTACTCGACGTCGGCGGCGGTGGCCTCGTACAGCAGGTCGGCGAGGTCGCCGCGCAGGATCTCGATCTCGGAGACGATGCCCTCGCCCTCGAACAGCTCGACGGGCATCCGGGCGGTCAGTCGGCCGGCCCGGTCGACCAGGCCGAGGCCGCGCTGCTCGACGCACAGCGCGCGGGCCCGCTTCATGAGGCCCATCCGCTCGACGACGGTGCGGGAGGCGCCGCGCAGGTCGACGTTCTGCCCGCCGGGGCGCGGGGCGGGGGCGCGTTCGACGACGGTGGGGTGGAAGCCGTTGCGGCGCAGCCAGTAGGCGAGGACGGGGCCGGCGATGCCGGCACCGGAGATGAGGATGTCGGTGTTCTCCATACCCATGAATGTACGCCGTACGCATGAGCCCAACAAGCCATGTAGTGGGGTTATTTGACGCCGCCGCACTAGTGCACTAGGGCGCTTCGGGGTGGGTTCCGGGGCGGTGGCGGGCGGCTGCCCAGGTCGGCGGCCCCCGTGGTGCACTAGTGCGCGCGCCGCAGGGGGCGCGGAAGATTTTTCGGGTGCGGCGCCCGGGTGCACTGGTGAACACTGTGCGGATGACCAGCGACACCTTTCCGACCCCGCAGGAGCGGGCCCTGCGCCACGTCGCCGGCCTGGCGTCGGGTGCGCCGGTGGACCCGGCGCTGCGGGTCACCCTCAACTTCCACCCCGACCGGCTCGTGCGCGGCACGCCGATCCTGGACGCCCTCGCCGCCGACGGCGTGTACCGCTCGCAGTTCGTCACCGGCACCGGAAACGGCGGGCTGACCGCCCACCCCGGCGGCGACCGCTGGCGCTGGGAGAGCCGGATCTTCAACCAGGCCTACGACACGGCGCCCGCCCACCAGCGCCCCGTCTACGGCGCCCTGAACTTCCGTCACAAATCCGTCGGCGCCGCGCCCCGCTTCGGCTCCGCCCACTTCCGGCTGGCGGCCGACGCGTTGGAGCGCACCACCTTCTGCTATCCGGACAGTTACCTCGAACCCGAGGACTTCGGGGTCGCCGCACGCCTGGGGCGCCTGGTCGAACTCGCCCTCGCCGACCGGCAGGACGCCCTCGACGACTACATCGAGGCCCAGGTGCACGGCCCCGTGCACTTCGACGCCCACGTGGAGGCGCTGGTCCTGGACCCCTGCTACCGGGGCACCGAGGTCGAGGCGTCGGCCCGGCGCCTGGGCTGCGCCGTCGAGTGGCACCCGGGCTTCCGTCTCGGCGTCGACGAACTGCGCCGCCACCCCGACTACCGCGGCCGCCGCTACGTCGAGCTGGGGGAGCGGATCGCCGTCGACGGCGTCCTCGACCCGCGCATCGTCGGGGAGGCGGTGCGGGCGGGCGACCACGACCCGCAGGAGGTCAAGAAGGTGTGGCACTACCTGGCCCGCTTCGGCGCCCTCGGCTGACGCGACTGCTGTTGCGGTGACGCGCCCCCGGTGAACGCTTCCACCGGGGGCGCGTGGTCCCTGTCCGGCGCGAGCTGACGGCTATGCGCGCAGCCGCAGGGGGGTCAGGTGTTCCGGGCGGATCAGGTTGGTGCGCGGGGAGAGTTCGCGGACCTGTGCGACGAGTCCGTCCAGGTCCATCTTGTTCCCCAGGACGGCCGGATCGGTCAGTGGCGTCTCGAAGTCGTCCCAGTGCACGGGGACGACGGTGCGCGGGAAGTCGAGGGCCTTGAGCAGCCGTGGCACGTAGCGGTACGTGGCGTGGGCGGTGCTCTCGACGGAGATCATCGCGATGTCGGGCCTCAGCCCGGTGAGGTTGCGCTCCACGAAGTCGCTGGCGCCCGTCAGGAGGGTCGACGGTCCGTCGCCGAGGCGGATCTGGAAGGCCAGCGTGTCGCCCTCCGGGAGTTCGCCGATCGTCTCCGGAGCCTTGGCCGGCGGGCCCGTCAGCGTGCCGGGCGCCCAGTAGGCGTGCTTGGCGTTGCGGCTGTGCAGACTCGCCACCACCTCGACGGTGCACCCGTCGAAGTCGAGGACCTCGCCGCCCTTGACGGTGATCAGCTGCGCGGGCTCCACGCCCATCGCCTGGAGCAGGTAGCAGGTGGTCGCCGTGCCGACGACGGGGATGTTCCTGGTCTTGGCGATGTGGGGGACGTCGTTGAAGTGGTCCCAGTGGCTGTGGCTGACCAGGATGAGGTCCGGCGTGCCGATGTGCTGGTCGACCAGGTCGGTGTTGACGGTGAGCGGGGTCTTCGCGTCGAATCCGCGGGTCGGGTACCGCGTGAGGTACGGGTCGAACAGCACCGTCTTCTTGTTGCCCTCGATCCGCCAGCCACTGTTCCCGAGCCAGCGGAACACCGTTTCGCCGCCGCCGCCGCTCCGGTGCGGCTCGCCCGTCGTGGCCGCGGCCGTGGACGCGGCGCCGACCACCGGTAGGAAGGCGGCCCCCGCGACCGCCGTCCGAAGGAGTCCGCGTCGTCCTAACGTGTTGTCACTCGTGTCACTCATACAGCAGGAGACGATCACCTCGGCCCGTCAGTTCCACTCCGGTGCACGGGTGGCACGTATACGACTCGTGGCACTGCCTTCCCGTTATCGGCGCGGTGCGGCGATCGACGAGAACCTCGGCCAGCAGCCTGACCGTCGACTGCGGTGAGAACCGGCCGCCTGCTGCGCGCGTATGGCGGACCCCCGGTGTGGGGCCGGGGGTTGGTAACTGCTGGCCGTCGAGTGTTCACGAGTGCCCGTGAGGTGCTGTGAGTGTGTTTGTCAGTGGTGGGTGTCATGCTGCGGTGACTGCGTGTGCAGGGGTCGTGTCCGTCTGGCTGGAATGGGCCGAGACCCTGCTGTTGCGCGACAGGTTGGGGTCAACTTTCCTGCGGTTGGGGGGTGTTGGGGTTTTGGCTGGTCTGCGTTCGATTGATGTGCCGTTCGTCGCGCTCGGTCCGTCTGGTGTGTCGGTACGGGACCGGCTCAAGGGCCTCACTCCCGAGGACGAGAGGGTTCTGCGGCTGGTCGGTGAGCATCTGGGTTCGCTGGCGTCCCGGGACCTGGCGGCCCGGTGTGCGGACGGCTCGGGGCATTCGGCGACCACGTGGGCGGCTCGGAAGCGGGGTTTGACCGGTGGGTCGTCGTCCCGCTGGGCGGGGTCGATCACGAAGGCGACGCCTGACCAGTGGGCGCTGGCCCGGCGTGGGCAGGCCGCGCACCTGGACTCGTTGGACGCCGGGATCCGGACGATCGCCCACCGGCTGTCACTGCCGCTCGGGGAGAAGGGCACCAAACGCGCACCCGGTGGCTACCGCTCCAAGCGGGAGTGGTTCGCCAAGTCCCGCCGCCTGGCGGCGCTTGAGGAGCGCCGCGCGGTGGTGGCGGCGGATCGTGCGGCCGGTGTCGTGCATGTGGTGCGTGGCGGCAGGAGGCTGCTGAACACCCGGCACCACCTGGCGGCAGCGAACCTGACCGAGGCCGGCTGGCGGGCGCGGTGGGAGGCGTCGCGCTGGTTCCTGTCCGCGGACGGGGAGTCGGGGAAGCGGTTCGGGAACGAGACGATCCGCGTCACGCCGGACGGCGAGGTGTCGATCAGGCTGCCCGCCCTGCTCGCTGATCTGGCGAACGCCGGGAATGGCCGGTACGTCCTGGCCGCGAGGGTGGTGTTCGCGCACCGGGGCACCGAGTGGGCCGACCGGATCGCAGGCAACCGGGCGGTGGCCTACCGCATCCACCTGGACGTGGACCGGGGGCGCTGGTACCTGGACGCCGCGTGGACCCGGCCGGTGGTGCGGACGATGCCGCTGGAGGCGGCCCGCGTGGCCGGGATGGTCGGCGTGGATACGAACGCGGACCACTTCGCGGCCTGGCACCTCGACGTCCACGGCAACCCGGTCGGCGACCCGCGCCGCTTCCACTACGACCTGTCGGGCACCGCACAGCACCGCGACGCCCAGATCCGCCACGCCATCAGCCGGTTGCTGCACTGGGCCAAGCGCTGCGGCGTGACCGCGATCGGCATCGAGAACCTGGACTTCGCCGACGAGAAGACCCGCGAGAAGCACGGCCGCAGGAAGCGGTTCCGTCAGCTCGTCTCCGGCATCCCCACCGGCAAGCTCCGTGCCCGGCTTGTTTCCATGGCCGCCGGGCTGGACATGGTCATCGTCGCAGTGGACCCCGCCTACACCTCCCAATGGGGCGCGCAGCACTGGCGGAAGCCGCTCGCGACGCCCACACGCACCACCACCCGGCACGATGCCGCGAGCATCGCGATCGGGCGACGCGCCCTTGGACACCCGATCCGGCGACATGGGGGTCCCCCCGGCCGGAGGCTGGGGGAGGCACCGCCCCACGACGACCGGAGCGATCGTCGTGGGCATCGGACCGCCCAGGCCGGACCAGGTGACCGGGGGCGTGAGGAAACCCGCCACCCCGCCACGGACCGTGCACAGGATGCGCGCAGCCGGGCGGGGACAACGAGAACGCGGGCGACCAGCGCACCCAAAACCGTTCGGGATGCGCGCAGCAACAGGACGTGGACTCAATGTTCACTCCTGGACACTGTTTAGGAACGGTTGGGTGAGGATGGGCGGATGGGCGACGTGATGATCAGCGATGAGGACCGCCGGCTGCTCGGGCTCTGGGCCGCCGACTGCGCCGAGCGGGCGCTGGCGCTGTACGAGGCGCAGGCCCCGCACGACACCCGGCCGCGCGAGGCCCTGGAGGGGGTACGGGCCTTCGCCCGCGACGGCAAGCGGACCCGGCACCTGCGCACCGTCGCCTGGGCGGCGCTGAAGGCCGCGAGCGAGGCCGAGGACCCGGCCGCCGCGGCGGCCGCCCGCGCCGCCGGCTACGCGGCCGCCGCCCCGTACATCCACCCGCTGGCCACCCCGCACCAGGTCAAGCACGTCCTGGAGCCGGCCGTCCACGCGGCGCACGCCCGCGAACTCGCCGCCGGCGTCGGCGAGGAGGAGCTGGCCCGGGCGATCGCGCACGCCCCGGCCCAGGTACGCGACCTGGTGCGGCGCCTGCCCGCCTGCACCCCCGGCCACAACCGCGTGGCCGCCCTCCGCACCCGCTTGGACGCGGCCCTGCGCGGCTGACGGGGGCGGGCGGTGTGGAGTGGGAAGTCGGCCCGGCCGACTTCCCGCTCCACACCCCGCTACTCCTCCTCGTCGAGCAGCAGCCGCAGCAGGTCGCGCAGCGCCTCGCGTTGTGGTGTGTCGAGGCGGGCCAGGGGGGCGGCGGCGAATGGCATGCGGGTGCGCAGGTCGGTGGCGACGGTGCGGCCGGCCTCGGTGGCGGCGACGCGCTTGACGCGGCGGTCGGTGGGGTCGGGGCCGCGTTCGACCAGGCCGCGGGACTCCAGCCGGTCGACGATCACCGTCACGTTGGACGGCTCGGCGTGCAGCCGCTCGGCGATCCGGCGGGTGGGGACGGGCTCCTCGGCGGCGGCCAGCAGCGCCTTGGCCTGGAGCGGGGTCAGCTCGTGGGCGGCCGCCGCGGCCTCGGACTCGCGACTGTAGCGGCGGTTGACGGCCGCGAAGAGACCGACGATCTCCCTGGTCAGCTCATCCGACGGATTCGACATGGGTTCAGCCTACCGAAGTGCTTGACAAGGTGAAGTATGTCCGCACATAGTTATGGAACATAGTGGTTATGAACCATAAGTAAGTAGCGAGGACCGAGCATGAACACCGAGACCGCCAACAAGACCGTCCTGATCACCGGCACCTCCTCCGGCATCGGCCTGGCCACCGCCGTCGCCGCCGCGCGCGGCGGCTGGCACGTGATCGCCACCATGCGCGACACCGCCAAGGCCGGCGCCCTGCGGGCCGCCGCCGAAGAGGCCGGGGTCACCGTCGACATCCGGACCCTGGACGTCACCGACCCGGCCTCCGTCCAGGCCTGCCTGGCCGGCCTCGACCGCCTCGACGCGCTCGTCAACAACGCCGGCGCCGGCCACGTCGGCACGCTGGAACAGGAGAGCGTCGAGGACGTCCGGGCCGTCATGGAGGTCAACTTCTTCGGCGTGCTGCACGTGACCAAGGCCGCCCTGCCGCTGCTGCGCGCCAGCGGCGGCCGCGTGGTGACCGTGACCAGCGTCGGCGGGGTCGTCGGCCAGCCCTTCAACGAGGCCTACTGCGCCGCCAAGTTCGCCGTCGAGGGCTACATGGAGTCCCTGGCACCGGTCGCGGCCACCGTCGGCGTCAACGTCAGCGTCGTCGAACCGGGCGCCGTGGCCAGCGAGTTCGTCAGCAACGTCGGCGAGATCGAGAAGGTCGTGGCGCAGGCCGGACCGTACGCGCCCGCCCTGACCGCCTACCTGGCTCGCACCCGCGGCGCCTTCGCCGCCGCCCAGACCCCGCAGGACGTCGCGGAGCGCATGGTCGAGCACCTGGACGCCGAACGCCCCGCCTTCCGCCTGCTCACCTCGCCGACCGCGCAGGCCTTCGTCGCCCCCAAGCTCAACGACCTCGACGGCGCGGCCGTCCAGGCGCTGACCGGCGCCTGGCTCGCCTGAGGACGAGTCCGGCGGCGAGTCCGGCGACCGGTCCGGCGGCACTGGTTCAGGTGAGCTGCGGCGCGACCTCCGCCGCGATCCACTCCATCGCCTCCTCGACGTGCCCGGCGGCCACCGGCAGCCACAGGGTGCAGGCGGCGAGCCCCGCCTCGCCGAGCCGCCCCAGCTCGTCGGCGACGCTCGCCGCACTGGGCGCGGCGCCGCCGAGCGGCCGCCCCGGCGGCTCGGTCACCGCCGGGACGCCCGGCGGGGTGAGGAACGCCGCCGCGGCCAGCGTCAGCCGCTCGGCGGCCCCGGCGGCCCCGGCGTCCCCCGTGCTCGCCGCGCCGTCGGCGGCCAGCTCGCGCAGCCGGCGCCGCACGTCCCGCACCTGGTCGGCGTCCACACCCGTGCCGTACCACCCGTCGCCCAGCCGCAGCACCCGGCGCAGCGCCGCGTCACTGTGCCCGCCGACCCACACCGGCGGCCCACCGGGGGTGACCGGCGGCACGCCCAGACGGGCGCCGCGCAGCCGCGTGAACGGCCCGTCGAAGTCCGCCGGCCGCTGCGCCCACAGCGCCCGGGAGGCCGCGAGGTGGTCGTCGGTACGGGCGCCGCGCTCGCGCACGGGCACGCCGACCGCCTCGAACTCGGCCGGGTTCCAGCCGGTGCCCACCCCCAGGATCAGCCGCCCGCCCGACACCACGTCCAGCGTGGCCGCCTGGTTGGCCAGCACCGGCGCCGGATAGTACGGCGCGACCAGCACCGACGTCAGCAACCGCAGACGGGTCGTCACCGCCGCGACGGCCGACAGCAGCACCAGCGGGTCGGTGTCCAGGCCGAACCCGCTGTCCAGCAGCCGGTTGCCGACCGCGACGTGGTCGAAGCCCAGCTCCTCGGCCCGCCGCGCGGCCCGCAGCACGGCCGTCCCGTCATCCAGGGGCCAGCGCGGCTGGAGGGAGACACCAAGGCGAAGCGAGGGCATGCGGTGAACCCTTTCCGAGGCGGCCGGGCGGCCTGTCACCCCACCCCAACTCCCGTGGCGCCCCCGTTCATTCCTCACCGCCCGACACCCCGTCAGGCCGACCCGGCCGGGCCCGGGGCCGTGACCGCGTTGTTCTGGCCCGCCACGATCCGCCGGCCGCCCGCCTGCCGGGCGAGCACGTACAGCGCGGCACCGTGCGGACCCGCCACCGCCCGGCCCTCGGCGTCGACGGGCGTCTGCGCCACGTTGACGTGAGGTCAAGCCCGTTAGGCTCGACACGAACGACACGAACGACACGAACGACACGAACGACGCGAACAACGCGAAGGACCGAGACGGAGGAGACCGGATGAGCACCGGGCCGACCCGCACGATCGTCGTGCTGCGCCACGCCAAGGCCGAACCGCACCGCCCCGAGGACCACGGGCGCCACCTCGCCGAGCGCGGCCGGTCCAACGCCCCGCAGGCCGGCCGCTGGCTCGCCGGCCGCGGCATCGCACCCGACCTCGCCCTGGTCTCCACCGCGGCCCGCACCCGGGAGACCTGGGAGCTGGCGGCGGCCGAACTCCCCGCGCCACCCGAGGCGGTGTACGACGACCGCCTCTACGACGCCGACCTCGACGAGCTGATCACCGTGCTGCGGGAGACGCCGGACGGGGCGGCGGAGGCGGTCGTGGTCGGCCACAACCCCGGGATGCACGGCCTGGCGGACTACCTGGCCGGCGCCTGCGAGCCCGGCCTGCTGCCGTGGCTGAACGCCAGCGGCTTCCCCACCTGCGCCGTCGCCGTCCTCACCTTCACCGGCCCCTGGACCTCCCTCGACGAGGGCGTCGCCCGGCTCGTCGCCTACTGGACGCCGCGCGAGGGCGACCGGTCCGACGCATAACGGTCCGACGCACAACGGTCCGACGCATAACGCCCTTGCCGCGGCGGCGGCGCCCCGGGATGCTGGCCGGATGCCGGGACAGGGGAAGCGAAGACGGCGCCAGCGGGAGCGGATCGAGCGCAACGCCGCCCGCTTCGCGCCCGAGGCCGGTCACTGGGAGGTGCTCTTCGAGACCCAGGACGAGGCGCAGTGGCACGCGCACATCCGCCGCCTCCGGGCCTCGGACCCGCAGATCGACTGGTCGGCGATGCGGCTGGAGATGTTCTGCGGGCGCCTGACCCAGCCGACCACCCACCGGCTGAGCCGCTTCGTGCCCGACCCCGCGCCCGACCCCGGGCCCGACCCCGCGCCCGACTCCGGGCCCGACCCCGCGCCCGACTCCGGGCCGAACCCCGCGTCGTAGGGCCCGGCCGGTCGCCGTCCTGGCAGGATGACGGCATGGAACGTGTGCTTGGCATCGGCGGCTACTTCCTGCGCGCCGCCGACCCGGCGGCCCTGACCGCCTGGTACCGCGACTGCCTGGGTCTGGACGCCGACGAGAACGGTCTGTGGCACCCGGGCGCCGGGCCGACGGTGTTCGCGGCCTTCGACTCCGGCACCGACTACTTCGGCTCCCGCACCCAGCAGACCATGCTCAACTTCCGCGTCCGCGACCTGGACGCGATGCTCGCCCAACTGCGTGCCGAGGGCGCGGACGTGGCCGAGGAGACCCAGGACATGGAAGGCGTCGGCCGCTTCGGCTGGGTCACCGACCCGGAGGGCAACCGGATCGAGCTCTGGCAGCCCGCCTGATCGCGAGAAGCGTGGGAAGTCGGCCCCGTCGACTTCCCACGCCGCTCACGCCCGCCCGGTAGCCCGGGCTCGTCGAAGGCGAACGCGCGGGCCCACGAGGACCGTTGTCCCAGGCCTGGCACCCCATCAGGCCCCGTACTCCTCGATCACTCCCGTAGGGTCTCGTTGCGGAGGCCGCCGGGGTCGAACGGGTTTCACCGTGCCACCCTGGCGGCCCCGACGTGACAACACCCTTTCGCCAAGGAGGAACACGTGACGACCAATCCGGAGTTACCGCCCCAGCCCTACGACGAGGGCATGCTCGACGTCGGCGACGGCAACCAGGTGTACTGGCAGGTCCGCGGCACCCCCGGCGGCAAGCCCGCCGTCGTGGTGCACGGCGGCCCCGGCGGGGGCTTCCACCGCGGCGGGTTCCGGCGCTTCGACAAGAACGGCTACCAGCTGGTCCTGTTCGACCAGCGCGGCTGCGGCCGCAGCACCCCGCACGCCGGCGACCCCGACACCGACATGAAGCACAACACCACCTGGCACCTGATCGCCGACATGGAACGGCTGCGGGAACACCTGGGCATCGAACGCTGGCTGCTGTACGGGTACTCGTGGGGATCAGCGCTCAGCCTCGCCTACGCGCAGCAGCACCCGGAACGGGTGTCCGAGATCATCCTGGCCGCCGTGTTCGGCGGGCGCCGCGAGGACATCGACTGGCTGTACCGGGGCGCGGGGCGCTTCTACCCCGAGGCGTGGGACCGCTTCCTCGCCGGGGCGGCCGGGGCGGCCGGTACTGCCGGTACTCCGCACGACGGGGACGTCCTCGGGGCGTACGCCCGGCTCCTGGAGGACCCGGACCAGGCGGTGCGGGAGAAGGCGGTGCACGACTGGTCCGCCTGGGAGGACGCCCTGCTGTCGAACGAGATGCAGGGCAAGGACGGGGTGTTCGCCACCTACCCGATGCGGGAGCAGATGGGCCTGGTGCGCAGCTGTGCGCACTACTTCTCCAACGGCCTGTTCCTGGAAGACGGCCAGCTGCTCCGCGACGCGGGCCGGCTGGCGGGCATCCCGGGGGTGCTGGTGCACGGCCGGATGGACATGAACGGGCCGTTGCAGGCGGTGTGGGAGCTGGCCAAGGCCTGGCCCGACGCGGAGGTGAAGGTCGCCGAGGACGCGGGCCACCTCGACAGCGAGACCAAGATCCGCTACGTCCGCGAGGCGGTCGAACGGTTCGCGCGCCGGTAGGCGGTAGTTGGTACTTGGTAGTTGGACGAAGCGCCCCGCCGCCCCCGGGTGCGGGCGGCGGGGCGTACCTGCTGGGTTCAGCTGGCGTCGAACTCGCCGGTGCGGACGGCGGTGACGAAGGCCTGCCAGGCGGCGGAGGGGAAGCGGAGGGTGGGGCCGTCGGGGTCCTTGGAGTCCCGGACGGGGACGGCGTTCGGGAAGCCGTCGGCAACCTCGATGCACTGGCCGCCGTCGGAGCTGTAGGTGCTCTTGCGCCAGGTGGTGTCCATTGCGGTCTCCTCCAGATCGAGCGTGCCGGCTGGTTGCCACGGTACGCGCCGGAGTGGGAAGTCGACGAGGCCGACTTCTGGCGGGAGTTGAACCCGGGGGAGGAGTTCAGAAGCCCCGCCGGGCGGTCCCGGTGGTCAGTTGTCCGCGAGTGCCAGCTTGATGCCGAAGCCGACGAGGACCGAGCCGGTGATCGCGTCGATGACCCGCCGCACCGAGCCGCGGTTCAGCCACCGGCGGACGAGCTGGGTGCCGAATATCAGCGCGCTGAACCAGACCAGCCCCTCCAGGTCGTGCACGGTCGCCAGGACGACCCCCATCAGGAGATGCGGGGCGCCGCTGGGGATGAACTGGGGCAGCATCGCCATGTAGAAGACGCCGTTCTTCGGGTTCAGCAGGCTGGTGCCCAGCCCACGCGCCCAGGAGCGTGCCCACGTCGCCTCCGCGGCCGCTTCGTTGGCCGCTTCCCCCGACCCGGGCCGGCCGCGTTCCTTGAGCGTCCGGCGCAGCATGCCGATCCCCAGCCAGGCCAGGTACCCGGCGCCGGCCAGGCGCAGCGCGTCGTAGAGCAGACGGGATGCCGTGAGCACCGCGGCGGCACCGACCGCGGCGGCCACGCCCCACACGAGCACGCCGCACAGGATCCCGAGCGCCGTCGCGAAGGCCCGGCGCCTGCCCTGGGTGATGGCGGAGCGGAGCACCAGAGCGGTGTCCAGCCCCGGCATGATGGTGAGCATGCCTGCCACGACGGCGAAGGAGGCGATGGCGGAGGAAACGGTCATCCGGCCATCCTGGAGCCGCGGCTGCGATCACGTCCAACGAGGTCTGCTGCACTGCGCATCAGCAGGGCTGATGCCGCTGCTCGCTGGAGTGGGAAGTCGGCGGGGCCGACTTCTGGGGGAGTTGAACCCGGGGGAGGAGTTCAGAAGCCCCGCCGCCCGGGTGTGGGGCGGCGGGGCTTGGCCTGATGAGGTTCAGGCGGCGTCGAACTCACCGGTGCGGACGGCGGTGACGAAGGCCTGCCAGGCGGCGGAGGGGAAGACGAGCGCCGGGCCGTTGGGGTTCTTGGAGTCACGGACGGGCATGACGCCGGGGAAGCCATCGGCGACCTCGATGCATTCGCCGCCGCCGCCGCTGTACGTGCTCTTGCGCCAGTTGGCACGAGATAGGTCAAGATGCACTTTCGAAGTCCTTCCGTGCTGCGCGGATCAGCTCCAGTGACGCGGCCAGGGGCAGCGCTTCAACCTGAAGCCGATCGTAGTCCCTGGACCAGCCGGAGAGGGTTTCGGGATTGCGTTCCAGAAAGCCTCGTTGGTGGCTCTCGCTGTAGCCCAGCAACGAACGGTTGGGCATGGTCAGCAGGGTTACCGGGTGGGCGAACGGCCGGTTCTCGCCAAGGCCCAGTGGCGCCACCTGGATGGTCATGTTGGGCTGTTGGGCCAGGCGTTCAAGGTGTGTCAACTGATCGACCATCACGGTGGCTCCGCCGATCGGCCGACGCAGGCTCCACTCGTCCAGTACGGCGTGGATGTGAGGGGGAGACGGTGGTGCGAGCCGATTCTGTCGTGCGAGCAGGAATTTCACGCGCTCGTCCGCTTGCTGCTGGGTAACGGTTCCGCGCCGGACGAAGGCCTGCTCGTAGGCTGTTGCGTACTCGCTGGTCTGCAGAAGCCCAGAGACCACGCCGATCTGGAAGAGCCGGATGGTGACGGCGTCGGCCTCCTTCTCGGCGTACTCCGGGAATCCCTCTATCAGGATGCTGTTTTCGAGCTGGTCGAGCATCAGAGCGAGGGTGCCGCCGGTGCCGAGGTGTGCGTCCGCGAGCTCGACGAAGCGGCGGCTGGGTGCGCGGATGCCGCGCTCGATGCTGGAGATGTAGGCGCCGGTGTAGGCGATGGCTTCTCCGAGCTCGTTCTGCGTCAGATTCTGGGCCTCGCGTGAGCGACGGAGCTGGATCCCGAGTGACGCATAAGGGGATGACGCTGGGTCAAGATCCTTACGGTTCATGCTGTTTCCCAAGTGAACCAAGCTGAACTGGCGACTTCAAATACTTCCGCAACCAGGGCCTCATCCGCAACCCTTTCCCTACGGAACGTGAAATCTCGACTGCGGAGGGTTCTTTCCATGACCCATGCTCATGTACCATCGGCCAAGCTGCACGGCTACGGCGTCCGGTGGGACCCGGAGGGGCGGTGCTACCGCGTGCGGAACGAAATGACCGGGGAGTGGCAGCTCGACTCCTCCGGTCAACTTGCGTCGTACACCTCCTTCACCGTCGCCTTCGGTGCGTGGCGGGTCTTCGAGCCGCCTCGCCGGCTGGGGGAGTGATGGGGTCGATGCTGAACCGGGCGACCGCCGAGCAGCGGCGTCAGGCGGCCTCCGTCGTCGACGACCTCACCACCGTCCTCGCCCTCGGCGGGGTGAAGCTGCCGTCTCTCGAAGTCGACTGGGCATGCAAAAAGTTGACGGGGTGCTTCCTCATCAGCCTCGGCTCGGCGCCGATCGGCGTCGTCCTGCGGATCGTCGATCTGCTGCGCAAGGGGCTGCGGTACGAGCGCCTCACCCATGACGACTGATCTGGCCGCCCGCCTCCTCTGGTGGCTCTGCTTCGCCCTCTCCCTCCTCGCCGGCTTGCGCTGGCGTTCCCGCAAGTAGGTTCCCGCAAGTAGGAAGTAACCCCCATGCGCGACCCCCGTCCGCCCGCCAGGCCGCCCGTCACCCGGCTGGGCTGTCTCGTCCTCGTGCGCAACCGGCGCGGCGATGTCCTGCTCGTCGACCCCGACTACCTCGACGGCATGATCCTGCCCGGCGGTGCCGCCCGCCCCAACGAGCCCCCGCACCGGGCCGCCGCCCGCCACCTGCACGCCGAGACCGGCCTCAACCTCCGCCTCTCGCAGGTGCTCGCCCTGGACTTCACCCCCGCCGACCGCTACCTGGAGCGCCTCAACCTCGTCTTCGACGGCGGCACGGTCCGCGACGGCACTCGCCTCACCGTCCCGCCGCAGCACCGGAGCGGCCTGCTCGGCGCCCGCTTCGTCCCCGTCCACGAACTGCCCGCCGTGATGGCCCCCGCCCAGGCCGCCCGGGTCGCCGAAGCCCTCACCGGCCGCGACCTCCCCCTGCTCCTCCACGGCCAGCGAACCGTCTGATCACCGAAGTTCGGAACTCCGCCACGGCGACGGGGCTTCGAAATCCGTGCAACACCCTGTACGACGACGACCACTACGGGTACCAGGGCCTGTTGCGAAAGTGGATCATGGTCGTAGGTGATCACGGGCTGTGGGGCGTGGTGATAGGAGGCGGACCAGATCCGCAACCGCCAGACCGTGCTGGTCGCCGCAATTAACGAGTGGCTGTGAGACACCGCTCGTTGCGACCATGCGGCAGTGAACGCACTTCTTCCCGACGGATGGACGGTCGAGCAGGTCCGCTCCGCATCGGATGACGCCACAGCGGATCTGCTCTCGCTTGAACGACTCGTCGTCATCGAACAGCACGGATTCGCCGACTATGACGTCCTCCAGCCCGACGTCATCATTGCCTTCCACAGCTATGACATGTGCCTTGCAAGAGTTGGTGAAGACTGGTTCATGGGGCAGCTCGAGCCCGACGGCTCAGTCATTTGCTGGGCCTCCTACGGCCCTGACCTGGGCTGGGCCATTCGCGGGTTGTGAGCTGCCAGGCGGCGAGCTCGATCGTTTCCACAACACGCCCCACTACTGACACACCTGATCAGGTGTGCTTCCTGCACTCGTTGGCGACGGCCTCCCGGTGGGTGTTCCAGGTGCCGGCACCGGTCTGGGAGATCACCCCAGTGCCGAGGAAGTCCGCGGTGCTGCGCAGTGTCGAGCGCAGCGCAGGGCGCCGTCGTGCGCGACGTCGGCCGCGGCGTTCGCGGCGTTGTCCTCGTTCCGGAAGACCAGTGTGGTGGCTGTTCCGCCGCCCAGGGCCAGCACGGCCGCCAGGGCGGCCAGGACGATGCGCAGGGTCCTGCTCCTGCGGTCCCGGCCGGCCCGCGCCACCCGGTTCAGCTGCGGCCGGTCCGTCACCCGCATCGGGCGCGTGGCGACCACCGTGGGAGCGAGGGCGGGAGCGGGGCCGGCAGCGGGAGAGGCGTCGGGCGGCGGCTCGTCGAGCAGAGCCAGGGCCTCGGCGACACACCCGGGCGTTTGTCCGGGTCCCTCGTCAGCAGGGCGGTGATCAGGGCGTCGAGCGGCCGGTCGGCCCGCGTCAACTGCGATGGCTCGTCGAGGAGTACGGCCGTCAGCGAGCCCATGAGCGACTCGCGCCGGAACGGCGACAGCCCCTCGACCGCCTGGAAGAGGGTGGCGCCCAGGGAGAACAGGTCGCTGGCAGGCAGGCAGGCAGGCAGGCAGGCAGGCAGGCCGTCCCGGCCGCGGGCGCGTTCGGGCGCCGTGTACTCGGGGGAACCGACGAACAGCCCGGACGCGGTCATCGCGGTGTCCTGCTCGTTTTGGCGGATGGTCAGACCCGAGCGTACGCAGGGCGTCCGGGCGCCGGTGCGGGGATGCCGGAAAACGACTCACGGCCGTGACAGTACGGTGAGCGGATGACCGAGGAGACGAACACGCAGGTGGTGCCGAACAGCGAGTCGCCGATCGATTCGTGCGGGTGCATCGAGCGGGGCAGGACCGGGGCGCCGCAGCGGCCGACCCGGTTCCACGGCGAACTCCAGGACACCACCGCGCCCGGATGGATCCGCCTGCTCGAACTCGTCGAGGAGGCGGCGGCCGACCGGCGGGAGGAGTTCAAGCCGCTGGTGGAGCTCACGGCGGAGCAGCGGCGCCAGGTCGTCACGCTGCCGCCGACCATCGCCAAGCTCACCGCCGTGAAGCACCTCGTGCTGTACCGCAGCAACCTGGTGCGCATCCCGCCGGAGATCGGCGCCATGCGCAGCCTGGAGGAGTTCACCCCCTACACCTCCTACCGCCTGCACTGGTTCCCGTACGAGCTCACCCGCTGCGCCAACCTGCGGCGCAGCACGGTGAGCACCCGGGCGCTCTACGGCAACTACAAGTTCCGGGCGCCGTTCCCGCTGCTGCCGGCCCCGGCGGACGGCCGCCACGGCCTCGGCGATCTCGACCCCGGGGTGTGGGGCGCCACCGCGATCCGCACGTGCAGCGTCTGCGACCGGCGGATCGAGAAGAGCGGGGACCTGCGCCAGGTGTGGATCTCGCGGTGGACGTCGGGGGCCGACGTCCTGCCCCTGCTGGTCAACGCCTGCTCGGCGGCGTGCGTCGACGCGCTGCCGGTGCCGGCCAACGGCTACGTCCCGGTCCCGCACAGCGGCGGGCCGGGTGTGGAGCAGCCGCCGGCCGGTCGGATGCCCGAGTGGCGGGCCGGCGGGTGATGGTGCCCGCGGGCGCGGTCAACGGGCGGGTGTGAGGAGGGGCTTGAGGTCGAGGACGGGGGTGCCGTCGACAGCTTCCAGGTGGCGCACGTGCAGGCGGGGGCCGTCGATGGTGAGGAGGTGGACGGTGTGCAGGCCGATCGGGTTGGGGCGGTCGGGGGCGCGGGTGGTGAAGACGCCGGCGGGCGGGCGGGTGGTGTCGCCGCGGGGGTGGACGGTGAGGGTGGTGCGGTCGGCGCCGTGCAGCCAGGTCAGGAGGAGGACGTCGGTACCGGGGCGCAGGCCGTCCAGGGCGGGCAGGTAGCGCTCGTCGAGGACGATCCAGGCCTCGGGGGCACCCTCGTCGGGCTGGCGGGGCGCGGCGGAGCGGTCCTTCAGCGGGGATTCGACGTGTCCGATGGGGTGCAACTGGTAGCTGGTCACGGGGGGTTGGCCCCTTTCAGGCGGTGCGCGGCGGGCGGCGGCGTTCCCGCAGTGTCTCGCGCACGACCGTCCAGGCGTCGGCGACCGGGCCCACGTGGGTGAGCTTGTCGGGGTTGGTGACCGAGCGGATCGTCTGGACCTGCCCGTCGAGGATGTCCAGGACCAGGGTGTTGACGACCCTCCCGTCGTGGTCGCGGAAGATCGCGCCGGGCTGGCCGTTGACCTCGTGCTGCTCCACGACGCCGCCGATGCGCACGAACGGCGGGACGAGGACGGACAGCAGCCGGGACACGGTGGCGGCGCCGGCGATGACGCTGGCCCACTGCGGGGCCTTGCCGCCGCTGTCGCCGACCAACTGGACGTCGGCGGCCAGCAGTTGGCGCAGCCCGTCGAGGTCGCCCGCGCGGAAGGCCTCGAAGAACCGGTCGGCGAGCTGCTCGCGTTCGCGGCGGTCGGCCTCGAAGCGGGGACGCCCCTCGGCCATGTGGCGCCGGGCCCGCACCGCGAGCTGGCGGCACGCGGCCTGCGAACGCCCCACCGCCGCGGCGACCTCCGGGAAGTCGAAGGCGAACACCTCGCGCAGCACGAACACCGCGCGTTCCAGCGGGCTGAGCCGTTCCAGCAGCAGCAGGGCCGCCATCGACACCGAGTCCGCCAACTCCGCCGCACGCTCCGGGTCCTGGTAGGGGTCGGCCAGCAGCGGCTCGGGGAACCACGGCCCCACATAGGCCTCGCGCCGCACCCGTGCCGAGCGCAGCACGTCGATGGACAGCCGGGTCACCACCGCCGACAGGTACGCCTTGAGCGAGAGCGGCTCGGCCGGGCCGGCCTGGTAGCGCAGCCAGGTCTCCTGGACGGCGTCCTCCGCCTCGGCCACGCTGCCCAGGATCCGGTAGGCGATGGAGAACAGCAGCGGGCGCAGCCGCTCGAACTCCTCGGTCCTCGCGGCGTCTTCGGTCACCCGCATGACCTTGGCTCCCTTCCCCGTCGTCGCGTTCTCTGTGACGAAGACGGGGTGGGGCCGCGGTTTGTGACATCCGGGCCCCGGTGTCTCAGGACGGCGGCGACGGCGGCGACGGCGCGGGCGCCAGCAGGGTGCGGACGAGGTCGTCGCCCAGGGCGAGGCCGGTCGGGGACTCGTCGCTGAGGTGGTAGTCGCGGTACCAGTCCGGCGGGGCCTCGGGGTGCGGGCCGCTGACGGCGACGCGGCCGGTGCCGTAGGGGGCGACGACGGCGGCGGGGTGGTTGTCGGGCAGGTAGCGGGCGAGCACGTCCACGCTGCCGGGGGCGGCTCCGGTTCCGGTTTCGGTCCCGGTTTCGGGGGCGTTGGGGGTGGGGTCGAGGTCGAAGTAGGGGCCGTCCTGGAAGTACATCCGCTGGCGGTGGCCGCGCCAGGTGACGTCGACGAGCTGGTCCCGCTCGTCGGTGACGCTCGCGCCCTCGGCGTGGACGTACTGGCCGGAGTCGCCGGGCAGGAGGTCGAAGCCGGGGTCGCCGGCCAGGTAGCCGCCCATGCACAGGCCCAGGTAGCGGCCGCCGCCGCGCACGTAGTCGCGCACCAGCTCGGGGCGGAAGGCCGGGTCGCGGCGCAGCAGGTCCCACGCGGTGGTGACCTCCTGGCCGTTGGTGCCGCCCGGCTGCACGTACACGGCGGCGCCGGCGAGGGTGGCGGCGGCGAAGTGGAGGCGTTCGTGCGGGCCGATGTAGCGCACGGCCAGACCGCCGCGTTCCAGCAGGGCGCGGGCGGCCTCGGGGCAGCCGTCGCAGGCCGCCGGGCCGCGGTAGACCAGTGCGAGCGGGCGCCCGGCGGGGGCGGTGGCGGTGTCCGCGGTGGCGTCCGGGCCGCTGTCGGGGGCGGTGGGGGCGGAGGTGCAGCCGGCCACCGTGAGCAGGGCCGCCAGGGCGAGGGCCGCGAGCCGCCTCACGGGGTCTGCCCGGTGTTCGGTCCGGCTTCCGGCCCGGTGTCCGGTCCGGCGTTCTGCCCGGTCAGTGTGCGCAGGGCCGTCAGCAGGGCGTCGGCCTGGGCGGTGGGCAGCGCGGCGAGGAAGCGCCGGTCGGTGTCGCGGCGCACGCGTTCCGCGCGGTGCAGCAAGTCACCGCCCTGGTCGGTGAGTTGGACGATGTTCTTGCGCCGGTCGGCGGGGCTGCGGCGGCGGTCGACGAGGCCCTTGGCCTCCAGGGTGTCGACCAGGGCGACCATCGTGGTGCGGTCGACGCCGAGCCGCCCGGCCGCCTCCTGCTGGGAGAGCGGGACGTCCGCGGCCAGCACGGCCAGCACCGCGAGTTCACGCCCGTCCAGGCCGAGCGGCGCCAGGGCCCGGCCGGATTCCTCCGCGTACCGCAGGTGGGCGTGTTTGAGCAGGTAGCCGAGGCGGGTGCTCAGGAGTCCGGGACTGGTGTCGCTCGTCATGGGGGCAAGCCTATCGCCATCCCGTACATCTCCTGATTGTCAGTCAACCTGACGATCGGTTAGGCTGACGGTTATGGGTCAACTCGCTGCGCACGACATCACGTTCGGCCTCAAGACCACCCCGATGCGGGTCGGCTACCCCGAGATCCTGCGGGTGTGGGAGGAGGCCGACGACGTTCCCGAGATCGCCGACGCCTGGCTGTGGGACCACCTCCTGCCCCTCGGCGGCCCCCCGGACGGCACCGTCCTCGAAGGCTGGACCCTGCTCGCCGCCCTCGCCGCCCGCACCCGGCGGCTGCGCCTGGGCCTGCTGGTCACCGCCAACCGCCTGCGCCACCCCGCCGTCCTCGGCAAGACGGCCACCACCGTCGACGTCATCTCCGGCGGACGCCTCGTCATGGGCCTGGGCGTCGGCGGCACCCACCAGCCCCCCGGCGCCGGCGGCATCCCCGGCCACAACCCCGCCGCCGCCGAGTACGCCGCCTACGGCCTCGACCTGGTGCCGCCCGCCGAAGGCATCGCCCGCCTCGCCGAGACCATCGCCATCCTGCGCGGCATGTGGACCCGCGACGTCTTCGACTTCGCCGGGCCGTACACCACCCTCGTCGGCAACCGCAACGAACCCAAACCGCTCAGCCGCCCGCACCCGCCGATCCTCCTCGGCGGCTGGGGCACCCGCCTGCTGCGGCTGGTCGCCGAGCAGGCCGACATCTGGAACATCCCCGGTCCGCCGCACCACGGCATCCACCACGTCGTCGAGCGCAGCCGCGTCCTGGACGCCCACTGCGCCGCGATCGGCCGCGACCCGCGCACGCTCACCCGCTCGGTGCAGTACACCGTCTCCTACGACGACCCGGCCGCCGACCGCGCCGCCCTCGCCGAACTGATCGCGGCCGGGTTCAGTCACTTGGTGCTCAGCCTGCGCAGTCCCTACCCGCCGGGGGTGGTGGGGTGGTTGGCGAAGGAGATCGTCAACCCGCTGCGGCAGGGGTAGCCGGCGGGGGTGCGGGCGGCAGCGCGGGGCTCGGACCGGGCGGGGGAGTTCCCCCGCCGCGTCGTCCGGGCCCCGGCGTCCGCGCCCGCGCTAGGCGTGGCCGCCGACCGCCGCCACCACGTGCGACAGGTCCTGCTCGGCGACGGACGGGTGCGCCAGCAGCACCTCGCGGGCCGCCCGCAGGACCGGGCCGCCGTCGGCCAGCGCCAGGTCCTTGGCCGCCAGCCGCACCGGGAAGTCCGATTCGGCGCTGCGGGCCCGGGCCACCACCCCCGCGAGCGGCCCGGAGCCCAGCGCCTGGAGGGCGAGTTCCTGCGGCACGCCCAGCCTCCCGGCCACCGCCAGCGCCTCGGCGACCACCGTCACCCCGGCCACCACCGCGCCGATCACCACCACCTTCAGCGCCGCCCCCGACCCCGGGCCGCCACAGCGCAGCACCGTGCCCAGGTGCTCCAGGACGGGCTGCGCCCGGTCCAGGTCGCCGTCCTCGCCGCCCGCGTAGACCAGCAGCTCGCCGCTGGCCGCCGGCCCGACGCTGCCCAGCACCGGGGCGTCCACCAGGCCCACTCCGTCCGGCAGTTGACCACGCAGCGCGCCCACCGCGTCCGGCCCGATCGAGGACATGTCGATCCACAGCGTGCCCGGCGCCAGCTCCGGCAGGAACCGCGCGGCCGTCTCCGCCACCGCCGCCGGGTCCGCCAGCATGGTGACGACGACGCCCGCCCCCCGCACCGCCTCGGCGGGGGAGGCGGCCTCGGTCAGCCCGCCGGCCCGGCCGGGCGTGCGGTTCCAGACGGTCAACGGGTAGCCGACGGCGGCGATCCGACGGGCCATCGGCAGGCCCATCCGGCCCAGCCCCAGAAAAGCGATCTTCTCCATGGCCCCCACGCTAGGCAGCCACGAGCCAGGCGACAAACGAATGTCTCGCATGATAACCATGCGGAATGGACATGGCTTGGCTGGACGTCTTCCGCACCGCGGCCCACCTCGGCTCCTTCACCGCCGCCGGGGACCGGCTCGGCTTCACCCAGTCCGCCGTCTCCCGGCAGATCTCCACCCTGGAGGCCGAACTCGGCGTGCCGCTGTTCGACCGCCTCGCCCGCGGCGTGCGGCTGACCGAACACGGCCGCGCCCTGCTCCCGCACGCCGAAGCCCTCCTGGAACGCCTCGACACCACCCGCCGCGACCTCGCCGCCCTCACCGACCTCGGCGCCGGACGGCTACGGGTGGGCGCCTTCGACAGCGCCAACGCCGCCCTCGTCCCCGGCGCCCTCGCCGCCTTCCGCGCCGCCCACCCCGACGTCGCCCTCACCCTCACCGAAGGCCTCTCCGCCCACCTGCTCACCCTCCTCGCGGAGGCCGCGATCGACCTCGCCGTCGTCGCCGCCTACCCCGAACACCCCTATGACACCGAGCAGTTCGACATCCGCCCGCTGACCGAGGACCCGGTGCTGGTCGCCCTGCCCCGCCGCCACCGCCTCGCCCGGCGCCGGCGCGTACGGCTGGCCGAACTCGCCGACGAACCCTGGATCGCCGTCAGCCGCCGAACCGAGACCACCCTGCTGGCCGCCTGTGTGCGCAGCGGCTTCCAGCCCCGGATCGAGTACGAGGTCGCCGGCTGGACCGCCAAACTCGGCCTGGTGGCAGCCGGGTTGGGCGTCACCCTGATCCCCGCCCTGGCCGCTCGCGCCACCGTGCGCCCCGACCTCGCCCTGGTCGCCCTGCACCCCGACGACACCCCCGTGCGCCGGGTCTGCACCGCCACCCGCCGCGGCCACCACCCGCCGCCCGCCGTCACCGCCTTCCTCACCCACCTGCGGGCGGCGGCCCGCGGGGACTAAGTCAGCTCAGGAGGTCAGTCCGTCCGGGTGCGCCACTGGTCGAACTCGGCCGGGGTGCGCACCCCGCCGTCCAGCACCGCGCGGTAGACGTCCCAACTGCGCACGCTCCGACCGTACTCGGGGCGCTCGGCCCAGACGTGCTTGATCCGCAGGATGGCCTCGCGGGCGGGCGGCGTCAGCCGCGGCGGCAGGTCCCGCAGGTGCGCCAGGTCCGGCTGGCGGGCCGGCTCGTCGACGAACCAGAGGTCCAGGGTCCAGTCGTGACCGCGCGGGCAGCGGTAGTCCAGGCCGAGGTACAGCCCATCCGGGTAGGCCTCCGGGGCGCTGTTCCAGGCGCCGGTGTCGTTGCGCAGGCGCACCTGCCGCACCCGCCCGTGCAGCGCCAGCTGCCCGCCGATCGCGACGACGCTGCGGTGGACGGCCGCGTCCAGTCGCGGACACACCACCGTGACGTCGAGATCCCGGCGCACCATCAGCCCCAGCGCCGCGCTGCCCACCCGCACCGGGTCCCCGACTCCGCCCAGCAGGGCCGCCAGGCCCAGGTCCGCGTGCACCACGCCGGCCTCGGCCTGCAACTCGTCCTGGCGGCGCAGGAGATCGTTCGTCGTCATCGTCACCGGGTCAGTCTGTCAGGCGATGAGGAGGGAGAATTGACCCATGAAAACTGGTGCTGATTGCCACCTGATGATGGGTCTATCGGCTTCTAGGCTGGTCGCATGACGACGACGAACGCCGCCCCCGCCGCCCTCGCTGCTCCTGCCGCTGCTCCCGCCGCCCCCGCCGCCGCTGTGTTGACCCGCTGTGCCGTGGCCGAGACCTGCGCCGACCCGAGCGCGACCATGACCCTGCTCGCCGAGACGGCCGGCACCGAGGGTGGCTTCACCAGCTACCGCTCCCGGTTCGCCGAGGGCGCCGTCGGGGCCCCCGCGCACTTCCACACCCGGGCCTGGGAGCTGTTCTTCGTCATTGGCGGCTCCCTCCAGGTGCTGGTCGGCGAGGAGGTCACCGTGCTGGGGGAGGGGGACTTCCTCGCCGTGCCCCCGCACACCCCGCACGCCTTCGCCGCCGCTCCGGGCTGCGCGGCCGACGTGCTGTTCGTGTTCACCCCGGGGATGGAGCGCTTCGACTACCTGCGCCTGCTGGGCCGGGTCATGCGCGGGGAGAGCGACCCGGCGCAGATCGCCGCCTCCGCCGGGCGCTTCGACAACCACTACGTCGACAGCCCCGCCTGGCGCGCCGCGCTGGAACGCGGCGCTGCCGCGGGTAGTGCCACCGCTGCCCGTACCGCCTGACGGGCCGGGGCGGGCGGAGTGTGGAACGGTGGAAGCCGGGGGTGACCGGTAGCGAGAGGAGCGGCCATGTCATCGAAGCGGCGCCGGAAGAAGAAGGCGCGGGCCAGGCGCGGAGCCAATCACGGCCGTCGGCCGCAGTGCTGAGCGGCTGAGCGGCTGAGTAGCCGAGCGGCTGCGCGTTGACCTGACCTCCTGGGGCCGCCCGGCCGTGCGCCGGGCGGCCCCGCTGCTTCGCGGCAGCGGTGCGCAGGCTCGGAGCCGGTCCCGGATCTCAGCGAGATCCGTGAAGTCGTTGGGTGAGACGACCTTGCGCTGGACGATGGAGAAGAAGATCTCGATCTGGTTGGTCCAGGAGGCGTGCACGGGGGTGTGAACGGGTGTGAACCAGGACGGCATTCGGAAATGCCCTGGTTGGACGGTTGATAGCCTCTTGGTTCATGACTTGCAGCACGGTGAACACCGGCGGCCGCCACTGCGTTTACGGTCGGCCATCCCCGGTCACGCCGTGTTCTGTGAACCGGCCCCGCCAGCGGCGCACGGTGTCCAGGTGCAAGCCCGTCTCCCGGGCGATACGCGCGTTCGAGTGCCCCGCTGCCGCGTGCAGCACGATCTGCGCGCGTATCCGCAACCGGTACTGGCTGTGGCCGTAGGCCGTCTTCTTCAGCCGCTTGCGCTCGGTGGCGGTCAAGATTATTCCAAGCTGACTGGGCTCGGCGGCAGGATGCGCCATTTGAGTGCATGTGCTGAGCTGGAAGTACGTGACGCAGCGCCGCCTATGTCAGCGCGGCAAGCGACAGCGGAACCTGGAGCGGATGGAACGTGCTGCCCAAGGCCGGCATCACCGGCGTTGCGCCGGCCGCCGCGGGTAGAGCCATGTCCACCTGTTCGCCAAGAGGGGCTCAGGACAAGCAACTGTATGTGTTGCGGGACACGAAGCTGATGCGGGTTTAACCGGGCCTTCTTTTGGAGTTCGATATGAAGCGGCTCGAAGTTGGCAACGAAAAGATCAAGCTCCGCCTTGCAATTGGACCTTCCGGCGAAAAGGACCCCCGGTTGCAGTGGCGAGATGGGATTTTCGTTGAGAGTATCCGCGATTTGGCCGTCGGTCGCGAGCACGAATATCTGACGTCGCAGACATACCTGTTTGAGTTCGCGGTGAACAACGGGCCATCCCAGATATCGAGTCGTGACTTGGTGGTGACAAATCACGCCATCCTCGCTCCCGGACGATTCGTACGGATCTACGCGAAGACACGGGACGATAGCCTGTCTTTCAAGCTCGACGTGTACACCGACGGATCTAACCCGGCAGTCATTCTCGCTCTGACCGTCACCAACACCAGCAGGCAACTCGGGTCGGCGTTCTTGCGGATGGTGGTGCCGAAGCTCCTCGGCCTTCAGGCCAGGGGAGGTCCTTGTGACACGTATGGAATGGTTTCGATGGAGATCGGCTCGAACGTGGAGCTGGCCGGGACGTTGACACGGAACGGCAAGCAAGACGATTTTGGTGGCACGTTCGCCCCGGGCACGATCGGCATGCCGTACCGGAAGGAGGCACAACGGATTGGGTTGCCGACAAGCATGAACACGATGGAGGTAGCGAGCTTCTACAGCGCGCACGGCGGTGGGATGTTCGTCGCCGACATCGATCACGACGTCGAGGCCGGAATCGCGCCGATTCAGCTCACCCTTTCCTTGCTGGGTGTTGAAGGATTTTGGGTCTCGGAGCTCAAGCCGGAAGATCCGGTGAAGCTGCCGAACCTGGCGATCGGCGTCCATCCGGACGGGGACTGGCATGCGGCTGTCGACTACTACCTCGACAAGCATCGTCAACGTCCGAACTGGCGGTTTCCGCCGCAGCCAGCCTGGTTCGCCGACCAGGCGGCGATCTACACCCATTCAGGTGGCGGCGCCGGTGGGATGTACCTGTCCAACATGCGCGAGAACCTTCCCGACGGCGCAATCGGCACCTTTTTCGAGGCCGCCGGCGAGTGGCTGCCAGTCGGGCCTGTGCCGATTAGTGGCGCTGCTCGGGCGCCCGCAGGTGCACCGCTCGCCGTGGTTGTGCGCGACGAAAAGGACGAGGACTTGTTCGTCGTCGACAAGGAGGGGGCGATCGGATGGACACCCATGCGCAACAACGGGCCTTGGGGCCTGACCGAGCAGATCACGCCGCCGGGCATCGCCCAGGTCGGTGGGTGGCTCGCCGCGGTGGCGCGTCACAGACAGCAGGTCGATGTGTTCTTCATCGGCATGGATGGCGCTCTGTGGACCGTTTATGGCCCCGCGACGGGTAAGCCGTCGTGGATTTTGACACAGCTGTCGCGTGCGATCGCTCTGCCCGGTGCGCCGCTGGCCGCGATAACTCGCGGCGGTAAGGACGTGGACGTCTTCCTGGTCGATGCAGTCGGCGCAGTCCGTTGGACGTTCGAACGCGACAACGGCAAGTGGCTGCCGACGCCGCGCACGATCACGATCAACGAGACCTGTGTGTCTCCTTCCTGTCTGGTGGCGCTCGTCCGCAACCCGGTCCAAACCGACGTCTTCTTCGTCGATAAGCACGGGAAGATGGCCACTCTCTACAAGACGACACCGTCGGACGACGGACCGTGGCAGATTGCACAGCTGAGTGAGCAGCCGCTGGCGCCAGCCGGTGCCGGTATCGCCGCAATCGTTCGTAACGGTAAGGATGAGGATATCTTCGTCATTGCCGATCGGGGTGCCATCCAGCACTCCGCCATGCGCAACAACGGCGGCTGGAGCATTCCGTCGGATCTGGACGTAGTAGACGCACAAGGGGTGCCGCAGCACGAAGACTTCGCCCCGCCCGGCGCGCCGATCACGGCTCTGGCCGTCACGGCGGACCGAACCGATCTTTTCTTCGTTGACGGAAACGGCGCTCTCGTCCGGCTGTACCGAACCGGCGCAGATCCATGGCGACGGATGGATCCGACGCCGGCTCTCTACACGGCTCCGAAAGCGGCGACCGCAGCGGTCATCCGAAGCGCTCGGCAACTGGATGTGTTCCTGGTGATGAAGGGGCGGCTGCGTTCGTTTCTCGAGCTTCCCAAGCTCCTTGAAGAGGCTCGGTCATTGGGGACGGATATCGTCTACCTGTGGGACTACTGGGAAGGGAGACCACGCCTCGACGCCGACGTAACCGGGGGCGCCTATCCGCCGGGGCCGTCGCCCGCGCCGTTGCATCCTCCATATTTCAACAAGGGTGACTACTGGCCGCGATCAGACCTCGGTGGTGAATCGGCACTCAAGGAGGGTATCGCGAGTGTCCACGCGCTCGGCGGGAAGGTGATTCTCTACGTCGAGCCCTTCATCATCTTCCGTGATTCTCAGGTCGCCCGCACGCGGCCGAAGCCTGGCTTCAAGACGCAGGGTGAATACCTTGCCGGCCGATTCCCCACACATGAGTCCCGGCCGCTGGACCTCATCGCCAGCCCCGAGGAACAGGGGGTGGAGTGGCAGGTCTATTGGCCCTATTACTACACGATGGTACCGGCTTTCGCGGACTGGCAGAACCACGTCATAAAGGTCGTCGACCGTTTGGTCAACAACTACGGCGCCGATGGTATTTTCCTCGATTCGTTTGGCTGGCAGCTCAACTGGCCGATGCATGTCACGACACTGAAGGACAATATCCAATACTGGCCAATCGAATATGCGCAGGGAGTGCTCACTCTCGCCAAGGCGGTGATGGACACGATCCGGCCTGATCGTGTCGTTCTCGTCGAGACACCTGGGGGGCCGATTCGCCGACACTGCCATGGCGGCTTGAGCTTGGATTTCGATCCATTTCACGTAGACAACGGCCTAAGTGACCAAACGCGGATCACCGCCTCAGCGGTCCGCTACGGAATCCCTGAGGTCCGGTACTTCAGCAATGGCGGCGACTCGATGAATCGGCTGCACCAAATCTATGCCGCCGGTCATGGCCTGGCGCTCTGTCACCAGCACATTCTTGAAGACGCCGGCGCGCACATCGCCCACATCAGGCAACTCGTCGACATTCGTCGCACGCATGCTGACACACTGATCCGCGGTCATCAGTCCTACCAACCGACGACCGAAGATGGCCGAGACGATGTGGCTGCCTACTGCTACCGCGGCACCGACGGGACGGCAATCATCACAGTCGTCAACACGTCAGAAGTCGCGGACTATGCTGGCCGACTGCAGCTAAGACCTGAACACGCAGGCTCGTCGTGGACCGACCTGCTGACCGGTCGATTGTTCGTCGCGAACGGAACCACACTCCCGATCACAGTCCCGCGTGGTGGGCGGTCGACGACAACCAACCTGCTCGTCCTCCACGCGAGATAAGAGCCACGATCCCTGCGCGCGATTGGGCGTAGCACGACGGCCAGTTCCGCCTCGGTCGTCGTCGGGTACGGCAGGCCGAGAACGCTCTCCGTGGCCATTGCGCTGCGCTACAGCCAGCCAGCAGGTGGGGCTCGCCCGCCTGCCCGGCCGGCGCCGCGCCGCAGGCGGACTGCGTCCACGCCCACCCCGCCACCGTCACCGTGAGCCGGCGCCGCGCCGCCCGTGGCCCCGGCTGCCGCTCCGACCCCGCCCGGTACGCGCTGCGCCCGGTCGTCCTCACCGCCTGGGCCTGGGCCTTCGGCGGCACGATCGCTGTCGACGTCCTGGCCCGGCGCCGGCTCCCCGGCCCGACGCAAAGCCCGAGCCCGTCCCGGTGGCGGGCCGCGTCGTCCCCGGGGCAGCCTGAAGGGAGGGGTGGGGGCGGCTCTCCCGGCACCGAGGAGCGGGCGATGGACGACACCGATGTCCTGGTCGTGGGCGCCGGACCGGTCGGCCTGACCGCCGCCGCCGAACTGCGCCGCCACGGCGTGCGCTGCCGGATCGTCGACCGGCTGCCCGCCCCGCAGCCCTACGCCAAGGCCGTCGGCATCCAGCCCCGCACCCTGGAGGTCTGGGACGACATGGGTCTGGTCCAGCGCGTCCTCGACCAGGCCGTGCCGCTGCTCGGCCAGCTCAGCTACCTCAACGGCGAACCCGGCCCGCGCCTGGACCTCGACCTGCCCGCCGACGTCCCGTACCGCTTCGCCGCGCTGCCCCAGTACGCCACCGAACGCCTCCTCGCCGACCACCTCGCCGGCTACGGCACCACCGTCGAACGCGGCACCGAACTGCTCGACCTGTACCCGGCCGACGACCACGTCCGCACCACCCTCGCCACCCCCGACGGCCCGCGCGAGCTCGCCGCCCGCTACGTGCTGGGCTGCGACGGCGCGCACAGCCGGGTCCGCCACAGCGCCGGCATCGCCTTCGACGGCGACGCCTTCCCCGAGCAGTACATGCTCGGCGACGTCGAGGTCGACTGGGACCTGCCGCCCGGCTACGGCATCCGCGCCGCCCACCGCAGCGCCGACGGCACCACCGACGACCAGCTGGTCTGCATCCCGCTGCCCGGCCGCGGCCGCTACCGGGTCTCGATGCGGGTCCCGCCCGAACTGGCCACCGCCCCCGCCGGGCCGGGGCGGGTCGCCCACGGCCTGGACACCGGCGCCCGCGCCCCCGAACTGCGGCACATCCAGGCCGTCCTCGACCGCCTCGCCCCGCAGCCCACCACCGCGCGCACGCTGCGCTGGTCCTCCGTCTTCCGGATCAGCCACCGTCTCGCCGACCGCTACCGCCACGGCCGCCTCCTGCTCGCCGGCGACGCCGCCCACATCCACCCGCCCACCGGCGCCCAGGGCATGAACACCGGCATCCAGGACGCCTACAACCTCGCCTGGAAACTCGCCCTCACCGTCCACGGCGCCGCCACCGACACCCTCCTCGACAGCTACCACGCCGAACGCCACCCCGTCGGCGAGGAGGTCGTCGGCCGCACCGTGCGCCACGCCCGCACCGGCCTCGGCCCCGGCTCCGGTTCCGGCGAGCGGGCCGCCTTCCTGCTGCGCGAGGCCCAACTGCTGGTCGGCTACCGCGACGGGCCGCTCACCGAACCCGGCCCCGTACCCGACAGCGGGCCCGCCCCCGGCGACCGCGCCCCCGACTGCACCGGCCTCACCCGCCCCCTGGCCGCCTACCCGCTGCGCCTGCACGACCTGCTGCGCGGCCCCCACCACACCCTGCTGCTGCACCCGGGCCCCACCACCACCCCGGACACCCTGCACGCCTGCGCCGCCGCCGCCCACGCGGCCGCCCACGGCCGCCTCACCACCTACACCGTCCTCACCACGGCGGCCCCCACCACGCTGGACGGCCTGCGCCTGCCCGTCGTCCACGACACCGCCGCCACCTTCCGCACCGCCTACACCCCCGGCGACGGCGAGGCCCTCCTCATCCGCCCCGACGGCCACCTCGCCGCCCGCCTCCCCACCACCGACCCCGCCCACCTCGTCACCCACCTGCGCCGCACCTTCGCCCCCACCTGACCGGACCCCACCGCGCAGGCCCTGAAGAAGAGCGACCGCAGCCTCCCCGGCCCTCGTCCCCGCGGCCGACCACCTGTGGTGGCCGCGGGTAGCAGACGAAGTCCCCCGGGCCGAGGCGGGCGTCAACTCCTGCCCCGGCGTCGCCCGCTGAGCGTCCCCTGGGGGCTGGCTCCGCGCGCCGAGCGTGCCCGGCGGCGGGGTCCGGCCGCCGCCGGGCACGTCCGGCGACGCCGGGGGAGGGCGCCACCTGGGGCTTCGAGGAGTGGGTGCGGCGCTGGCAGTGCGGTGACGGCCGGTGGGACCGGGCGGTGTGATCTATCCCACAGGCCGGGAAATCCGGCGGCCCGCCCGGTCGGCGGGTGGGGGTGACGGGCGGTCGGGACCGGGGTGACGGTCGGGCTGAGCTGCGCTGGCGGGGCCCGGGGGCGCCGGGGGAGGGGCGGTGGCCGGGAGGGGGGAAGCTGGCCGGTTCGCGAGCGGGGCGCGGATCCGGTTCAACCGCTTCCGCTTGTTCATCCGTTCGACAGGGGACGGTCGGCCGCCGATCCGAGGGCGGCCGGCCGGTGAACGAGAGGGGACGGAACGGATGGGACGAGTACTGGCCGCACTGGTGGGGGACACCGGGGCCTTCGCCGGGGCGCTGCACGAGCGGCGGCCGCAGGTGTTCCGCACCGACGGGTGGCCGCAGGGCCTGCCCCGGCCGGACGAGCTGGACGAGGTGCTGCACGGCGGCCTGCTGCGTGTGCCGTACGTGGAGATGGTCAGGGCCGGCGAGGTCGTCCCGGCCGAGCGGTTCTGCACCTCCCGCACCGTCGCCGGACGGCGCGAGGACGGCTTCGCCGACCCCCGCCGCATCGCCGCCCTGCTGGCCGACGGCGCCACCCTGCTGTTGCCGCAACTCGACCAGTGGCACGCCCCCGTGCGGGCGCTGGCCACCGACATCGCGCTCGAACTGGGCCGGCGCACCGAGGCGTTCTGCTTCGCCACCGGCGCCGGCCGGCGCGGCCTGGACGTCCACCGCGACGACGCCGACGTCCTGGTCGTCCAGCTCGCCGGGGAGAAGGAGTGGACCGTCCACGACGCCCCCGCCGACGGACACTGGCGCCCCGGGCTGGCCCCCGAACCCGGACCGGTCGCCCTCGCCACCGTGCTCACCCCCGGTGAGGTGCTGTACGTGCCGCGCGGCGCCCCGCACACCGCGACCGGCCGTCAGGGCCTCTCGGTGCACCTGTCCTTCACCATCCGGGAGGCGGGCACCGCCGGACTGCGCGGCGCGGTCGGCGCATGGCTGGCCGCCGGGGACTGGACCGACGCGCTGCCCGAACGCCCGGCCACCCCCGAGGACCTGCTGGCCGCCGCCGAGGAGGTGCTGCGCCTGGGGCGGGAACGGCTGGCCGCACTGACCCCGGACGAGCTGCTGCGCCTGGCCCGGGGGCCGCTGCCGGAGGCGGGGGCGGAGACGGAGGCGGGGGCGGGGGCGATGCCGGGGCCGTTGTCCGGCGGCTGATCCGGCCGGGGGACGTCAGGGAACCTGAGGGAACGTCAAAAGGGCGCGGCCGTCCGGACCGAGTGAATCGGTCCGGACGGCCCCCCCCCCGGGGGGGCGCGAACGGTGGGGGGGGACCAACGAACCCCACAAAGGGGGGGTAAGAAGGAGATA
>NZ_JBEOSA010000030.1:0-98893 GCF_040302625.1 Kitasatospora sp. NPDC097643 | reverse complement strand
GATGGCGACCTCGCCGGTCTGGTTGTACAGCGAGACGTTGCCGCCGGTGACCGGGGTGCCGGGCCGGCCGGATCAGTAGCGCGGCCGGTTGAACCAGGCCACACCGTCCCGGGTGCACATCGCGGTGATCCAGATGATGCTGATCGCCAGCCACATCAGGGCGATGATCAGACCCACCGCGGTGCCGCCGCTGACCGCGCCGAGCAGGATCAGCAGACCCATCAGCGCGCCGAGCGAGCCGTACACGATGGTGGTGATGCGGACGGCCGGGCCGCCCTTGCCGAACTTCGCGCCCAGGGTGATCGACAGCGCGGCGAACAGCGCGAACAGCACGCCGAAGACCAGCACGACACCGGCCGCGGCGTTCCCCATCGTGGTGAACGGGTTGTCGTCGCTGGTGCTCCGGCTCAGCGTGTTGGTCGCGTCCTTGGCGGCCGCGGCGATGACCACGTAGATGATCGCGAGGAGCGTCTGCACACCGCCGACGATGAACAGCATCACCCGCGCGGTGGTCACCAGGCCGGGCATGGTCTGCGGCACGGCCGGCGCGAAGCCGTAGCCGGGCGCGGCCTGCGGGTAGCCGTAGCCGGCGGCAGGCGGGGCCTGCTGCGGGTAGCCGTAGCCCGGGGCCTGCGGCTGGCCGTACGGGTTGTTCGGGTCGGGCGGGTAACTCATGGATGCCTCCGGGCAGTTACGGGGACGTGGGGACGGGACAGCGGAGGGCCCGGTTCCGGGCCGGCGGGTCGGGCCGCCGGCCGGACGGGACGCCAGGGCAGCGTGGTGACGGCTCCGGAAACGGTGCCGGGCGCGGTCGGCTCAGGCACGCGGTGAGCGCGGCGGGAGCGGTGCGAGCAGGGTCGACGACGGGCACGCCGCGGTCGGGACGACGTCGCGGCGGTCGGACTGCTCGGTCTGGTCTGATCGGCTCACTGGCTCTTTCCCCCGGGTACGCCCCGCCGTGGTGTCCGTCGGCCCGTCACCGGGCCGGGTCGCGGCAGGGAATGCCCGCATATCGTCAACCGGACGGCAGGGCCGTGTCCAGCCGGTTCTGAGCACCGGACCAAGACTGTGGCGCAACCGCAACGTGGTAAGGATCATCCGTACCCGTCCGGCGGCGCCGCGGGCCCCGTCACCGGCTGCCCCGCAGGTCGTGCGACGGGGCCGGGTGCGGTCGCCCCGCGGAGCCGGTGCCGCCGTGGTACGGGCGCCGGTCGCGATCCGGGAGAATGGGGTCATGACTGCCCAGATTCTCGATGGCAAGGCCACCGCTGCCGCGATCAAGTCCGAACTCGCCGCCCGGGTGGCGGCCCTCAAGGCGAAGGGCGTCACGCCCGGCCTCGGCACCGTCCTGGTCGGCGACGACCCGGGCAGCCGCTGGTACGTCAACGGGAAGCACAAGGACTGCGCCGAGGTCGGCATCGCCTCGATCCAGCGCGAGCTGCCCGCCACGGCCACCCAGGAGGACGTCGAGAACGTCGTCCGCGAGCTCAACGCCGACCCGGCCTGCACCGGCTACATCGTCCAGCTGCCGCTGCCCAAGGGCCTGGACCAGAACCCGGTCCTGGAGCTGATGGACCCGGACAAGGACGCGGACGGCCTGCACCCGACCTCGCTGGGCCGGCTCGCCCTGGGCATCGAGGGCCCGCTGCCGTGCACCCCGCTCGGCATCGTCGAGCTGCTGCGCCGGCACGGCGTCGAGATCAACGGTGCCGAGGTGGTCGTGATCGGCCGCGGCGTCACCGTCGGCCGCTCGATCGGCCTGCTGCTGACCCGCCGCAGCGAGAACGCCACCGTGACCCTGTGCCACACCGGCACCCGGGACCTCGCCTACCACCTGCGCAAGGCCGACATCGTGGTGGCCGCCGCGGGCGTGCCGCACCTGGTCAAGCCGGAGGACGTCAAGCCGGGCGCGGCGGTGCTGGACGTGGGCGTCAGCCGCAGCGAGGGCAAGATCGTCGGTGACGTGCACCCGGGCGTCGCCGAGGTGGCCGGCTGGATCTCCCCGAACCCCGGCGGCGTGGGCCCGATGACCCGCGCCATGCTGCTCAACAACATCGTCGAGGCGGCCGAGCGCCGCGCCGGCATCTGACACCCCAGGGACGGCGAGCATGACTGAACCGCGACCGGCGCGGTCCCGGCGCAGGCCGGTCAAGACCACCGGCACCCTGCCGCCCGAGGGCTCGGCCGCGGCCCTGGGGCGCGACCACGCCCTGCCGGTGCGGCAGTGGCCGATAACGCTGGTCCTGCTGGTGGTCGGCGCCGGGCTCGCGGTCACCTGGTTCGCCGACTTCAAGGACGGCTTCAAGTACGGGCTGCTGATCCTCGGCGGCGGGGTGCTGCTGGGCGCCGTGCTGCGGCTGGTGCTGCCCGAGGTCGGCATGCTGGCGGTGCGCAGCCGCTTCACCGACGTGCTGGTGCTGACCTTCCTCGGCGCGTCGATCGTGCTGCTGACCCTGGTGGCCCAGCCCAACCCGTGGCTGGAGATGCCGCTGCTGGACAACATCGGCCAGCTGATCGGCCGGCCCAAGCACTGACCGGCGTCGCTTCCCCGCGGCCCCCGCCCCGAAACCCGGGCGGGGGCCGCGGTGCGTTGTGACGTATCAGACGCCGCGGCCGGGCCCGCACAGGCGGCGTACGCTTCCCTTTGCGATAACCTGACGCCGGTCTCTCGACGTCGAGAGAACATCCTCGGCTCCAGCGCGCCGATGTGCCTGGGGCACCTGGCGATTTGCTGGAGAAGGTAGAAATGACCCGCACCCCCGTCAACGTCACCATCACCGGAGCGGCCGGCCAGATCGGCTACGCGCTGCTCTTCCGCATCGCCTCGGGCCACCTGCTCGGTGCCGACGTGCCGGTGAACCTGCGCCTCCTGGAGATCCCCCAGGGCCTCAAGGCCGCCGAGGGCACCGCCATGGAGCTCGTCGACTGCGCCTTCCCGCTGCTGCGCGACATCACCATCACCGACAAGCCGGCCGAGGCCTTCGACGGCGCCAACGTCGCCCTGCTGGTCGGCGCCCGTCCGCGCACCGCGGGCATGGAGCGCGGCGACCTGCTCCAGGCCAACGGCGGCATCTTCGGCCCGCAGGGCAAGGCCATCAACGACCACGCCGCGGACGACATCAAGGTCCTGGTGGTCGGCAACCCGGCCAACACCAACGCCCTGATCGCCCAGCGCAACGCCCCGGACGTGCCGGCCGAGCGCTTCACCGCGATGACCCGCCTGGACCACAACCGCGCCGTCGGCCAGCTCTCCGCCAAGACCGGCGCCCTGGTCTCCGACATCAAGCGCGTCACCATCTGGGGCAACCACTCCGCCACCCAGTACCCGGACATCTTCCAGGCCGAGATCGCCGGCAAGCCGGCCTTCGAGGCCGTCGGCAGCGACCTGGCCTGGCTGGAGAGCGACTTCATCCCGACCGTCGCCAAGCGCGGCGCCGCCATCATCGACGCCCGCGGCGCCTCCTCGGCCGCCTCGGCCGCCAACGCCGCCATCGACCACGTGTACACCTGGGTCAACGGCACCGCCGAGGGCGACTGGACCTCCATGGGTGTCGTCTCCGACGGCTCCTACGGCGTCCCGGCCGGCCTGATCTCCTCCTTCCCGGTCACCACCAAGGACGGCAAGTTCGAGATCGTCCAGGGCCTGGAGATCTCCGACTTCTCGCGCGCCCGCATCGACGCCTCGGTCAACGAGCTGGTCGAGGAGCGCGACGCGGTCCAGGAGCTCGGCCTCATCTGAGCCCCTTGAACCTCCGACGGCCCGTCGCCTCCTACCGTGGGGCGGCGGGCCGCCGCCTTACACTGACCCGCTGTGAACGAAACCCTCGGGGACGCCGCGCTCGTCCTCGTCTTCATCCTGCTGGGCGGGCTGTTCAACGTCGCCGAGATCTCGCTGATCTCGTTGCGCGAGGGCCAGATCCGGACGCTGGAGGCGCACGGCAGCCGGCGGTCCGCCCGGGCCGCGCACCTGGCCGCCGACCCCAACCGCTTCCTGGCCGCCGTCCAGGTCGGCGTGACCTGCATGGGCTTCCTGTCCGCCGCGTTCGGCGCGGACACCCTGGCCGGCAAGGTCGCCCCGCTGTTCGTCCGGGCCGGGCTCACCGAGGGCGTCGCCGACGCGCTCGCCCTGGTCGGCCTCACCCTGGTGATCAGCTACGTCTCGCTGGTGCTCGGCGAGCTCACCCCCAAGCGGATCGGCCTCCAGCGCGCCGAGTCCATCGCGGTGATCGCGGCGCCGGTGGTCGACGTGATGTCGGTGGCCCTGCGTCCGGTGATCTGGCTGCTCGGCCACTCCACCAATCTGATGGTCCGCCTGCTGGGCGGCGACCCGGCCGCCGGGCGCGGCTCGATGAGCTCCGAGGAGCTCCGCGGCCTGGTCGCCGCCAACACCGAACTCGGCAGCGACGAACGGGCGTTGATCGCGGACGTGTTCTCCGCCGGGGAGCGGCAGCTGCGCGAGGTGATGGTCCCGCGCACCGAGGTGACCTTCCTGGACGCCGAACGCCCGCTGGCCGCCGTCCGGCAGCAGGCGGACACCTCGCCGCACTCGCGCTACCCGGTGGTCGAGGGCAGCGCCGACGCGGTGGTCGGCTTCGTGCACGTCCGCGACCTGTACGGCGCGCGCGGCGAGCAGGCCGTCAAGGTCCGCGACCTCGCCCGGCCGGTCAAGCTGCTGCCCGGCACCAAGCTGGTGCTGGAGGCGATGGGCGAGATGCGCCGCGAGGGCCACCACCTGGCCATCGTGGTGGACGAGTACGGCGGCACCGCCGGCATCGTCACCCTGGAGGACCTGGTCGAGGAGGTGATCGGCGAGATCCGCGACGAGTACGACCGGCCGGAGACCGCCACCACCCGCCGACTGGCCGGCGGCGGCGTGGAGCTCGACGGTCTGCTCAACCTCGGGGACTTCGCCGAGGAGACCGGCGTCACCCTCCCCGAGGGCCCGTACGAGACGGTGGCCGGCTGCCTGGTCGCCTCGCTCGGCCGACTGCCCCGGGACGGCGACCAGGTGCGGATCCCGGTCGAGGGAGGCCGGGGCGTGCTGTTGACGGTGGCCAAGCTGGAGGGCCGGCGGATCGCCCGGGTGAGGGTGAGTGCGGTCACACTGGCAGATCCTCCAGGGGCGGACGTTTCCTGAGCGACCGGTGGAACTGGAACAATGGCCCGCATGGTCAACGCAGCGGTCACCGGTCCGGTCAAGGAGCGTCCTCGGGTGCTCTCCGGCATCCAGCCCACCTCCGGCTCGTTCCACCTCGGCAACTACCTCGGCGCCGTGCGCCAGTGGGTCGACCTGCAGAAGGACAACGACGCCTTCTACATGGTCGTCGACCTGCACGCGATCACCGTGCCGCAGGACCCGCAGGTGCTGCGCGAGAACACCCGGATCTCCGCTGCCCAGCTGCTCGGCGCCGGCCTCGACCCGGAGCACTGCACGCTCTTCGTCCAGTCGCACGTGCCCGAACACGCGCAGCTCGCCTGGGTGATGAACTGCCTCACCGGCTTCGGCGAGGCCTCCCGGATGACCCAGTTCAAGGACAAGTCCTCCCGGTACGGTGCCGACAGCACCACGGTCGGGCTGTTCACCTACCCGATCCTCCAGATCGCCGACATCCTGCTCTACCAGGCGGACGCCGTCCCGGTGGGCGAGGACCAGCGCCAGCACGTCGAGATCACCCGCGACCTCGCCGAGCGCTTCAACTCCCGCTACGTCCCGACCTTCACGGTCCCGAAGCCGTACATCCTCAAGGAGACGGCGAAGATCCAGGACCTCCAGGACCCGGGCATCAAGATGAGCAAGTCGGCCTCCTCGGCCAAGGGTCTGGTCAGCCTGCTGGACGACCCGAAGGTCAGCGCCAAGAAGTTCAAGAGCGCCGTCACCGACACCGGCACCGTCGTCTCCTACGACGAGGGGGAGAAGCCGGGCGTCTCCAACCTGCTGCGGATCCACTCCGCGCTCAGCGGGCAGTCGGTCGAGCATCTGGTCGAGCACTTCGAGGGCAAGATGTACGGCGCCCTGAAGACCGAACTGGCCGAGCTGTTCACCGAGTGGGTCGGCCCGTTCCAGGAGCGCACCCGCACCTTCCTGGACGACCCGGCGGAGCTGGACCGGGTGCTGGCGATCGGTGCCGAGAAGGCCCGCGCGGTGGCGTCGCGGACGCTGGAGACGGTGTACGACCGGATCGGCTTCCTCCCGGCCGCCAAGCGGTGACCCCACTGACACGACTGCCCGATGGTGAGGAGCTCCCCGAGCTGCTCACCATCGGCGTGTCCGTGAGCGTCCCGGACCCGTACGGCGCGCAGATCCAGGACGCGCGGGCCGCGCACGGTGACCCGCAGGCCCGCTCCATACCGACGCACGTCACTCTGCTGCCGCCGACCGAGGTGCCCGCCGAGGGGCTGGCGAAGATCGAGGAGCACCTGGCGGCGGTGGCGGCCGCGCACCGGCCGTTCCGGATGCTGCTGAGCGGCGCCGGCACCTTCCGCCCGGTGTCCCCGGTGGTGTTCGTCCGGGTCGAGGAGGGGGCGCAGGAGTGCCGGCTGCTGGAGGCGGACATCCGCTCCGGCCCGCTGGCCCGCGAGTTGGCCTTCCCGTACCACCCGCACGTCACGGTGGCGCACGGCCTGCCGGACGACGTGCTGGACCAGGCGTACGAGCAGGCGCGCGGCTTCCGGGCGGCCTTCCAGGTGCCGGGGTTCAGCCTCTCCCGGTTCGACGCGGACGAGGTCTGGCGGCCCTGGCGGGACTACGGATTCTGCTGAACTAGCCGTTCGTGCGCCCTAGTTCGAGCATCCGGTCGACCACCCGGCGGGCCGCGCCGCCGTCGTCCAGCACGCAGTGCCCGGCCTGGAAACGCCGGTAGCGCTCCGCGTAGCCGGGGGGCAGCGCGGCACCGGAGTCGGCGAGTTCGCGCAGTGCGCCGAGCAGTTCGGCCGAGGTGGGGACGAGCGGGCCGGGGGCCTGCGGCTCGAAGTCGAAGTAGAAGCCGCGCAGGGTGTCCCGGTAGTGCTCCAGGTCGTAGGTGAAGAAGAACACCGGGCGCCCGGTGATCGCGAAGTCGAACATGATCGACGAGTAGTCGGTCACCAGCACGTCCGCGATCAGCAGCAGCTCCTGCGGGTCGGGGTAGTCGCCGCAGTCGTACAGGAAGCCGTCCCCGGCGCCCGGCAGCGGCTCGCGGACGTGCGCGTGCGGGCGGATCAGCAGCACGTGGTCCTCGCCGAGCAGGCGCCGGGCGTGGTCGACGTCCAGCCGCAGGTCGAGCCGGAAGCCGTCGCCGTTGCCGCGCTGCTGGTCCTCGCGCCAGGTCGGCGCGTACAGCACGACCCGCTTGCCCTCGGGGATGCCCAGTCGGTGGCGGACGGCCGCGGCGGTCCGCTGGTCGGCGCGGGCCAGCAGGTCGTTGCGGGGGTAGCCGGCCTCCAGGATCTCGCCGGCGTAGCGGAAGGCGCGGCGCAGGATCGGGGTGGCGAAGGGGCTGGGGGAGAGCAGCAGGCTCCAGTTCGGGGTCTCCCGGTCGAGTGCCGCCAGGTAGCCGTGGTCGGCCAGCCAGGGGTTCTCGACGTCGTGGGCGATCCGCTTGAGCAGCGAGCCGTGCCAGGTCTGCACGACCACCTGGCCGGGGCGGCGCTCCAGGAAGTCGGGCAGGTGGGTGTTGCCGACCACGTACCGGCAGGTGGCCAGCGCGCGGTACCACTCCGGGCTCCAGATCCGGACCGGGCTGACCCCGGGCGGCAGCTCGGCCTGGGCGTCGTCGACCACCCACAGGTGCTCCAACGGCTCGCCCCGGCGGGCGAGTTCGGCGTGCACCGCGCGCGGTGAGTCGGCGTAGCCGCGGCCGCCGAACACGTCGTACAGCACGGCCTCGCGCAGCGGCTCGCGGCGGGCCGCCGGGTAGCCGACGGTGCGCAGCCGGGTCTGGCTCCAGGCGCTGCGCTCGGTGGGCCCGAGCACCGGGGTGGAGTCCACCAGCAGGGTGTCGCACCAGCGGCGCTGCAACAGGATCCGCTTGCCGCCGGCCGAGGTGGTCGCGGGCAGCGCGTGGACGGTGCCGGGCGCGGCGAGCAGCGGGCGGGCCGGGCCGGGCCGGCCGACCGGTTCCAGCGCGGCCTCCCAGATGCCCTTGCGCAGCGGCAGTGCGGTCCCGTCGGAGCCGGTGCGGGTGGCGGGCACCCGGACCCGGAAGCGGCCGTCCTCGCCCGGCTCTACGCGGCTGCGCACCTCGTCGGCGGTGCCGCTGTGCCGCAGCACGAGCTCCAGCCGGCCCGGGTCCGGGTCGGGACAGTGGCCGCTCAGCTCGAAGCCGGCCGGCCGGACGGCGATCCGGTCGATCAGGCCCGCGGCGGGCTGGACGCAGAGCTGGAGCCGGCCGTCGGCGAGGTGCTTGAGGTAGAGCACCCGGTCGGGGGTGTCGGGCAGCCGGTGCTGGCCGGCCACCGGGCCGCCGCGCTCGTCCAGGCAGAGCTGCTCGGTGGTGCCGTCGGGGTGCAGCAGCTCGGCGTCCCAGTGCTCCAGGTCGCCGTCGCCCCGGCCGTCGGCGGTGAACGGCCGGTACGGCACGTGGACGGCGAAGGCGTTGCCGGTGCGGGCGACCGGCCGCTCGATGACGGCCTCGCTCTGCCGGTGGCGCAGCCGCAGCACGGTGCCGGCCGGGCAGTGGTCGGCGGTGCCGCGCAGGTCGAGGCCGTCGGCGCCGGGGGAGGCGTGGGTGAGCCGGACGTCCGGGCGTTCGAGCCGCAGGCGCAGCCGCCCGTCGACGAAGTGCGGCAGCAGCCGCACGTCCCGGTCGACCCAGCGGGCCGGCGGGTACTCGCCGGAGCCGCACCAGTGCGGGGCGAGGCCGCCGTACTGGCGGCGCAGCCGGGTGGGCCGGGGGCGGGTGAAGAGGGTGGTCTCGATCTGCCAGTCGCCGAGCAGCCACTCGGTGCCGTGGCGGAGCCGGTCGGCCTCGATCAGGGCGGTGAAGCCGGACCAGTCGTGGTTGTGGTCGGCCTGCGCGCTGTCGTCGGTGACCTCGGGCATTCTGCGGGGTCTGGAGCGCAGGTGGAGGGGGGGCCGGGCCGGGTCGGGGTGGCGCAGGGTGAGCCAGGTCCAGGCGGAGCCGGGGCGGCCGGTGTCGAGGTCGTCCGGGCGGGCGAAGCCGGTGAGCTCCAGGCCGCGGCCGGTCCAGCGGGCGCGCAGCAGGCCGAAGGCGACGTCCTCGTCGGCGGTGGGCAGCGCAGCGGTCACACGGGGGGCGGCGTGCGGAAGGACGAACCGTGTGAGCGCAGGCATGCGGGGTGTGAGCCCTTCGGGACGGGAACCGAACCATGGCGGTGGACCGGGAGGCCTCCGGAGCGGTGCCGACCGGTGCCGGGGCCGAATCGATATCCCATACCGGGAGTACATCCCGGGTCAACTGTACGGTTCGTCGAATTTCCTCAGAAATTCGTCAGCGAAACATGAGTTCGACGGCAAAGCGGGCGCAAAGGGTGAGGATCCGCTCAGAAAACCCCGGGGAATGCGCGGAGGCGCCCGGCACGAGCATGTGCCGGGCGCCTCCGGGGTCCTCGCGGACTACTCCTTGCGCAGCATCGCGTCGACCACCCGGGCCGAGGCCTTGCCGTCGTCCAGGTCGCAGTACGCCTCGCGGAACGCGGCGGCCTTGTGGGCGTACGCCGCCGCGACCTCGTCCACCCGGCCCAGCGCGTCGACCAGCTCCTCGGAGCTGCCCAGCAGCGGGCCGGGCGCCTCGGCCTCGAAGTTCAGGCTGAAGCCGCGCAGGTTGTCGCGGTAGTGCTCCAGGTCGTAGGTGAAGAAGAGCATCGGCTTGCCGGTCGCGGCGAAGTCGAAGACGCTCGCCGAGTAGTCGGTGACCAGCACGTCCGCGATCAGCAGCAGCTCCGCCATGTCGGGGTAGCTGCCGACGTCCCAGACGTAGCCGTTGCCGGCGCCGGGGATCTGGCCGCACATCACGCTGTGCCGGCGCACCAGCAGCACCTGGTCGTCGCCGAGCGCGGCCTTGGCCGCCTCCAGGTCGAGCCGCAGGTCCAGCTGGTAGCCGCCGTTGGGGCGGCGCCGGTCCTCGCGCCAGGTCGGCGCGTAGAGCACGACCTTCTTGCCCTCGGGCAGGCCGAGCCGCTCGCGGACCTGCTCCGCCGTCTTCTCCCGGTCGGACGCGAACAGCAGGTCGTTGCGCGGCGAACCGCTCTCCAGGATCTCGCCCTTGAAATCGAACGCGCGCTTCAGCACCGGGGCCGACCAGCTGTTGCCGGCGACCAGCAGGCTCCAGTTCGGGATCTCCTTGGCGAGGCCCTTCAGGTAGTTCGCGTCGGTGAACCAGACCTTCTCGAAATCGAAGCCGATCTGCTTCAGCGGGCTGCCGAGCCAGGTCTGCACGACGACCTGGCCGGGCCGGCGGACGAAGAAGTCGGGCAGGTGGGTGCTGGTGACGACGTACTTGGCGGTGGCCAGCGCCTCGAACCACTCCGGGCTCCAGAGCCGGAGCGCCTTCGCCGACTGCGGCAGGTCGGCCTGCAAGTCGTCGGTGCCCCAGAGGTGCTCCAGCGGCAGGCCGCGGCGGACCAGCTCCTCGTGGATCGCCCGCGGCGAGTCGGCGTACAGGCCGCCGAGGCCGACGTTGTACAGCACGGTGTCGCGCACCGGGTGCCGGCGGGCGGCCGGGTAGTCGACGGTCCGCAGCTGGCGCTGGCGGTGGCCGCTGCGCTCCTCGGGCAGCAGCGCCGAGTGCGACTCCAGCGAGAGCCCGTCGTGGTGGCGGCGCTCCAGCACGATGCGCTTGCCGCGCGACTCCACCTCCAGCGGCAGCGCGCCGAAGCACTCCGGCGAGATCAGCGCGTACGAGCTCGGCATCTCCTCGACCGGGGCGCCGAGCGGACGGAAGAAGACGCCCCAGGTGCCCTGGGCGAGCGGCACCCGGCCGGCGAAGGAGGCCGTCGGTACGGCCGGCAGCGCGGTCCGGAACCGGCCGTCCGCGATCTCCACCGGGTAGACGTGCTCCTCCTCGCGCCAGTTGTGCCGGACCACCAGCTCCCAGCGGTGCGTGCCGGGCAGCGGGAAGGAGCCGCTGAGCAGGAAGCCGTCCGCGCCGCGGGCGGAGACCTCGTCCACCACGGGCTGGAGCAGCTGGTCGGAGAACTGGAGGTAGCCGCCGGGGGAGGGCTTGGAGTAGAGCACCCGGCGCCGGTCGGTGGGGGCGTCCGGGTTCAGCGGCAGGTGCAGCTGCGCGGGCGCGTTGCGGTCGTCCCAGGCCACCTGGACGATGCTGCCGTCGGCCAGCACCAGCGCGGTGTCCCAGCGGTCGCGGCCGCGCTCGGCGGCCACCGGGTCCAGCTCGGCCCAGGCCTCACGGACGGCGGTCAGCTCGGTGGCCGGGAAGGACACGCTGAACGGCTGCAGGCTGCCGACCGGCGCGCCCAGCTCGACCGGGAAGGCCAGCTCGCGGTCCGACTCGACGTGGGTGAGCCGCAGCCGCGCCCCGGCGTAGCTCGCGCCGGAACGGGCCGCGCCCGAGACCTCCACCCGGCCGCCCTGCGCGGCCAGGCCGGTCACCCGGGCCCGGACGGTCTCCACCCGCAGGTAGACGAAGTTGTCCCGGACCCACGGCACGATCCGCACGTCCGGCTCGACCCAGTGCGCCGGGATGTACTGCGCGGTGTCGCTCCAGCCGGCCGAGATCCGGCCCTTGTAGACGCCGCCCTTGCCGGCGCCGGCGACCAGGACGCGCCAGTTGCCGTCCTTCCACTGGCCGCGGTGCTTGAGCTTCTGCGGGTCGAGGGAGACGGTGAAGCCGGCCCAGTCGCAGTTGTACAGGTCGTGGTTGCAGCTGGCGGTGGCCTCGGGGCTGTACGTGGTCTTCATCGGCACCGCGAGCACCCGGCGGCCCTTGGCCTCGCGCAGCACCAGGGTGCGGACCATGTCGTGCTTGTTGGCCGCGCCCAGCTGCTCCGGGTACGCGTGCCCGGTCAGCTGGAGCCGGCCGCCGACCCAGGCCGTCTCGTACAGGCGGCTGCGCATGACCAGCGAGTTGTCCAGCTTGAGCACCCCGGCCGGCACGCTCTTGCGCCCGCCGCGCAGGAACGGGTAGTCGGCGTACGGGCGCAGCAGACCGCGGGCCTGGACACCGCCGTTGCTCTCGCCCTCGTACTTGATCTGCTCGACGAACTCGTCGATCCGGCCCGCGAGGGTCAGGTGGTACTTCAGCCGCAGCGGCGCCCGCAGCTTGCGGACCAGCTCGGGGCCGATCGCCCGGAGCAGCCGGCTGACGTTCTTGGCGTAGGCGTCCCGGTACTCCTTGTCGCCGTCCACGACGGACCAGAAGAACATCGGGATCTCCTCGACGAGGGTGTTCTCGTCGTAGGAGCGCAGGTACTCGGCGAAGCGCGGCTCGGTCTGCTTCTTCAGCCAGCCGCGGACCAGCTCGACCGAGGTGACGCGGTCGACCAGGCCCTTGGGGTTGGTGCGCATCTGCGTGATCGACATCTCGCCGACCTCGCGCTCGCGCCAGTGGTAGATCGGCTCGGAGAGCACGTCCACGCTCTTGGCGAGGTAGTGGTGCGGCACGCTGACCGGGGCGTCCTCGTACAGGATGCCCTCGGGGTAGAGGATGCCGGCCGCGTCGAAGAACGAGCGGCGGTACACCTTGTTCCACGCGGTGCGGTCGGTGACCAGCGCCGGGATCTCGGTGATGTGGGTCTTGAGCCGGGTCTCCTTGAACGGCCGGGAGTGCCCGCCGGACTGGTAGTAGCCCACCGCGCGGAAGCGCAGCACGTTGCCGGTGGCGAAGTCCGAGCCGGTCTCGTCCAGCGTGCTGATCATCAGCTCGTACGCGCTCGGCGGCATCGAGTCGTCGCTGTCGACGAAGCACAGGAACTCGGAGTCCGGGTCGATGTGCCGGATGCCCGTGTTGCGGGCCGCGCCGAGGCCCTTGTTCACCTGGCGGACCAGGCGGAAGCGGGAGTCCTTGGCCGCGTACGCCTCGGCGAGGGCCGCGCTGTCGTCCTTCGAACCGTCGTCGACCATGACGCACTCGAAGTCCGTGAAGGTCTGGGCGGCGATCGAGTCGAGGCATTCGACCAGGTAACGCTCGACGTTGTAGATCGGAACGACGATGGAGAGGCGGGGAGCCATCGGCTACGCAGGCCTTTCTCGGGAAGGAGCGTGGCGGCCCGTGGGGGCCTGGCCGCACTTTGAATCGGTGCGTCTGTGCGCCCGATCCTACCTCCGGGCTCTGAGCCCCTTCCGGGCCACTACGCTGGGCCCCGTGCCCCGCTTCAGCGTGATCGTCCCCGTGTACCAGGTCCAGGACTACCTCGCCGAGTGCCTCGACTCGGTGCTCGGCCAGGGCGGCCCCGACTTCGAACTGATCGCGGTGGACGACCGCTCCCCGGACCGCTGCGGCGAGCTGCTCGACGAGGCGGCCGCCGCCGACCCCCGGGTCCGGGTGCTGCACCTGCCGGAGAACGTCGGCCTCGGTCGGGCCCGCAATGCCGGCCTGGAGGTCGCCACCGGCGACTACGTGGTCTTCCTCGACAGCGACGACACCCTCACCCCGAACCTGCTCAAGGCCGTCGACGACCGGCTCGCCGCCACCGGGGACCCGGACGTCCTGGTCTACGACTACGCGCGCACCTACGTCGACGGCCGGATCGTCCGGGCCGCCTCCGCGCACGTCTTCGGCGCCGCCTCCCCGGACGTCTTCGACCTCGCCGCCCGCCCCGACCTGCTCGACCTGCTCCAGGTCGTCTGGAACAAGGCCTACCGCCGCGGCTTCATCACCGAGCAGCGGCTGGTCTTCCCGGCCGGCTACTACGAGGACACCCCCTGGACGTACCCGGCGCTGCTCGCCGCGGCCCGGATCACCCTGCTCGACGAGGTCGGCGTGCACTACCGCCAGCGCCAGGAGGGCGGGAACATCCTGGCCACCGCGAGCCGCAAGCACTTCGACGTCTTCGCCCAGTACGACCTGGTCTTCGCCTTCCTGGACGGCCGCCCCGACCTCGACCACTGGCGCCCGGTGGTCTACGGCCGGATGCTGCACCACCTCAACACCGTGGTCTCCAAGCCCGGCCGGGTCCCGCCGGGCGACCGCCGCGAGTACTTCCGCCGCGCGGCCGCGCACTGCGCGCGGCTGCGGCCGGCCGGCTACCGCCCGCCGGCCGGGGTGGACGGCGTGCGCACCGAACTGCTCAGCCACGGCCGCTACGGCGCCTACCAGGCCGTCCGCGCCCTCGCCCGGGCCCGCCGGCTGGTCCGCCGCTAGGGTCCGTCGGCGGGCGCTGCCGCCGGGGTCCGCCGTTGACCCGGACGGCGTACGCCGAGTCCGGCCCCCGGCCGGGGGGACGGGCCGGTATAACCGGTCGCGTGGACTTCCTGACCCGACTTCCGGTCATCGGCCCGCTCGTGGCCCGGGTGCTGCGCAGCCGGCCGTACCGGGTGTACGAGCACTTCAGCACCGCCCGCGGCAACCGGCTGGCCGGCGCGGTCACCTTCTTCGGCTTCCTCGCGCTGTTCCCGCTGCTCACCGTGGGCCTGGCGATCGCCGCCGCGACGCTCAGCGACAGCCGGGTCGCCGAGATCCAGAAGCACATCTCCGACCAGCTGCCGGGCATCTCCGACGCGCTCAACCTGCCGTCCCTGGTGGCCAACGCGGGCGCCGTCGGGCTGGTCAGCGGGGCGCTGCTGCTGATCTCCGGCCTCGGCTGGGTGGACACCATGCGCACCTCGATCCGGGACATCTGGCAGCTGCCCCAGGAGGACGGCAACCCGGTGCTGCGCAAGGCCTGGGACGTGCTGGTGCTGGGCGGCCTCGGCCTGGTGTCGCTGGTCTCGCTGGCCGCCTCCGCCGCCGGGACGACACTGGCCGGCCGGATCGCCGACTGGATCGGCCTGAGCAGCGGCGGCTACCTGTTCACCGGGGTCGGCCTGCTCATCGCGGTCGCCTGCGACACGCTGCTGTTCGCCTACCTGTTGGCGCCCTTCCCCGGGATCGTCGGCCAGCGCCGACGCGACGTGTTGCAGGGCGCGCTGATCGGCGCGGTCGGCTTCGAGGCGTTGAAGATCCTGCTCGCCTCCTACCTCGGCTCGGTGGCCGGCAAGAGCGTGTACGGCGCCTTCGGCGTGCCGGTGGCGCTGCTGCTGTGGATCAACTTCGTCTGCCGGCTGCTGATGTTCTGCGTCGCCTGGACGGCCCTGGCCGACCCGGAGGCCGCCCGGCAGCGCACCCGCGCGCACGGGCTGGCCCTGGTGGCGGCGGCCGACGAGGCGGAGCAGGGCGGGAACGCGCCGGCCCGGCCTCGTCACTGAGGCCGGGCCGGGCCGCCGGGCGCCCGCCGGTCAGTCGGCCGCCGGTCCGCCGGCCGCCCGACGGCGCCGCAGCAGGACCACCGCCACCACGCCGCCGCCGGACAGCGCCACCGCGACGGTCAGCCAGCCGGTCAGGCCGAGGCCGTCCGCCGCGGCGGGCTCGGCGGCCCGGGCGGCGGCGGGCGCGGTGGTGGGCTGGGCGGTCGGCGAGGGGTGCGGCGGGGGCGCGGGCGTACCGGCGGTGCCGCCGGCCTGGCCGGTCGGCTCGGCGGCACCGGCCGGCAGCTCGTCCACCAGCCGGCCGACCGGCTGGACCTTGTCGGCCGCCGCGAAGCCCCAGTCCAGCAGAGCGGCCGTCTCGTCGTACACCTTCTGGTACGAGGCCGGGTGCATCACGGTCACCAGCAGGGTGCGGCCGTTGCGCTCGGCGGCGCCGACGAAGGTCGAACCGGCGTTGGTGGTGGTGCCGTTCTTCACCCCGATCAGGCCGGGGTACTTGCCCAGCAGCCGGTCCGTGTTGGCGATCCCGAAGCTGCCGCGCTGCCCGTTCTTGTCGACGGCACCGGGGAACAGCGCGTCGCGGGTGGCGCAGTACATCCGGAAGTCCGGGTTGCGCAGCCCGGCCCGGGCGAACAGCGTGAGGTCGTAGGCGGAGGACACCTGCCCGTCCATGTCGTAGCCGTCCGGGGAGATCACCCGGGTGTCCCGGGCCTGAAGGCCGTCGGCGCGCGCCTGCATCTCGGCGACGGTCTGCGGGACGCCGCCGTTCATGTGCGCCAGGACGTGCACGGCGTCGTTGCCCGAGCTCAGGAACACCCCGCGCCACAGGTCCTCGACCCGGTACTCCAGGTTCTCCTTGATGCCCACCAGGCTGCTGCCGGCGCCGATCCCCAGGATCTCCTCGTCCGCGACCTTGTGGACCAGGTTGCGGTCGAACTTGGGCAGCACGGTGTCGGCGAAGAGGATCTTCAGGGTGCTGGCCGGGGGCAGCCTCAGATGCGGGTTGTAGGCCGCCAGCACCTCGCCTGACACCGCGTCGGAGACTATCCAGGACTGACCGGTGAGGTCCCCCGGCAACGCGGGCGCGCCGGCCAGCGGGGCGACCTGGACCCCGGGGAGCCCGAGCCGCTCGCCGCCGATCGCGGCGGGCGGAGGCGGCGCGTACGGTGCGGCGACCGCCCCCGGGGCGGTGAGCAGGACCGGCAGGACCGCGGCGGCCGCGGCGAACAGGTGCGCGAACTTGTGACGGCGTGTGGGCACCAGCAGACCGTACCCATTCCGGACCCCCGACGTCCGCAGCAGGGCCCCGCCGTACGCCGATCGGCGGCCCACGCATACTGGCTGTGCACACCACCTCCACACCCCGCCGAGGACCCCATGAAGCTCAGCCGCCGCACCTCCTGGTTCCTGACCGCCTTCGGCGTCTGGTCGATCATCATCTGGACGACCTTCGTCAAGAACCTCTGGAAGGACTCCGGCGGCCAGGCCTTCACCAACGGCGACCACTCCCAGCCGACCGCCTTCTTCTGGATCCACCTCCTCCTCGCCGTCACCTCCTTCACCCTCGGCATCGCCGTCGGCACCATCGGCCTCCGCGGCCTCCGCGCCACCCGCCGCACCACCCCGGCCACCGACTGAAATCCCCGTTGCTGCTGTCAGGCCCCCCTGGCAGGATCTCCACCGCTTGATCGCGTGTTCGGGTGATCTCGATACAAGGGGTGGGGATCTGATGAAGCACCTGCATGTCCGCAGGCTCGGCGGGGCCGCTGCGGCGGCCCTGGCCGCCGGGCTCGTCGCGGTACCGACCTCGGCCGTGGCCGATGCCGCCGGGCCGGCCGTCCTCGGTACCGGCCAGGGCGTCGAGCACCGCACCAGCGCCTGCGGCCCGACCGGCGACCCGACCTGGATCGGCCGGACCATCAGCGGCCCGGCGCTCAGTGCCAAGGTCACCGGCACCGGCGCCCGGTTCGGCGTCTGGGACGTGACCACCGGAGCCGAGGAGCCGGTGTTCACCGGCGAGGCCCAGGCCTACGTCCAGGAGGCCGGCATCACCGTCCCCGGTCTGCTGGACGGGCACAGCTACGCCTGGCACGCCTGGGCGCTACAGGGAACGCAGACCTCCGCCCCCTCGGCGGACTGCCACTTCACGCTGGACACGACCAGCCCGACCGTCACGGTCGGCTCGACCGACTTTCCGGCGAGCGGCAAGGCCACCAAGTACGCGGGCCAGACCGGCACCTTCGTCCTCAAGGGAGCCGACCAGGCCCCGGCCGGCGGCGAGACCTCCGGCGTCGCCTGCTTCCGGTACGGCTTCGGCATGCTCGGCGTCGCCGGCTGTGACGCACCCGACGCCGTCACGCCCGAGGACGACGGCACGGCGACCGTCAACCTGCGGGTCCTGGACTGGGGCACCAACAACCTCAACGTCCAGGTGATCGACAACGCGGGCAACGTCAGCGCGGCGTCCTACACCTTCTACGCCCCGTCGAACCCGAACCCGCCGCACACCCTCGGCGACGTCGACGGCGACGGAGTCGCGGACATCGTGCTGCCCGACGCGCAGGGCAACCTTCAGTACATCAGCGTCAATGCGGGCGACACCACGCCCAACTCGACGATCAGGGCCGTGAGCTCGCCCGACCGGACGAGCTGGTCGACCTACCAGGTGGCCCATCGCGGCTGGTCGGACACCCACGCGCCGTCCTCGGACGACTTCTTCCTGCACAGGCCCGGTGAGGGATACCTCTACCTGTACCAGAACGCCGACTACGGCTCCTTCACCGGTGGCCTCACCGGAGCACGGCGCTCGCGCAGCTGCGTCGACGAGGCGGGCACGAAGGTGGCCTGCCCCGCGGACTACGCCGCCGACTGGTCGAAGGCGGACCAGATCGTCGCCCTCGGTCCGATCGACGCCTCGGACTCGCCGTCCCTGCTGACCCTGGAGGGCGGCAACCTCTGGCTGCACGCCGGTGGCAACTTCGCCTACGGCTGGCAGGAGGTCCGCAAGCTCACCAGCACCGGTGACTGGGGCGGCTACGACCTGATCGCCCCCGGCCCGGACGCCGCCGGCAACCTCGCCCTGTGGGCCCGGGACCGGGCCACCGGGCAGCTGCACGCCTACCCGATCCCGAAGAAGGCCGACGGCACCTTCGACTTCGCCGCCCTCGCGAACCCGAAGGCGAACGTCGTCGCGACCGGTTTCAGCACGGCCGCCTACCCGACGCTGGGCAGCTCGGGCGACGTGGACGGCGACGGCACGCCCGACCTGTGGGCCGTGAACGCCGACCGGCACCTGGTGAACTTCGCCGGCTGGAGTGAGCCGCAGGACTACGGCGTCCTCCGCTGACGGCACGACGAAGGGCCCCGTCCGGGTGGACGGGGCCCTTCGTCGTGGTCAGGCGGGGTCAGAAGCGGCGGGTGACCAGGGCGCGCTTGACTTCCTGGATCGCCTTGGTGACCTCGATGCCGCGCGGGCAGGCCTCGGAGCAGTTGAAGGTGGTGCGGCAGCGCCACACGCCCTCACGGTCGTTGAGGATCTCCAGGCGCTGCTCGGCACCCTCGTCGCGCGAGTCGAAGATGAAGCGGTGCGCGTTGACGATGGCGGCCGGGCCGAAGTACTGGCCGTCGTTCCAGAAGACCGGGCAGGACGACGTGCACGCGGCGCACAGGATGCACTTGGTGGTGTCGTCGAAGCGCTCGCGGTCCTCGGCGGACTGCAGGCGCTCGCGGGTCGGCTCGTTCCCCTTGGTGATGAGGAACGGCATGACGTCCTTGTACGCCTGGAAGAACGGGTCCATGTCCACGACCAGGTCCTTGAGGACCGTGAGGCCCTTGATGGCCTCGATCGTGATCGGCTTCTCCGGGTCGACGTCCTTGATCAGGGTCTTGCACGCCAACCGGTTGCGGCCGTTGATCCGCATGGCGTCGGAGCCGCAGATGCCGTGCGCGCAGGAACGGCGGTAGGTGAGGGTGCCGTCCTGCTCCCACTTGATCTTGTTGAGCGCGTCCAGGACGCGCTCCTTCGGGTCCATCGTCAGCTGGTAGTCGACCCACACCGGGTCCGGGTGCTCCTCCGGGTTGAACCGGCGGATCCGGAAGGTGACGGTGATCAGCTGGGTGGCACCGGCCTCGGCCGCGTCCAGAGCGGCCGAGTGCTTCTCCACGGTCGGAGTGCTCATCAGTACTTACGCTCCATCGGCTGGTAGCGGGTCGTGACGACCGGCTTGTAGTCGAGGCGGATGGAGGTGCTGCCGTCGGCCGCGACCTCCTGGTACGCCATGGTGTGCTGCATGAACTTCACGTCGTCACGGGTCGGGAAGTCCTCGCGGTAGTGGCCGCCGCGCGACTCCTCGCGGGCCAGCGCGGAGACCGCCAGCACCTCGGCCAGGTCGAGCAGGTTGCCCAGCTCGACGGCCTCCAGCAGGTCCGTGTTGTAACGGAAGCCCTTGTCCTGGATGGAGACGTTCTTGTAGCGCTCGCGCAGCGCGGCGATGTCCTCGACCGCCTGCTTCAGGGTGGCGCCGGTGCGGTACACCATCGCGTTGGCGTCCATGGTCTCCTGCAGCTCCTTGCGGATCTGCGCCACGGACTCGGTGCCGGTGGACTCGCGCAGGCCGTCGACGAGCGACTGGACCTTCTCGGCCGGGTTCTCGGGCAGCTCGGTGAAGTCCACCGTCTGCGCGTAGTCGGCGGCGGCGATGCCGGCCCGCTTGCCGAAGACGTTGATGTCCAGCAGCGAGTTGGTGCCGAGGCGGTTGGCACCGTGCACGGACACGCAGGCGACCTCGCCGGCCGCGTACAGGCCCGGGACGATGTCGGTGTTGTTGCGCAGCACCTCACCCTCGACGTTGGTCGGGATGCCGCCCATGGCGTAGTGCGCGGTGGGCTGGATCGGGATCGGGTCCGTGTAGGGCTCGATGCCGAGGTAGGTGCGCGCGAACTCGGTGATGTCCGGGAGCTTGGCGTCCAGCTGCTCCGGCGGCAGGTGGGTGAGGTCCAGGTAGACGTGGTCGCCGTCCGGACCGCAGCCGCGGCCTTCGCGGATCTCGGTGTAGATCGCGCGGGAGCAGACGTCACGGGACGCGAGGTCCTTCATGACGGGGGCGTAGCGCTCCATGAAGCGCTCGCCGTCCTTGTTGCGCAGGATGCCGCCCTCGCCGCGGGCGCCCTCGGTGAGCAGGATGCCCATGCGCCAGATGCCCGTCGGGTGGAACTGGAAGAACTCCATGTCCTCCAGCGGCAGGCCGCGGCGGTAGACCAGGGCCTGGCCGTCACCGGTGAGGGTGTGGGCGTTGGAGGAGACCTTGAAGAACTTGCCGGTGCCGCCGGAGGCGAACACGACCGACTTGGCCTGGAAGACGTGGATCTCGCCGGTGGCCAGCTCGTAGGCGACGACGCCGGCCGTCTTGCCCTCGTTGATCAGCAGGTCGAGGACGTAGAACTCGTTGAAGAACTCGACGCCGTGCTTGACGCAGTTCTGGAACAGCGTCTGGAGGATCATGTGGCCGGTGCGGTCGGCCGCGTAGCAGCTGCGGCGGACCGGGGCCTCGCCGTGGTTGCGGGAGTGACCGCCGAAGCGGCGCTGGTCGATCCGGCCCTGCTCGGTGCGGGAGAAGGGCAGGCCCATCTTCTCCAGGTCGAGGACGGCGTCGATGGCCTCCTTGCACATGATCTCGGCGGCGTCCTGGTCGACCAGGTAGTCACCACCCTTGACCGTGTCGAAGGTGTGCCACTCCCAGTTGTCCTCCTCGACGTTGGCGAGGGCGGCGCACATGCCGCCCTGGGCCGCGCCGGTGTGGGACCGGGTGGGGTACAGCTTGGTCAGGACCGCGGTGCGGCTGCGCTGGGTCGACTCGATGGCCGCGCGCATGCCGGCGCCACCGGCGCCGACGATGACGGTGTCGTACTGGTGAATCTGCATGGGGGGTTAACTCGCCTCTGGCCTCTGCCGATTGCCCGATTAGATGTTGGGGTCGAAGGTGAAGATCACCAGGGTCCCGAGCAGCACGGTGAAGACCGTGGCGGTACCCATGAGGCCCTTCAGCCAGAGCCGGGTCGAGTCCTTCTCGGCGTAGTCGTTGATGACCTGACGCATGCCGTTGGCGCCGTGCAGCATGGCGAGCCACAGCATCAGGAGGTCCCAGACCTGCCAGAACGGCGAGGCCCAGCGGCCGGCCACGAAGGCGAAGCCGATCTTGGAGACGCCGCCGTCGAGCACCAGCATGATCAGCAGGTGGCCGAGGATCAGCACGACCAGGACGACACCGGACAGGCGCATGAAGAGCCAGGCCAGCATCTCGAAGTTGGTGCGGGTGCGGCGCGGGGTCTTCTTGGTCCGCTGGCGCGGGGGCTCGATGACGAACGCGTCGGCCGGGTTGCCGGTGCCGAGGCCCTTGCCGGTGTGCGCCTGCGCGGAGGGGACCACCAGGGCGTCGGAGATTTCCGTGGACATGTGTCAGCTCACTTCCCGAACCAGGAGATCAGCGTGTGCTGCAGGATCCCGTAGAAGGAGCCGGCCATCAGGAGCACCCAGACGCCGACGACGGTCCAGAGCATCTGCTTCTGGTACTTCGGGCCCTTGGCCCAGAAGTCCACCGCGACGACCCGCAGGCCGTTCAGGGCGTGGAACAGGATGGCGGCCACCAGGCCGTACTCCATCAGGTTCACGAGCGGCGTCTTGTACGTCTGAATGACGGTGTCGTACGCCTCGGGCGACACCCGCACCAGCGCGGTGTCCAGGACATGGGCGAACAGGAAGAAGAAGATGAGGACGCCGGTGACTCGATGAGCCACCCAGCTCCACATGCCTTCCCGGCCGCGGTACAGCGTTCCAGCCGGCACGGAAAAACCCTCCGGAAGCGATTGGGGGCTCGGCCGGCTTCGGTGTCGGTCAGCCCGGCCGGGTACGGTCCACCGGCCGCGAGCATCCTATCGACGCCTTCTCGCGAACCGCCTCCGGGGGCCTCAGGTGTGATCAATCAGGCACGACTGGCCTAGTTCGGCGGGAACCAAAGCACGATCGGTCGCGCTGGGTGACGGTCCGGCTGCGCTACGGTGGCGCCCCGCTCCCGCACCGAGCCCGCCGCCGACACCCCTGCCGAGGCCCCCGTGCCGCTCCGCCCCGCCCGACCGTCCGCCGTCCTCCCCGTCTGCGCGCTGCTGCTCGCGGTGGGCTGCACCACGGTCGACGGCGCCTCCGTCGACCGGGCCGCGCCCGGGCGCGAGCTGTCGGCGGCCGAGCTGCGGGCGGCCGCGCTGACCGACGCCGACCTCGGGGCGGGCTACACGGTGACGGTGATGACGCCCGGTCACGGTGACACCGGGACGGGCGCCGGGCGGGAGGTCGCGGACGTCCCGGCCTGTCAGCCGCTGCTGGACGCGGTGACCCCGGCCGGCTCCGCGGGCGCCGCCCCGGCCTCGCCGGCCCCGGGCTACCCGTACGCGGAGACGGACCTGAGCGTGGCCCGGGCGGCCGACCCCCGGGGCGGGGTGTACGGCGGGTTGCTCGGCTACCGGTCCGGGCGGGCCGCCGGCCTCCAGGGGGAGCTGGAGCGGCTGTTCGGCCCGTGCGCCTCGTTCACCTCGACGGCCTCGGCGCCGCCGGCCGAGAAGCAGGGCCGGCGGGAGCCGATCCGGACCAGGCACCGGCTGCGGCGGGAGGACACGCCCACTCCCGGGGGAGCGGACGCGGCGACCGGATTCACCCTCACGAATGAATCGGGTACGGCGGTGCTCTCCCAGCGGGCGGTGCTGGCCCGGGTCGGCCCGGTGCTGGCGGTGTTCACCACCTTCGGCGTGGCCACCGAGCCGGCCACCGCGCCGGACGAGCGGATCGTGCGGCAGCAGGTGGCCAAGCTGCGCGCCGCGCAGGCGCGGAGGTAGCGGAGGAGCGGGTCACTCGGCGGGTCACACAGTGCACCGCTCAGCGCGCCGCGGCCTCCGAATGGGTGGCGACCAGGTGCTCCAGCCGGGTGAGGGCGATCCGGCGCAGCTCGTCCGCCGCGATCAGCCGCTCCTCGTCCGGGTCGTTGGCCAGCCGGGTGCGGATCGAGGAGAGCACGGTGTCGAGCATCTCCTCGGGGGCCACGCCCTCCAGGCAGACCACGAAGACGTGGCCGAACCTGGCCTCGTACGCCGCGTGGGCGGCCCGCAGCGCGGTGTGCGCCGCCTGGCTGCCCGGCGCCCGCATGCCGAGCAGCGGCTGCGGCATCCAGCTCTCGTCGGCGAGCGCCTCGGCGAGGTCGGCCGGGCGGAGGTCGTAGGACGCCTCGCTGGCGGCGGCCAGCAGGGACTCTATGTCGGGGTACGGCCGGTGCGCGGTGAGCCGCAGGGCCCAGCGGTGGCTGCCGCAGCACGCCAGCAGGGCCTCCTCGGCGGCGCCCACGTCGGCCTCGTTGAAGCGGTGCAGCCCGAGGAGGGTCGGTTCGGATTCGGGTTCGAGCCGCTGCGGCGGGATGTCGCTGGCCAGCGGGTCCTCCTCGTGAGGGCGGGAAGGTGCCGGTGGGATGGGGTGGAGCAGCTGAAGTATGGGGGCTGCGGGGAGGCTTTCGGCGCCCGCCGAGCAGCGGCTCAACGGTAGTTGAGCGCTCATCAGTTGGGGAGGGCGCACGCGGAATTCATCCGAACGAGCTATCAAGTTGTGACGTTGACACCTTCCTGTCAGCGCCCTCCCCGCCTTCGTCTGCTAATCGCCGCGCGGCGCCCCCCGGAGGGCGCCCCGGCTCAGGAGCAGCGGGTGCCCGCGGCCGGCATGGTCCCCTCGGTCAGGTAGGCCTCCAGCGCCTGGTCGATGCAGGCGTTGCCCTTGCCGAAGGCGCCGTGGCCCTCGCCCTCCCGGGTGAGCAGGGTGGCGTTGGCGAAGCCCTTGGCCAGCGACTCGGCGGAGGCGTACGGGGTGGCCGGGTCGCCGGTGCTGCCGACCACCAGGATCGGGGCGGCGCCCTCGGCCCGGATGGTGTGCGGCTTCTCCTGGGTCTTGAACGGCCAGTAGGCGCAGCCGGGCTCGCTGTAGTCGTCCACCGTGACGTCCTTGGCCAGCAGCGGCGCCTCGGCCTTCAGCTTGGCGACCGCGGCCTGGGCGCGCTCCGGGGACGGCGCGGGGCGGGCGACGTCGGCGCAGCTGATCGCGCCGTTCGCCTCCTCCAGCGGGCTGTAGTGCCCCTTCTCGTCGCGGCCGTTGTAGGCGTCGGCGAAGGCCAGCAGGTAGTCGCCCTTGTCGCCCTTCATCGCCCAGCCGAGCCCGGCGCGCAGGTACTTCCAGGACTTCTGCTCGTCGCCGTAGAGCATCGAGATGGTGCCGGTCCAGCCCAGGTCGCGGCCGAGCTTGCGGCCGTCCTTGGTGGTCATCGGGTGGTCGTACAGGCCGTCCAGGAAGTCGGCGGCCTTCTGGGCGGCCTTCTCCGGGTCCTTGCCCAGCGAGCACTCGTCGGCGTGGTTCTCGACGCAGTCCCGGGCGAAGCGCTCGAAGGACTTCTCGAACCCGATCTGCTGGTCCACGCCGTGGTCGAGGCTGTCCTGGGCGGGGTCGACGGCGCCGTCCAGGACGAGCCGGCCGGTGTTCTTCGGGAACTCCTCGGCGTAGAGCGCGCCGAGGTACGTCCCGTAGGAGATGCCGAGGTAGTTGAGCTTCTTGTCGCCGACGGCCGCGCGCAGCACGTCCAGGTCGCGGGCGGTGTTGCGGGTGCCGACGAAGGGCAGCAGCTTGCCGGACTTCGCCTGGCAGGCGGCGGCGTGCGCGGTGGACTGCTTGACGCGCTCGGCCTTGTGGGCCGCCGGGTCGAGCGGGGTGTCCAGCTGGTTGGCCGCGTCGTGCTGCTGGTCGTCGTAGCAGACGACGGGCGAGCTGTCGCCGGTGCCGCGCGGGTCGAAGCCGACCACGTCGAAGCGGTTGTGCAGGGCGCCGGCGAACTCCTTGGCGCCGTACTTCACCATGTCGACCCCGGACTCGCCCGGGCCGCCCGGGTTGACCATGAGCGAGCCGACCCGCTGGTCCGGCTTGGCGGCCGGGAGCCTGATCAGCGCGATGTCGAGCGCGTCGGCGGCGGGGTTGGCGTAGTCGAGCGGGACGTGCAGCTTCCCGCACTGCATCGCGGATATGTCGATCTTGGCCTTCTCGGCCTGCGGGTCGGCCGGGCAGTCGGCCCAGGCGATCTGCTGGCCGTAGAAGGGCTTGAGCGCCGGGTCGGCCTCGCCGGTGGGCTTGGGGGTCGGCGTCGGGGTGGCCGTGGGCGTGGCCGAGGGGGTGGCGGCGGTGCTGGTGGCCGGGCTGGCGGCGGCCTGGTCCTGGGCCGGCTTGGCGGTGTCGTCGCAGCCGGAGGCGAGCAGCAGGGCACCGGCCGCCAGCGCGGTCACCAGGCCCCGTGGGCGGGCGGCCCGAAAGGTAGTCATCGCACGTGTGTACCACTGGCGGGTGACGCAGTGGATCACCACCCCCGGGCCGCTCGACCGGACCCGGATCAGGCCCGGTGGACCTTGTGGTTGGCGGCCTGCGCCCGGGGCCGGACGACCAGCAGGTCGATGTTCACGTGGGACGGCCGGGTGACCGCCCAGGCGACGGTGTCCGCGATGTCCTCCGAGGTCAGCGGCTCGGCCACGCCGGCGTACACGGCGGCCGCCTTGGACTCGTCGCCGCGGAAGCGGGTGATCGCGAAGCCCTCGGACTTCACCATGCCGGGGGCGATCTCGATCACCCGGATCGGCTCCCCGCACAGCTCCAGCCGCAGCGTCGCGGCGATGGTGTGCGCGGCGTGCTTGGCGGCGACGTACCCGCCGCCGCCCTCGTACGCGGCCAGCGCGGCGGTCGAGGAGAGCACCAGGACGGTGCCGTCGCCGGTGGCCCGCAGGGCCGGCAGCAGCGCCTGCGTCATGTGCAGCACGCCGAGCACGTTCACCTCGTACATCGCCAGCCAGTCGGCCGGGTCGCCCTGCTCGACGCTCTCGGCGCCGACCGCCCCGCCGGCGTTGTTCACCAGGACGTCCACCCGGCCGACCTCGGCCGCGAAGGCGTCCACGGCGGGCCGGTCGGTGACGTCCAGGGTGATCGCTCTGGCCGAGCCGCCGCCGGCGACGATCTCCTTGGCCAGTTCCTCGATCCGCTCGGTCCGCCGGGCGGTCAGCACCACGTCGAAGCCCTCGGCGGCCAACCGGCGGGCGGTCGCCGCGCCGATCCCGCTGCTGGCACCGGTGACCACGGCCACCTTCTGCTCGGTCATTGCCACTCCCTGGGGGCTGGTCGGTCAGGTTCGCACGTTCGGTCGTTCACCCGATCATCTCAACCGCGTCTCCGCCGCTGCCCGCCGGTCACGTCCTACATTGCCAGCGAGTGCTCCCGCCCGCCGATCCCGTGGAGAGACCCATGGCAGCCGAGCCGCGCCGCGCCGAGTCAGGCTTCCCGATCGAGCCGCTGTACGGCCCCGAGGCCCTGGCCGGCTGGGATCCGGCCACTCGGCTCGGCCGGCCGGGCGAGTACCCGTACACCCGGGGCGTCTACCCGACGATGTACACCGGCCGCCCGTGGACGATGCGCCAGTACGCGGGCTTCGGCACCGCCGCCGAGTCCAACGCCCGCTACCGGCAGCTGATCGCGGGCGGCGGCACCGGGCTGTCCGTCGCCTTCGACCTGCCGACCCAGATGGGCTACGACTCCGACGCGCCGCTCGCGGCCGGCGAGGTCGGCAAGGTGGGCGTCGCCGTCGACAGCGTCGAGGACATGGCCGTGCTGTTCGACGGCATCCCGTTGGGCGAGGTGTCCACCTCGATGACCATCAACGCGCCCGCCGCCCTGCTCCTGCTGCTGTACCAACTGGTCGGCGAGGCCCAGGGGGTGGCGCCCGCCCGGCTCACCGGTACGGTCCAGAACGACGTGCTGAAGGAGTACGTCGCCCGCGGCACCTACATCTTCCCGCCGGGGCCCTCGCTGCGGCTGGTCGCGGACGTCTTCCGGTACTGCCGGGCCGAGATCCCGCGCTGGAACACCATCTCCATCTCCGGCTACCACATGGCCGAGGCCGGGGCGGACCCGGCGCAGGAGATCGCCTTCACGCTGGCCAACGGCATCGCCTACGTGCGCACCGCGATCGCCGCCGGCATGGCCGTGGACGACTTCGCCCCCCGGCTGTCCTTCTTCTTCGTGGCCCGCACCACGCTGCTGGAGGAGGTCGCCAAGTTCCGCGCGGCCCGCCGGATCTGGGCCCGCGTGATGCGCGAGGAGTTCGGCGCCCGGGATCCGCGCTCGCAGATGCTGCGCTTCCACACCCAGACCGCCGGGGTGCAGCTCACCGCCCAGCAGCCCGAGGTCAACCTGGTCCGGGTCTCGGTGCAGGCGCTCGCCGCGGTGCTCGGCGGCACCCAGTCGCTGCACACCAACAGCTTCGACGAGGCGATCGCGCTGCCCACCGAGAAGGCCGCCCGGCTGGCCCTGCGCACCCAGCAGGTGCTCGCCCACGAGACCGACGTGACCGCCACCGTCGACCCCTTCGCCGGCTCCTACGCGGTGGAGGCGCTGACCGACGAGGTGGAGGCCGCCGCGCTCGCGCTGATGGCCCGGGTCGAGGAACTGGGCGGCGCGGTGGCCGCGATCGAGGGCGGCTACCAGAAGGGCGAGATCGAACGCACCGCCTACCGCCTCCAGCAGGAGACCGACGCCGGCGAACGGACGGTGGTCGGGGTCAACCGCTTCCGGCTGGACGCCGAGGAGCCCTACCAGCCGCTGCGGGTGGACCCGGCGATCGAGCGGCAGCAGGCCGAACGGCTGGCCCGGCTGCGCGCCGGGCGGAGCTCCGCGGCCGTCGTCCGGGCGCTGGACGGGCTGCGCCGCACCGCCGAGGGGACGGAGAACGTGCTGTACCCGATGCGCGACGCGCTGGCCGCCCGGGCCACCGTCGGCGAGGTCTGCGACGCGCTGCGCGGGGTCTGGGGCACCCACCGGCCGGTGGAACGCTTCTGAGTGCGCGTCAAGCCCGGGGTGGCCGTGACCACCGGGCCGGGTGATCGTTGCACAGGACAAGCAACCCCGGGGAAGGCGGCTGAAACGAGATGTCATACCCACCTGTCCAGCCGGTATGCGCCCATCCGGGGACGAGTTTTGCGGAAGTCGGGCCAAATCCCCCCAACAGGCCTACCCTTGTTGAGATGAACCGTCCTGAGCCCGCTCAGCCGGGCGCCACTCTGGCCACCGCACGCCCCACCGCCGAACTGCGCGCCCGGGTGAGGGGGCTGGAGGCCGAGCTGATCGCCTTCCGTCGTGATCTGCACCGGCACCCGGAGCTGGGCCGCCAGGAGTTCCGCACCACCGGACTGCTCCGGGACCGCCTGACGGCGGCCGGGCTGACCCCCCGGGTGCTGCCCGGCGGCACCGGGCTGATCGTCGACATCGTCCCGGCCGGGACGGCCCCGGGCGCCGGGTTCCTGGCCTTCCGCGCCGACATCGACGCGCTGCCGATCGACGACGCCAAGACCGGGGTGCCGTACCGCTCGACCGTCCCGGGCCGGGCCCACGCCTGCGGCCACGACGTGCACACCTCGGTGGTGCTCGGCACCGCCCTGGTGCTGGCCGAGGCCGCCCGCGGCGGCGAGCTGCGCCGCCCGGTCCGGCTGTTCTTCCAGCCGGCCGAGGAGGTCATGCCGGGCGGGGCGCTGGACGTGATCAAGGCCGGCGGGATGGACGGCGTCGACCGGATCTTCGCGGTGCACTGCGACCCCAAGGTGGAGGTCGGCCGGATCGCCCTGCGCACCGGGGCGATCACCTCGGCCTGCGACCGCCTGGTGCTGCACCTGGACGGCCCGGGCGGCCACACCGCCCGCCCGCACCTGACCACCGACCTGGTGACGGCGGTCGCCCGGATGGCCGCCGACCTGCCGGCCGCGCTGGCCCGCCGGATGGACCCGCGTTGGGGCGTCAGCCTGGTCTGGGGCCGGATCGCCGCCGGCTCGGCGCCGAACGTCATCCCGCAGCACGCCGAACTGGAGGGGACGGTCCGCTGCCTGGAGCTGGACGGCTGGCGCGAGGCGCCGGACCTGCTGCACGAGCTGATCGCCAAGCTCGCCGAGACCTACCGGGCCAAGTGGACGCTGGACTACCACCGCGGGGTGCCGCCGGTGGTCAACGAGGCGGTCTCGGTGGAGCTGCTGGACGCGGCGATGAACGCGCGCTTCGGCCGGGACGGCCGTGAGGTGGTGGAGGGCACCGAGCAGAGCCTGGGCGGCGAGGACTTCTCCTGGTACCTGGAGCACGCCCCGGGCGCGCTGGCCCGGCTCGGCGTCCGCGCCCCGGGCGACACCACGGTGCGCGACCTGCACCAGGGCCGCTTCGACGTGGACGAGCGGGCGATCGGCATCGGGGTGGAGCTGTTCGCGGCGCTGGCGCTGGAGGGACCGGACGGGCACTGAGCGGCGATCTGTCCAGTTTGTCATCATTTGGGCTTTATTCGTGGTTCCGTAAACTGGGCGCCACCAGTTCGCAGCCACCGTCCGCGCACGGGAAAGGAGCCTCGGGGCGACCGTCAGACCACGGTTTGATAACAACCCGAATGCTCCGGCAGCCCGTAACACAACCGTGTTCTACGCGCGTTACGGTGGCGTCCGACCACGCTAAATGGGTGCGTGTGAGAAGGAGATACTCCCTTGCGCCGTTCAATGAAGCTCGCCGCGGTTGTGCTCTCGGGTTCCCTGGGCATGGCCTCGCTCGCCGCTTGCGGCGCAAAGAGCACTGACAACGCCTCCTCCAGCTCTTCCGAGGGCTCGCTCAAGGTCGGCATGGCCTACGACATCGGTGGCCGTGGCGACCAGTCGTTCAACGACTCCGCCGCCCGCGGTCTCGACAAGGCCAAGTCCGACCTCGGTGTCTCGGTGACCGAGGCCGACGCCAAGGCCGGCGAGGCCGAGGCCGACAAGGAGACCCGCCTCAAGAACCTGATCGACGGCGGTTACAAGACGATCATCGCGGTCGGCTTCGTGTACCAGCCGGCGGTCAACAAGGTCGCCAAGGACCACCCGGACGTCAAGTTCGCGATCATCGACTCGAACGACAAGGACCAGCCGTCCAACGTCACCTCGCTCGTCTTCGCCGAGCAGGAGGGTTCGTACCTCGCCGGCGTCGCCGCCGCGAACAAGTCCAAGGCCAAGCACGTCGGCTTCATCGGCGGTGTGCAGACCGAGCTGATCAAGAAGTTCGAGGCCGGTTACAAGGCGGGCGTCAAGTCCGTCGACCCGAACATCGTGGTCGAGACCACCTACCTCACCACGCCCCCGGACTTCTCCGGCTTCGCCTCGCCCGACAAGGGCAAGGAGGCCGCCCAGGGCCAGCTCGACAAGGGCGCGGACGTCATCTACTCCGCCGCCGGCTCCTCCGGCAACGGCGCCATCGAGGCCGTCGCCAACAAGCAGGGCGCCCTGGCCATCGGTGTCGACTCCGACCAGGCCAGCCAGCCGGCCCTGTCGAAGTACAAGAACAGCATCCTCACCTCGATGGTGAAGAACGTCGACAACGCGGTGTACTCGTACATCGACTCGGTCAAGAAGAACCAGCCGTTCACCGGCATCAAGCTCTTCGACCTGAAGGCCGACGGTGTCTCCCTCGCCACCACCGGTGGCAAGATCGACGACATCCAGGACAAGCTGAAGGCCGCTGCGGACGCCATCAAGTCCGGTGCGACCCAGATCCCGACCACGCCGGCCCAGTAAGGTCCGCGCGTCAAGGACGTCGCTGCGACTGCCGCCCGCCCGGCAGCGCGATGATTGACACAGCATCACGGGAGGGGCCCGGCAGGGTGCGCTCAACGCGTACCCCCGGGCCCCGTCCTGTCCCCACGTCTTCCCTTGGCCCTCCCAGCGCAACGACGCGCCTCCAGACCACCAGGAGATCGCCATCACCGCATCCGATCCCGTCCCCCTGCGCAAGGACGGAACCCCCAGCGCGGGGACGGCGACACCGGCCGTCGAACTGCGCGGCATCACCAAGCGCTTCCCCGGCGTCGTGGCCAACCACGACATCAACCTGACCGTCCGCGGCGGTACCGTGCACGCCCTGATGGGCGAGAACGGCGCCGGCAAGTCGACGCTGATGAAGATCCTCTACGGCATGCAGAAGCCGGACGAGGGCACCATCGCGATCAACGGCGAGCAGTGCGAGTTCAACACCCCCGGCGACGCCATCTCCCGCGGCATCGGCATGGTCCACCAGCACTTCATGCTGGCCGACAACCTGACCGTGTGGGAGAACGTCGTCCTCGGCGGCGAGAACATCCACGGCATCGGCGCCAAGGCCAAGGCGAAGATCAAGGAGATCTCCGACCAGTACGGCCTGGGCGTGCGCCCGGACGCCCTGGTCGAGGACCTCGGCGTCGCCGACCGCCAGCGCGTCGAGATCCTCAAGGTGCTCTACCGCGGCGCCAAGATCCTCATCCTCGACGAGCCCACCGCCGTCCTCGTGCCGCAGGAGGTCGACGCGCTGTTCGACAACCTGCGCGAGCTCAAGTCCGAGGGCGTCACCGTCATCTTCATCTCGCACAAGCTGCACGAGGTGCTGGCGGTGGCCGACGCGATCAGCGTCATCCGCCGCGGCACCACCGTCGGCGACGCCGACCCGAAGGCCGTCACGGCCCGCCAGCTGGCCGAGATGATGGTCGGCGCCGAGCTGCCCTCCCCGGAGAGCCGCGAGTCGACCGTCACCACCACCGAGATGCTCGACGTCCAGGGCCTGCGGATCGCCAAGACCGACGCCGAGGGCATCGAGCGCGTCGTGCTCGACGACATCTCGCTGCGGATCCACAAGGGCGAGATCCTCGGCATCGCCGGTGTCGAGGGCAACGGCCAGGCCGAACTGGTCGAGGCCATCATGGGCATGCTGCCGCTGGACGCCGGCGCCATCACCCTGGACGGCAAGGACCTCTCCGGCTCGCTCACCCGCGACCGCCGCGAGGCCGGCATCGGCTACATCCCCGAGGACCGGCACCGCCACGGCCTGCTGCTGGAGGCGCCGCTCTGGGAGAACCGGATCCTCGGTCACGTCACCGAGGAGCCCAACTCCAAGGGCCTGCTGCTCGACCCCGCCGCCGCCCGCAAGGACACCTGGCGGATCGTCGAGGCGTACGACGTCCGTACCCCCGGCATCGAGGTCACCGCGGCCTCCCTCTCCGGCGGCAACCAGCAGAAGCTGATCATCGGCCGCGAGATGAGCCACCAGCCCAAGCTGCTGATCGCCGCGCACCCCACCCGGGGTGTGGACGTCGGCGCGCAGGCGCAGATCTGGGAGCACATCCGGACCGCGCAGCGCGAGGGCCTGGCCGTCCTGCTGATCTCCGCGGACCTGGACGAGCTCATCGGCCTCTCCGACACCATCCGGGTCATCTACCGCGGCCGCCTGGTCGCCGACGCCGACCCGGCCACCGTCACCGCCGAGGACCTCGGCACCGCGATGACCGGTGCGGCCCGTGGCCACATCGAGTCCGTGGAGGACGACCTCACCGCGTTCCACAAGGAGCTCGCCGAGGGCACCCAGGCCGAGGGCACCGATCCGTCCGACACCGCCGACGACCCGCAGGCGGGGGAGTAAACATGACCAGTCCCAACCCCGCCACCGCCAAGCCGAGCCTGGTGAAGCGGATCAGCGGTGAGCGGATCGTGCTCGCACTGGCAGCGCCGGTGCTCGCGGTCGTGCTGTCCGTGGTGATCTGTTCCGTCCTGCTGGCGACCTCGGGCAAGAACCCGTTCGAGGCGTGGAACGTGATGATCACGTACGCCACCAAGGCGGACGGCCAGGTGGCGATCCTCAACCGCGCCACCACCTACTACCTGGCCGCCGCGGCCGCCGCGTTCGGGTTCCGGATGAACCTGTTCAACATCGGCGTCGAGGGCCAGTACCGGGTCGCCGCGCTGTTCACGGCCTACATCGGCAGCCAGATCGACCTGCCGTCGATCATCCAGATCCCGCTGCTGCTGGTCACCGCCATGCTGGCCGGTGGTCTGTACGCCAGCATCGCCGGCGCGCTGAAGGTCTTCCGCGGCGTCAGCGAGGTCATCTCGACCATCATGCTGAACGCGATCTCGATCGCGATCGTCGGTCTGCTGCTGGTCCCGGGCATCTTCGCCCCGAAGCAGGGCACCACCAGCAACTCGATCCAGACCGCTCCGGTCTCCGAGTCCAGCCACTTCTTCTCGTTCGACACGGCCGGCGGCGTGCTCTGGGGCTTCCTGTTCATCGCCGTCCTGGTCGGCGTGGCCTTCCAGTTCACCCTGACCCGGACCCGCTTCGGCTTCGACCTGCGCGCCACCGGCCGCTCGGAGTCCGCGGCCACCGCGTCCGGCGTGAACGTCAAGAAGATGGTCATGATCTCGATGGCCGTCTCCGGCGGTCTGGCCGGTCTGATCGGCCTGCCCGAGCTGCTGCAGAACTCGTACACCTTCGGCCAGAGCTTCCAGAGCGGCCTCGGCTTCCTCGGCATCTCGGTCGCCCTGCTCGGCCGGAACAGCCCGATCGGCATGGCCTTCGCGGCCCTGCTGTTCGCCTTCCTCGACGCCACCGGCAACCAGCTTCCGCTGCCCAAGAACGGTGAGTTCCCGTTCGAGATCGTCGCGGTCATGCAGGGCACCATCGTCATCTGCGTCGTCGTCGCGTACGAGCTGGTGCGCCGCTACGGCCTGATCCGCCAGCAGAAGAAGGTCGGCGCCGAGCTCGCCGCCCAGCTCGCGGCCACTGAGAAGAAGGAGGTGTCCGCGTGAGTACGGCAACTGCCGCCCGTCCGAAGGCGCCGGGCGCGCCCGCGAAGAAGCGCAAGCTGTCCTGGCCGGTGGTGCTGCTGCTGATCGCGGGTGCCCTGGTCCTGTTCTCCGCCGTGGGCATGGCCACCGGCAACCACTCGCTGACCTCCTCCGGTCAGATCACCGCCGCGCTCAGCGCCGCCGTGCCGATCGGCATGGCCGGTCTGGGTGGTCTCTGGTCCGAGCGGGCCGGTGTGGTCAACATCGGCCTCGAAGGCATGATGGTCGCCGGCACCTTCTGCGGCGCCTGGGCCGGGTACCTGGTCAACCCGTGGTTCGGCCTGGTGGCCGGCATGCTCGGCGGTGCGCTCGGCGGCCTGCTGCACGCGATCATCACCGTGACCTTCGGCGTCGACCACATCGTCTCCGGCGTCGGCATCAACCTGCTGATCCCCGGCATCTGCGCGTACGTCAACCGGATCTACTACAAGGACTACATCTCGGTGGGCGCCGGTGCGAACCAGTCCCCGCCGGCCGATCCGCTGCCGTACATGACCATCCCGGGCCTCTCCTCCGGCCTGAAGGACATCGAGAACCACCACTGGTTCTTCGTCTCCGACGTGGCCGGCGTGCTGGGCGGTCTGGTCACCAACATCTCGGTGGTCGTGCTGCTGGCCGGCGCGCTGATCGTGGTCAGCTACTTCGTGCTCTGGCGCACGGTGTTCGGCCTGCGGCTGCGCTCCTGCGGTGAGAACCCGACCGCGGCCGAGTCGCTGGGCGTCAACGTCTACAAGTACAAGTACTACGCGGTCGTCGCCTCGGGTGCCTTCGCCGGCCTCGGCGGCGCGTACCTCTCGCTGGTCGCGGCGCACTTCTACAAGGACGGCCAGACCCTCGGCCGAGGCTTCATCGGCCTCGCCGCGATGATCTTCGGCAACTGGATGCCCGGCGGTCTCGCCATGGGCGCGGGCCTGTTCGGCTTCACCGACAGCCTCCAGCTGCGTGACCCGGAGTCGGTGCACGTGCTGATCCTGATCGTCGGCATCGCGATGGCGCTGCTCGCCCTCTGGCAGCTGTACCGGCGCAAGTTCACCGGCGCGGCGATCGCCGTCGTGGTCTCGGTGGGCCTGATCGCCTGGTACTCGCTCACCGACCAGGTGCAGCGTCCGCTGATCGTCGCCACGCCGTACGTGATCACCCTGGTGGTGCTCTCGCTGGCCTCGCAGCGACTGCGGCCGCCGAAGGCGGACGGCCAGATCTACCGCAAGGGTCAGGGCAAGTGACGACGTCCCCGCAGGCCTCCGCGATCGACTGGGAGCGGCTGCGCGCGGCCGCGCGCGAGGCGATGAGCCACGCGTACGCCCCGTACAGCAAGTTCCCGGTCGGTGCGGCGGCGCTGGTGGACGACGGGCGGCTGGTCACCGGCTGCAACGTCGAGAACGCCTCGTACGGGCTCGGGCTGTGCGCCGAGTGCGGACTGGTGTCCGCGCTGCACGCCACCGGTGGCGGCCGGCTGACCGCCTTCACCTGCGTCGACGGCTCGGGTGAGCTGCTGATGCCGTGCGGGCGCTGCCGTCAGCTGCTGTACGAGCACGGCGGGCCGGAGCTGCTGGTCGAGCTGCCCTCGGGCGTCCGGCCGATGAGCGAGGTCCTGCCGGACGCGTTCGGGCCGGAGCGGCTGTAAGCCGGAGCGGCTCTAGCATCTGTATTTGTTACGCGCGTAGAGTGTCGCGAGTAGGCCGGAACCCGGTCATCTCGCGACACTCTTCGCTTTTTGAACCTCTGGGAGCACGCATGGACGCCATCTCCGTCATCAGGACCAAGCGCGACCGCGGAGAGCTGAGCGACGCTCAGATCGACTGGGTCATCGACGCCTACACCCGCGGCGAGGTCGCCGACGAGCAGATGTCCGCCCTGGCCATGGCGATCCTGCTGAACGGCATGAACCTGCGGGAGATCAGCCGCTGGACCGACGCGATGATCCGCTCCGGCGTCCGGATGGACTTCTCCTCGCTCGCCCAGCCCACCAGCGACAAGCACTCCACCGGCGGCGTCGGCGACAAGATCACCCTGCCGCTGGCCCCGCTCGTCGCCGCGTGCGGTTCCGCCGTCCCGCAGCTGTCCGGCCGCGGCCTCGGCCACACCGGTGGCACCCTCGACAAGCTGGAGTCCATCCCCGGCTGGCGGGCCCTGCTCTCCAACGAGGAGATGCTCCAGGTGCTGCGCGACACCGGCGCGGTGATCTGCGCCGCCGGCGACGGCCTGGCGCCCGCCGACAAGAAGCTGTACGCGCTGCGCGACGTCACCGGCACCGTCGAGGCGATCCCGCTGATCGCCTCCTCGATCATGTCCAAGAAGATCGCCGAGGGCACCGGCTCGCTCGTCCTGGACGTCAAGGTCGGCTCCGGCGCGTTCATGAAGAACCTCGACGACGCCCGCGAGCTCGCCCGCACCATGGTCGGCCTGGGCACCACGGCCGGGGTCAACACCGTCGCCCTGCTCACCGACATGTCCACCCCGCTCGGCCTCACCGCGGGCAACGCGCTGGAGGTCCGCGAGTCGGTCGAGGTGCTGGCCGGCGGCGGCCCCGCCGACGTCGTCGAGCTCACCCTCGCGCTGGCCCGCGAGATGCTCGCCGCGGCGGGCGTCCACGGCAAGGACCCGGCCGACGCGCTGCGCGACGGCTCCGCGATGGACCACTGGCGCCGGATGATCGCCGCCCAGGGCGGCGACGTCGACGCCCCGCTCCCGGTCGCCCGCGAGCAGCACGTCATCCCCGCCCCGGCGTCGGGCGTGCTGACCAGGCTCGACGCGTACGCGGTGGGCGTCTGCGCCTGGCGCCTCGGCGCCGGCCGCGCCCGCAAGGAGGACCCGGTCCAGGCCGGCGCGGGCGTCGAGATGCACGCCAAGCCCGGCGACACCGTCGTGGCCGGCCAGCCCCTGCTGACCCTGCACACCGACACCCCGGAGCGCTACGACTACGCCATCGCGGCCCTGGAGGGCGGCATCGAGGTCGCCCCGGCGGGTACGGCGTTCACCCCGAACCCGATCGTGCTGGACCGCATCGCGTGATCCGTGCGGTGTCCTGCGGGCGTGCGCTCAGGCGTACGTCCGCAGGACGCTGGTGTCGAGGGCCCACGGGCCGACGGTGATCGTGTCGCCGAACACGAACTCCTTGCGGCGGGTGTAGCCGGGTTCGTCGTGGATGATGCCGGTGCCCTTGCGGGGGTCCACGAGCAGGTACAGCGGGATGCCCATGGCCGCGTAGTCGCGAACCTTGCCGTGGTAGTCGTTCTCGGGGTTGGACTTGGAGACGATCTCCACGACGAGCAGGATCTCGTGGGGGAGGAAGGCCGGTTCGTCATCGTCCAGAGCCGCTTCGGGGAACACCATCAGGTCGGGATTCCGCAGCCGGCCGAGGCCTACGTCCTCCAAGTCCGCGCCGCCGTGGGCGATGTAGCCGGGATGGGTCTGCGGTAGCTGGGCATTGAGCTGCCGTGCAAGGCGGATGACGGCAAGCTCGTGGCGCTTCACCGGCGACATCGTCATGACGATCTCGCCATCGGCGATCTCGATCTTCCCTATCCCCGGTACCTGCGGCAGCTGATCCGCGATCTCGCGCAGCCGGGCGTACACAGCAGGATCGATGCTCATATTCCGGAGTGTATCGGCGGCATCCGTCAGGTGTTGGCGATCGATTGCCGGGCCGTGGTGTGCGCCTGGTGGGTGGCGTAGAGGGTGACGGCGGCGGCGAGGGTGAGGGCGGTGAGGGCGAGGGTGGCGGCGCCGGGCCAGCCGGTGGAGTGGTAGGCGTCGGCGCCGAGGGTGCCGCCGAGGCTGTTGCCGAGGTAGTAGGCGATCAGGTAGAGGGCGGAGGCCTGGGCGCGGCCCTCGGTGGCGGTGCGGCCGACGGCGGAGGACGCGGTGGCGTGGCCCGCGAAGAAGCCGGCGGTGATCAGGACCAGGCCGAGCAGGGCGCAGAGCAGGGACTCGGCGAGGGAGAGCAGTAGCCCGGCGGCCGTGACGCCGATGGCGACGTAGAGCGCGCCGCGCCGGCCGAGGCGGGCGGAGAGCCGGCCGGCCGCGGCGGAGGTGCCGGTGCCGACCAGGTAGACCACGAAGATCGAGGCGGCGACCGACTGCGGCAGGTGGAAGGGCGCGGCGGTCAGCCGGTAGCCGACGGTGTTGTAGACCGCGCCGAACACGGCCATGAACAGCAGCCCGAGCGCGTACAGCCGGACCAGCAGCGGGTTGTGCAGGTGCCGGCCGACGGTGCGGGCGAGGGCGCGGGCGTCCACCGGGGCCGGGGTGAAGTGCCGGGCGGCCGGGATCAGCAGCCGGAAGGCGAGCGCGGCCAGCAGGGCGAGGGCGGCGGAGGCGGCGAGGCCCCAGCGCCAGCCGAGGGCGGCGGCGGTCCAGCCGGAGACCAGTCGGCCACCCATGCCGCCGATGCTGTTGCCCGCGACGTACAGGCCCATCGCGGAGGCCAGTGCGCTCGGGTGGACCTCCTCGGCGAGGTAGGCCATCGCGGTGGCGGGCAGGCCGGCGAGGGCGGCGCCCTGGAGGACGCGCAGCACGACCAGGGTGGTGAGGTCGGGCGCGAACGGCAGGGCGAGCGCGAGGCCGGCGGCGGCCAGGACGGAGGCCGTCATCACGGCGGTGCGGCCGTAGCGGTCGGACAGGGCGCTGGCCGGGAGCAGCGCGAGGGCGAGGCCGAGGGTGGCGGCGGAGGCGGTCCAGCTGGCCTGGCCGGGGGTGAGGTCGAGGTCGGTGGAGAGGACCGGCAGCAGGCCCTGGGTGGAGTAGAGCAAGACGAAGGTGGCGACACCGGCGGCGAACAGGGCGAGGTTGGCGCGGCGGAAGGCGCGCTGGCCGGGGCGGTGGCGGTCGTCGCCGCTGAGGGTGGGGGTGGGGGCGGGGGCATCCGGGGTGGGCACGGATGCCCTGGTATCGGCGGGCTGCATGTCGACGACGGTAGGCCTGGTGTCGCTGATGCGTCCAATGCATGAACAGGGGAGGATTGATGCACTGACGTATGAGGCGAGGTGGTGGCGGGATGATCGGGGCCGAAGCTGCTGACGGGCCGGAGTCGAGGTCACGGGCGGAGCTGGGGCCGGAGCTGCCGGCCGTCCGACTGGCGCCCCGGCTGGCCCAGTTCGCCGCGGTGGCCCGGCTGGAGCACGTGACACAGGCGGCCGCGCTGCTCGGGGTGCCGCAGCCGACGCTGTCCCGCGCGGTGGCCCGGCTGGAGGAGGAGCTCGGGGTGGACCTGCTGGCCCGTCAGGGGCGGACGGTCCGGCTGACCAGGGCCGGCCGGCTGCTGCTGGCCTCGGTGGAGCGGGCGCTGGCGGAGGTGGAGCGCGGGGCGGAGGCGGCCCGGGCGGAGGCCGATCCGGCGACCGGCCGGGTGGCGTTCGGCTTCCTGCACACGATGGGGACGGACGCGGTGCCGGCGCTGCTGCGCGGGTTCCGGGCGGCCCACCCGCAGGTGCGGTTCCAGCTGGTGCAGGACTACGGCGCCGCGATGCTGGAGCGGCTGCGGGCGGCCGAGCTGGACCTGTGCCTGGTGTCGCCGCTGCCGGACGATCCGGCCTTCGTCGCCCGCCCGCTGGACGAGCAGCGGCTGCACCTGGTCGTCCCGGCGGACCACCGGCTGGCGGGGCGGCGGCGGATCCGGCTGGGCGAGGTGGCGGAGGAGACCTTCGTCGGGCTGGAGCGGGGGTACGGGCTGCGGGCGATCACCGAGGGGTTCTGCGCGGAGGCCGGGTTCGTCCCCCGGCTGGCCTTCGAGGGCGAGGAGGCCGAGACGCTGCGCGGGCTGGTCGCGGCGGGACTGGGGGTGGCGCTGCTGCCGCCGGCGCTGGTGCCGCGGCCGGGGGTGGTGGAGCTGGAGGTGACGGCACCGCGGACCCGGCGGGCGATCGGGCTGGCCTGGGCGGCCGGGCGGCCGCTGACCCCGCCGGTGACGGCGTTCCGGGACTTCGTGCTCTCCCGGCGGGGGCGGCTGCTCCAGCACGACTGAGCGCCTTCGCATTTGGTGGATCCTCTGGCCCGGGCGGTGGAATCCGGGGCGGAGTTTGGACCATTCGGCCCTGTGCCCGGTGGTGGGTCTACGCGCGTAGGGGCTATATTTCCGCAATGGAGAAGCAGATCCCTGTCACCACCGCGGGCACCGGCCCGCGCATCCCCACCCCCGACCAGATCCGCCGCGCGCCGAAGGTGCTCCTGCACGACCACCTCGACGGCGGGCTGCGCCCGGAGACCGTCGTCGAGCTGGCCGCCGCCGTCGGCTACGAGGGTCTTCCCACCACCGACGCCAAGGAGCTCGGCGAGTGGTTCCGCGAGGCCGCCGACTCCGGCTCGCTGGTCCGCTACCTGGAGACCTTCGCGCACACCTGCGCCGTCATGCAGACCCGCGAGGCCCTGATCAAGGTCGCCGCGGACTGCGCCGAGGACCTGGCCGCCGACGGTGTCGTGTACGCCGAGGTCCGCTACGCCCCCGAGCAGCACCTGGAGGGCGGCCTGACCCTGGACGAGGTCGTCGAGGCCGTCCAGGACGGCTTCCGCCTCGGCGAGGCCAACGCCCGTGCCGCCGGTCACCGGATCCGCATCGGCACCCTGATCACCGCGATGCGGCACGCCGCCCGCTCCCAGGAGATCGCCGAGCTGGCCAACCGCCACCGCGACTCGGGCGTCGTCGGCTTCGACATCGCCGGTGCCGAGGCCGGGTACCCTCCCACCCGCCACCAGGCCGCCTTCGACTACCTCAAGGGCGAGAACAACCACTTCACCATCCACGCGGGCGAGGCCTTCGGCCTGCCGTCGATCTGGGAGGCCCTGCAGTGCTGCGGCGCCGACCGGCTCGGCCACGGCGTGCGGATCGTCGACGACATCACGCTGAACGAGGACGGCTCCGTCGAGCTCGGCCGGCTGGCCGCCTACGTGCGCGACAAGCGCATCCCGCTGGAGATGTGCCCGACCTCCAACCTCCAGACCGCGGCGGCCACTTCGTACGCCGAGCACCCGATCGGGCTGCTCAGCCGGCTGAAGTTCCGGGTCACCGTGAACACCGACAACCGGCTGATGAGCGGCACCAGCATGAGCCGGGAGTTCGAGCACCTGGTGGAGGCCTTCGGCTACACGCTGGGGGACATGGAGTGGTTCACGGTGAACGCGATGAAGTCGGCGTTCCTGCCCTTCGACGAGCGGCTGGCGATGATCAACGACGTGATCAAGCCGGGGTACGCCGAGCTCAAGGCCGAGTGGCTGTTCAGCGCGGGCACCGGCGGCAACTGAGTCCCGGCGTACGGGCCCGGTCGGCCCGTACGTGTGGTCGGGTGAACGACCTGCTTTCGCAAGGAAGTTGGCGTTCATCCGACTACTCACTCGGGTGAGTGAACGCCCTTTGGTCCCGGTGCGATCCGATCACTACGGTGTGCCAGTCACTGCTGACAGTTCGTGGCCGCGGTCACCCGTCCGTGCCGCCGCGTGAGGTCGGCCACCGATGAGGACCAAGGGGACGAACCATGAAGCAGGCTCTCAAGGCCGCCGGCACCGCTGCGCTCGGCGTCGCCATCGCGGCGGTCGGCGCCGGTAGCGCGTCCGCCGCCCCCGCGCCCGGTGGCGTCGGGCTGCCCACCACCGCGCTGACCAACCCCGCGGTGACCAACACGGTCACCGACGCCGCCACCAAGCTGCCCGGCGGCGAGAAGGTCGCGGGCACCCTCGGCACCCTCGCCCCGACCGCGGGCCAGGCCGCCCCGGCCGCGGCTCCCGCCGAGGCTCCGATCGCCGGTGTCACCAACCGTGCCGCCGTCCCGAACATCCCCGGCGTCGACAAGACGCCCATCGGCGGGCTGACCAACACCCTGCCGCTGCCGGGCCTGACCGGCTGACGCGGAACGCGTCCGGCCGCCGGCACGACGACGGGCCGCCCGCCCCGGTGATCCCGGGAGCGGGCGGCCCGTCGTCGTCTGCGCAGGGCCCGGCCACCGGGCCAGGGCCCCTGGTTCACGGCTCCTGGGGCAGCAGCACCCAGAGGGCCAGGTAGATCAGGAACTGCGGGCCGGGCAGCAGGCAGGAGGCCAGGAAGATCAGTCGGACGGTCCACGGGGTCAGGCCGAAGCGCTCGGCGATCCCGGCGCAGACGCCGGCGATGAGACGGTTGTGGCGGGGACGGGCGAGACGGGCGCTCATGGTGTTCTCCGTGGTGTGGCACCCGGTCCGGCCGGTCCGGCGGGCGTACTTCCATACTCCGCCGCCGTCCGGGCGAAGGCGTCCGCCTGCCAGCCGATTCGGCGGCCGGCCGGCTCACCGGCGAGGCGTAGCCGGGTCTCGGGGTCCGTCTCAGGGTCACCCCGAGGGCGGCGGCTCGGCAGAGCCCGTCGCTGGTCGGCGGCCCGGGCCGGAGCGCCGGACGGCCCGGCTCGCCGGTGCCGACAACACCCGCCGGACCACGCTCCTCCTGCGCACCTGCACCGGCCGGCGCCCTGACCGGACGGCCCGGGGACACCGGCTGCGGGTCGGTGTCCCGGGGGCCGCCGGCCGGCGGAAACCCGCTGGCGGGGGCGGGTGAGCGTGGCGATATGATGCCGCCGTCGCTGGTGGTTGGGGGGCAGGACCGGCGGCGCCTTCACGGCCTCATACGGCCCCTCACGTCTGCGACTTCGCACGTCGCACTTCCCCCTTCGGGCGCGTCCGGCCCCGAACTCCCCCGTGAGGTTCCATTGCGCCATCAGCACCGCGGATTCCTGGCGGTCGCCACCGCCGCCACCCTGGTCTCCGGGCTGGCCCTGGCCTCGGCCCCGGCCGCCTCCGCGGCCCCGGCGGTGATCGCCGAGGACCCGGGTCCGCACGGCAAGGCCTCGCCGGTGTGGGTCACCGTCGACGGCTTCCCCGAGACCGTGAAGGCCGGCAGCGCGGTGGAGTTCACCGCGACCCTGCGGAACACCGCCGACCACCAGATCGACGTCGAGAGCGCGTTCAGCCTCGCCGCAGTCGACGGCGGTCTCCAGCAGTCCCAGCTCAGGCTGGAGTTCCAGCGGCCCGGCAGCGCGCAGTGGCAGGACGCCAAGGTCCAGGCGGGTTGGACCGCCGGCGCCGGCTGGCAGCTCGACACCTTCGACACCCGGCTGCAACTGGCCGCCCACGGCTCGGTCGACTACCACCTGCGCCTGACCTTCGCCGCGGACGCCCACCCCGGCCGGGCCGCGGGCGGCCTCCTCATCGTGTCCTCCGACCCCACCCTGCCCGCGGGGGAGCGCACCGCCACCGGCAGCGGCGGCACCCCGAACTTCACCGTCGTCGACCCCCGTCCGACCAGCACCCCGACCCCGGCCGGGCTGCCGGACCTGACGGTCGAGGGCCTGCCGGCCTCCTTCACCGCCGGCGGCGAGGCGAAGGCCTTCCGGCTGGTCCTCACCAACCACACCGGCAAGGACCTGCGGGTCCTCCCCTGGATCGTGTTCGAGGGGCCGAACGTGCTCCGCGCCCCCGCGGTCAAGCTGGAGTTCCAGGCCCCGAACGGCGAGTGGCTGGCCGGCACGCCCGAGGAGTGGGAGATCCCCGGCACCCAGTTCCCGGTGTGGCTGCGCACCGGCGACAAGGAGGCCGACGCCGTCGCCCTGCCCAAGGGCGGGACCCGGACGGTCAACGTCCGGCTGGCCTTCACCAAGGACGCCCAGCCCGGTGCCCGGTCGCTGACGTTCAACGGCGGCAGCCTGCCCGGGGCGGGCGAGACCCAGAACGGGACCAGCAGCCCGAAGGCCGACTTCACCATCGAGGCCCCGGCCGGTGCGACCGGGACGCCGACCGCCACCTCCCCGGCCACCGGCGCGGCGCCGACCACGGCCGTGCCGCCCGCCCTCCCGACCTTCGCGCCGGTGGTTCCGTTCGTCCCGGTGGTGCCGGTGGCGCAGCCCGTCGCCGAGGCACCGAGCCCGACCGTGAGTGCCTCGCCGAGTGCGGTGCCGGTGGCCCCGGTCGCGGTGGCCCCGGTGGCGGCGGCCCAGGCCCCGGCGGCCGGCCCCGAGCTGGCCTCCACCGGCGGCGGCTCGTCCAGCGCCCCGATGGCGATCACCGGTGCGACCGCGATCGCCCTCGGCCTGGGCACCCTGGTGGTGGCGCGCCACCGGCGCAAGGGCGCGCGGGGCGCCGGGAAGTGACCCGGACAGCGGAAGGCCCGTCCGTCACCCGCTGCCCGGCGGTGACGGACGGGCCTTCCGTCCGGTGCGGTGGCTGAGAGCCTCCGACGGTCGGTCGGAGGCGCCGGATCGGCCGGCCGGTTACTGCGGCGGCTGCTGGCCGGGCTGGGCCGGCGCCGCGGGCTGCGCGTAGGGGTTGTTCGCCACCGGCTGGCCCGGCGGGACGGGCGGCGTGGCCTGCGCGGCCGGCTGGTAGGGCACGGCCTGCGGCGGGACCGCGGCGCCGGGCTGCGGGGCGTTCGGGTTGTACGGCGCCGCGTTGGGGTGGTACCCGGCCGGCTGCGGGGTGGCCCGCTGGGCGGCGGCCTTGGCATTGCCGCGCTCGACGATCGTCTTCACCCCGTAGAAGATGATCGCCACCGGCAGGATGAAGACCTTGTAGAACAGGACGTACTCGCGGCCCTGGAACATGAACGCCATGTAGTACGCGTAGCCCAGGAACCCGAGGCCGGCGAGGACGATCAGGACGCGCGCGCCGGCCTTGATGCCGCCGCCGAAGCTGAAGGCGCCGAGCACCAGCATGAGGACACCGCTGGCTCCCAACGCCACGACGTACCAGGCGAAGAGCGGGTCGAGGCTGAAGTCGATATTGCTGCTCAAGGAGGATTCCTGGGGGAGGCAAGAAATGGCGGAGACCGCCGGGGACGAGAGCGCACAGTACTGGAGGCGGCCGACATTCGTCGCCGCGGTTTCATCACGGAGTCGTTTCGCTCCGGCGGGACGGCCGTTGACGAGGTGGGAAATGACGGACTATGAGGTGCTGCGGGTCTTTTGCGGGCCCGACGGCGACCACGGGAACGAACTCGGCGTGGTCCGGGACGGCGCCGCCCTGCCGGACCGGGCCGACCGGCAGGCCCTCGCCCGGCAACTCGGCTTCAGCGAGACGGTGTTCGTCGACGACCCGGCGCGCGGGGTGATCGACATCTACACCCCGACGCTGCGGCTGCCGTTCGCCGGCCACCCCTGCGTGGGCGCCGGCTGGCTGCTCGGCGTGGACCAACTGGTCACCCCCGCCGGGGTGGTGGGCGTCCGACGGGAGGCCGGGCTGACCCGGATCGAGGCGCGGGCCGAGTGGGCCCCGGACCGTACGCTGCGGCAGTACGGTTCGGCGGCCGAGGTGGACGCCCTGGAGGTGCCGCCGCCGGGGGAGTGGATCTACGCCTGGGCCTGGCAGGACGAGCCGGCCGGCACCGTGCGTGCGCGGGCCTTCCCCGGGCGGGGCGACGGGATCGACGAGGACGAGGCGACCGGTGCGGCCGCCCTGCTGCTGACCGCGCGGCTCGGCCGGGCGCTGACCATCACCCAGGGGCGGGGGTCGCAGCTGCTGACCGGGCCGCGCCCGGGCGGGCTGATCGAGGTCGGCGGCCGGGTCCGTGCGGTGGCGGCCTAATGGGCCGGTGGGCCGGCGGCTACCGGACGGGCGGGGTCGGTTCGGCGTAGGCGACGGGGCCGACCGGTGCCACCTGGCCGACCGGGGCCACGGGCGCGATCGGTGCGACGCCGGCCGACGCCGGGCCGCCCAGGGAGACCACCTGCGGCGCCCGCAGCCGCGGACGCGGCTCCCGCAGCAGCCGCCGCAGCCCGGGCACCAGGGCCAGGTGGGTGACGCCGACACCGATCACGGCGAACAGTATGTGGTCGACGTTGAGCACGTGCCCGGGCGTCCAGGAGGACAGGAACTCCAGGCCGGTCGCCAGCAGCGCGGAGGCCCCGGTGGTGCGCAGGAAGGACGGCAGGAAGGGCCCCCGTGGCCGGCCGCCCGCCAGCGGCAGCAGGACGCCGAGCGGGGCCAGCAGCAGCAGCTCGCCGACCACCTGCCAGGCGGTGGAGGAGCGGAGCGAGGCCAGCGGCGTCAGGTTGGCGTCGTCCACCCAGGCCACCGGCAGGGGTCTCAGCACCAGCCAGAGCACCAGGGTCAGGTGGAAGGCCAGGCCCATCAGCCCGGCCAGCCGGAGGGGACGGTGGACGGCCGCCGCCGGCCGGGTCTCGGTCCGCACGCCGGAACGCTCGTCGAGTGTCCTGGTGCCATCTCGCTGCACGGGAGGAAGGACGTGAGCCGGTGGCACGACGGTTCCACGTCGGGCGTGAACATTCCCGCGCACGCCCCTGACCCCTTACTCGGCCGCTCAGCGGCAGGCGTTGGGGGACGTCGTCGGGACCGCGCTGAACACGTTGTCCGGCGGCGGGGCGGTGGCCGGCGTGCCGGGCGCCGCGGGGGTGGGGGAGGGGCTCGGGGCCGCGCTCGCCTTGCTGGTCCGGGCGGTGGGCGCGCTCGTGGCCGGGGCGGGCGGGGTGGCCAGGGCGGTCGGTATGTGCGGGGCGGTGGGGCAGGCCGTCCGGCTGGCCGGCGCGCCCGCGTCCACCGGGACGGCGGTCGGCCGGATGCCGCAGCCGGTGGCCAGTGCGAGCAGGAGCAGCGCGCCGGCGGCGCGGCGCGCGGTCGTACGGGTGGTGCGGGTGGGGGCGGTCACTTGACGTCCTTGTCCTCGACGGCGTCGCCGACGGGACCGTCGCCGGTCCCGCCCGTGGACGGCGGAGGCGGCGGGGTCAGCGGCAGCGTCAGTGTGAACACCGCCCCGACCTCCCCGTTCGCCGCCGTGATCGTCCCCCCGTGGATCTGCGCGTTGGCCATCGCGATCGACAGCCCCAGACCACTGCCCTCCGAGCGGGCCCGCCCCCGGTCCGCCTTGTAGAACCGGTCGAACACGTGCGGCAGCACGTCCTCCGGGATGCCCGGGCCGCTGTCCGACACCTCGACCACCACCGAGCCGTCGGACTCCCGGACCTTGACCCGCACGGGCGAGCCGCCGTGCTTGAGCGCGTTGCCGATCAGGTTGGCGAAGACCACGTCGAGGCGGCGCGGGTCGACCACGGCCAGGATGCCGCGCGGCGCGTCCAGTTCGACCGCGTCGTACCAGGCCCGGCCGTCGATGCAGGACATGATCAGGTCCGCGACGTCCACCTCGTCGGCGACCAGCTTGGCGGTGCCGGCGTCGAAGCGGGTCACCTCCATCAGGTTCTCCACGAGGTCGGAGAGCCGGCGCGTCTCGCTGACCACGAGCCGGACGGCCGGCTCGATCATCGGGTCCAGCGACTCGGCCTCGTCCTCCAGGATGTCGGTGACGGCGGTCATCGCGGTCAGCGGCGTGCGCAGTTCGTGCGACATGTCGGCGACGAACCGCCGGCTCTGCGCCTCGCGCGCGCTCAACTCCTCGACCTGCTCGTGCAGCTGCTCCGCGGCCCGGTTGAACGTCCGTGCCAGGTCGGCGAGTTCGTCCGAACCGTCGACTTCGAGCCGGGTGTCCAGGTGGCCCTCGCCGAGCCGGCGGGCGGCGTCGCCGAGCCGCTTGACCGGCCGCAGCACGGTCGCCGAGGCGGCCTGGGCCAGCAGCGCCGAGCCGATCAGCGCGAGCAGGGTGGCGATGGCCAGCGACCAGCCCAGCGTGTTGAGGTCGGCCCGCTCGTTCTCCAGCGACTTGAACATGTACGCCGTCGGGCCGGTCGGCACCACCTTGGTGCCACCGATCACGAACGGCCGGCCATCCATGTTCTGCCGCAGCCAGTACAGGTGGTACGCGTACGGGTTGCTCTCGGTGACCTCGCGCTGCTTGGCCACGGTGGACTGCAGCGCCGTCGGGACGTCGGCCACCGTGAAGCGCCCGGGGTCGGAGGAGGCCGGGCACTCCGGGTGCGCCGGGTCGACCACCACCACGTCGTAACTCAGTCCGGAGCTGGCCACGTTGGACGCGAGCGTCTTCAGTTGCAGGCAGTCGGCGTTCACCGGAAGCTCGGAGACGTTGCGGCTGAGCGAGACCCGGAAGTCGTTCAGCGCGGTGTCCTGGGCGCGCTTGAGCACCGCGTCGCGGTTCAGCCAGTACGCGATGCCGGAGGCCGAGACGGCGGCGAGCAGCGCGACCGCCGCGAACACCGCGATCAGCCGCACCCGCAGCGAGCGCAGCTTTCGCCACGGGCCCGCGGCGAACCGTCGGGTCGTCGTCTGATGGTCAGTCACAGGAGCCTGTCGTCGTACGGGAGTTCAGCGGATTCTGAAGGGATCGGGAGTGCGGTCAGGCCGGCGGGTCCAGCCGGTAGCCGACCCCGCGCACGGTCCGGATCAGCGTCGGCGCGGACGGCACGTCCTCGACCTTCGCCCGCAGCCGTTGCACGCAGGCGTCCACCAGGCGCGAGTCGCCCAGGTAGTCGTGCTCCCAGACCAGGCGCAGCAACTGCTGGCGGGAGAGCGCCTGTCCGGGCCGGCGGCTGAGCTCCAGCAGCAGCCGCAGCTCGGTCGGGGTGAGTTGGAGGTCCTGGCCGTCCTTGGTGACGGTCATCGCGGCCCGGTCGATCACCACGGTGCCGTACGCGGAGGAGTCGGAGCTCTCCCGCTCACCGCGGCGCAGCACGGCCCGGATGCGGGCGTCCAGGACCCGCGGCTGCACCGGCTTCACCACGTAGTCGTCCGCGCCGGACTCCAGGCCGACCACCACGTCGATGTCGTCCGAGCGTGCGGTCAGCAGGATGATCGGCAGCTGGTCGGTGCGGCGGATCCGGCGGCAGACCTCGAAGCCGTCGATTCCGGGCAGCATGACGTCCAGCACGATCAGGTCGGGCCGCTGCTCCTTGAAGAGCCTCAGACCGTCCTCGCCGGAGGCGGCGGTGGCCACACGGTGGCCCTGGCGGGTGAGGGCGAGTTCGAGGCCGGTCCGGATGGCGTCGTCGTCCTCGATCAGTAGGAGGAAAGGCACGGCCCCATTTTGGCCCACCGGCCGCGCCGAATCACCCCCCGGACCGATCACCGGCGTTACGGGAACCGGAAGGAGCGCCACCGGCGTCCGCTAGGGAGGGAGGCGGACCGGGACGAAAGGCCCGCCCCTGTGACACCCCTGTGACAGTCGGCGGACAGCGCCATCACAACCGGCGGGCAGGATTTTCCATGTCGCCGCAGGACAGCGGGCCAACCGGCCGGCTGGAAGGCGGCAACAGGAACCGCTCGTACCGAACCAAGGGGGCGCACGATGAACGCCATGCTTCAGACCCGGACCAACCCGGCTGTCGGCACCGCGCGTTCGTCGGTGACCCACCGGACCCGGTACGAGGTCAGGACCGACGAGAACTCCGGTGCCGTGACCGTACGGGGGTGCGCGCACAGCACCGGTGGAAACCCTGTCGCCCGCCGGGTGAGCGGCGGCGGCAGGACGGGGGAGCTGCACGGGATCGGCCGGATGGGGAGTGCGGCCGACTCCGCCAACACCCTCACGCTGCGGGGGATCCTCCCCGTCCGCGTCGAGGGCAAGGACGCCCTGGGGGGGAACCGGGGGATCGGGGGAAGCGGTCTGCGGACGGTCGACTCGGGGGAGTCGGCCGGCCGTTCGGCCGCCGGTGCGACGCTGCTGCGGTTGAACCCCGCGGCGGCCCGCACCAACGAGGCGGGACAGGGAGGCGCGCAGGGGGAGCACCCGGCCGTCGCGGAGGACCACATCACGGAGTTCACCGCGTACGTGCGCGAGCGCCGCGCCTCCCTGTACGCCACGGCGTACCACCTCACCGGTGACCGCTACGAGGCCGAGGACCTGCTGCAGAGCGCGCTCTTCAGCACCTACCGGGCCTGGGGCCGGATCACGGACAAGGCGGCGGTCGGGGGTTACCTCCGCCGCACCATGACCAACCTGCACATCTCCGCCTGGCGGCGCCGCAAGGTCAACGAGTACCCGACCGAGGAGCTGCCGGAGACGGCCGGCGACACCGACGCGATGGGCGGCACCGAGCTGCGCGCCGTGCTCTGGCAGGCGCTGGCGAAGCTGCCGGAGAACCAGCGGACCATGCTGGTGCTGCGGTACTACGAGGGCAAGACCGACCCGGAGATCGCCGACGTGCTGAACATCAGCGTCGGTACGGTCAAGAGCAGCATCTGGCGCGCACTGCGCCGGCTGCGCGACGACGAGCACCTGAACAAGTCGGGCGACACCGTCCGGGCGTTCGGCGAGCTGGTCGCGTAACGCGCAGGAACAGGACTCCCGTCGGGGGACGGGTGAAGAGGGCCGCGGGAACACGGCGACCGACTCGGGGGAGCGGTGGCCGGGGGGAGACCGCAGCCCGAGGCGAACGGGCCCGGTGCGGGGGAGACGCACCGGGCCCGTTCCGCTGCGCCGATCCGGCCGTCGGACAGGCCCTAGGCTCCGACGGCCGCCGGCTGCCGTGCGGCCGCCGCGGTGATCCGGCGGGCGGCCTCCGCCCCGGCGCACGGGTGGGAGCCGAGGGCGACCTGGCGTTCGACGATGGAGCGCTCGGCGCGCATCAGCCGCCAGCCCCGGCGCAGCAGCACCGGCAGCGACTTGCGGCCCTCACGGACGTCCCGGCGCAGTCGGCGCCAGGCCGTGGTGAGCGCGCCGTTGCGCAGGCACAGGGCGTCGCCCAGCAGCCCCTCGGCGGCGCACTCGGCGGTGATCTCGGCGGCGAAGATGCCCTCGGCGATGAACGCGGGCGCGCCGGCCAGGTCCAGCGTGCGGGTGGCGACGCGGCCGTTGTCCGGGATCGAGTACACCGGGACCTCGGTGCGGCCGGTCCGGTACAGGCCGCGGATGGCGGCGACGGCCTGGTCGCGGTGCCAGGCGAGCGGGGAGTCCCAGTCGACCGCGCCGTCGGGCAGTCGCGGGAGGGTCGGGTCGTCCCCGTCCTTGTAGAAGTCGTCCAGCTGGAGCACCGGCAGGCCGCTGCGCTCGGCGAGCGAGGACTTTCCGGATCCGGAGGGGCCGGACAGCAGGATCACCCGGGCGTGGGTCGTCGGCGCGGGGTTCAGCGGGTCGTCACTCACGGGACACCAGTCTGACGCATCCGGGCCCGATGCCGAAACCGTCCGGATCAGGCTTTCGCCACGGCCCGGGGGTCGGTGAGGGCGGCCTGAACCAGCGGCAGGTACCGGCTGTCGACCTGGAGGCGGACCGGGTGGCCGCCGCCGGGCGGCTGGTAGGCGGTGGCGGCCCAGTCCTGGCTGTGCCAGGTGTCGGGCTCGGGCTCGTGGAAGGTGCCGCCGGCGGCCAGTTCGGTGTGGCCGAGGACACGTGAGCCGAAGCCGACGCGGGCGGCTCCCGGGGTGATGCGCAGCCGGCCGTTGACGTACGCGCGCTGCCAGCCGGGCCGGTCGGAGCGGGCCGAGCAGGGCACCCGGACGGGCCGCCCGGCGGCCAGCCGGCGGCGGGTGCGGGCCACGTGCAGTCTGCGCAGGAACCCGTCCGCGAACAGTGCCATCAGCTCGCCCACGAGCTCGCCCACAGCGTCCTCCCCTGATCGTTCCCGGTCACGGCCGATTCTTCCCGGGCCGGATCCGGGCCGGGAGCGCCGAAAGGCGGAACCGGGCGGCGACAAAAGTCGACGGACCCGCGCCAGGGGGGGAGAGGCGCGGGTCCGTCCAATGACCGTCCGGGCCCTGGGGGGGAGAGGGCACTGGGGACGGCCAGTCTGTGGAGTTGTGAACTCAGCGGACGGGGACGGTCAGATCCCCATCGGGTGCCAGACCGTCTTCGTCTCCAGGAAGGAGAGTAGCCGGTCCGTACCGGGCGCATTGGTCCAGTCCTGGGCGAACGGGTCCAGCTCCGGACGGACCACCCGCTTCAGGGTATCCGCGGCGGCCGCCTCCAGGGCCGGCGCCGCGCCGGGACCGTCGGCCGCGATCGCCCCGGTGAGGTCCAGCGCGTTGACGTCCTGGTGCGAGGCCAGGGTCGGCGCGATGTCGGCGGTCTTGCCGGAGAGGATGTTGACCACACCGCCCGGGACGTCCGAGGTGGCGAGCACCTCGCCCAGCGACAGGGCGGGCAGCGGAGCGTCCGCGGCGGCCGCGACGACCACCGTGTTGCCGGTGGCGATCGCCGGGGCGATCACCGAGACCAGGCCGAGCAGCGAGTGCCCGTACCCGGCCTGCGGGGCCACGATCCCGACCACGCCGGTCGGCTCCGGGGTGGACAGGTTGAAGAACGGCCCGGCGACCGGGTTGGCGCCGCCCGCGATCTGGGCGACCTTGTCCGTCCAGCCCGCGTACCAGACCCAGCGGTCGATCGCGGCGTCCACCAGGGCGGCGGCCTTCTTCGGGCCGATGCCCTCGGAGAGGGCCACCTCGGCGGCGAACTGCTCGCGCCGGCCCTGGAGCATCTCGGCCACCCGGTACAGCACCTGGCCGCGGTTGTACGCGGTGGTGCCGGCCCAGCCCTTGACCGCCGCGCGGGCGGCCACGACGGCGTCGCGGGTGTCCTTGCGGGTGCCCAGCGGGGCGTTGGCGAGCCACTCGCGCTTCCCCGCCGCGTCAGCGGCTGATGCAGCCCTCGTCACCTCGTACACCCGCCCGCTCTCGGAGCGCGGGAACTTCCCGCCGACGTACAGCTTGTAGGTCTTGAGGACGTCAAGACGCGCAACGACATCAGACATCGAGGTAGGCCTCCAGACCGTGGCGGCCACCCTCGCGGCCGTAGCCCGACTCCTTGTAGCCGCCGAACGGCGAGGTCGGGTCGAACTTGTTGAAGGTGTTGGCCCAGACCACACCGGCCTTGAGCTTGTTGGCCATCCAGAGGATGCGCGAGCCCTTCTCCGTCCAGATGCCGGCGGAGAGGCCGTACGGGGTGTTGTTGGCCTTCGCGACCGCCTCCTCGGGGGTGCGGAAGGTCAGCACCGAGAGGACCGGGCCGAAGATCTCCTCCTGCGCGATCCGGTGGGCCTGGCTGACGCCGGTGAACAGGGTCGGCTTGAACCAGAAGCCGGTGCCCGGGAGTTCGCAGGCCGGCGACCAGCGCTCGGCGCCCTCGGCCTCGCCGGCGTCGGTCAGCGCGGTGATCCGGGCCAGCTGCTCGGCCGAGTTGATGGCACCGATGTCGGTGTTCTTGTCCAGCGGGTCGCCGACCCGCAGGGTGGCCATCCGGCGCTTCAGGGCGTCCAGCAGCTCGTCCTGGATCGACTCCTGGACCAGCAGGCGCGAGCCCGCGCAGCAGACGTGGCCCTGGTTGAAGAAGATGCCGTTGACGATGCCCTCGACCGCCTGGTCGAGCGGCGCGTCGTCGAAGACGATGTTGGCGGCCTTGCCGCCCAGCTCCAGCGACAGCTTCTTGCGGGTGCCGGCCAGCTGCTTGGCGATCGCCCGGCCGACCGGGGTGGAGCCGGTGAAGGCGACCTTGTTGACGTCCGGGTGCGCGGTCAGCGCGGCGCCGGTGCGGCCGTCACCGGTGACGATGTTGACGACGCCCTTCGGCAGACCGGCCTGGCGGCAGATGTCGGCGAAGCGCAGGGCGGTCAGCGGGGTCGTCTCGGCCGGCTTGAGGACGACCGTGTTGCCGGTCGCCAGCGCGGGCGCGATCTTCCACGCCAGCATCAGCAGCGGGAAGTTCCACGGGATGACCTGGCCGGCCACGCCCAGCGGCTTCGGGGCGGGACCGTAGCCGGCGTAGTCCAGCTTGTCGGCCCAGCCCGCGTAGTAGAAGAAGTGCGCGGCGACCAGCGGGAGGTCGACGTCACGGGTCTCGCGGATCGGCTTGCCGTTGTCGATCGACTCCAGGACGGCCAGCTCGCGGCTGCGCTCCTGGATGATCCGGGCGATCCGGAACAGGTACTTGGCGCGCTCGCTGCCCGGCAGCGCCGACCAGTCGGCGAAGGCCTTGCGGGCGGCGGCGACGGCGCGGTCGACGTCCTCGTCGGTGCCCTGGGCGAACTCGGCGAGCACCTGCTCGGTGGCCGGGTTGACCGTCTTCAGGGCCTCGCTGCCGGAGGAGTCGACGAACTCGCCGCCGATGAAGTGGCCGTAGGAGGTGGCGATGTCACCCGCGGCGGCGGGGGACTCGGGAGCCGGGGCGTACTCGAAGAGGCCTCCGGCCGGCTTGGCCGTGAGCTCCTCGACGTTCTTCTTCTTGGCCATGGTGATCAGTCCACCGTCACGTAGTCGGGGCCGGAGTAGCGTCCGGTGGCGAGCTTCTGGCGCTGCATCAGCAGGTCGTTGAGCAGGCTGGAGGCGCCGAAGCGGAACCAGTGCGGGGTCAGCCAGTCGTCGCCGAGGGTCTCGTTGACCATCACCAGGTACTTCATGGCGTCCTTGGTGGTCTTGATGCCCCCGGCGGGCTTCACGCCGACCTGGACGCCGGTCTGCGCGCGGAAGTCGCGGACCGCCTCCAGCATCAGCAGGGTGACCGGCGGGGTCGCGTTGACGGCGACCTTGCCGGTCGAGGTCTTGATGAAGTCGGCACCGGCCAGCATCGCCAGCCAGGAGGCGCGGCGGACGTTGTCGTACGTCTGCAGCTCACCGGTCTCGAAGATCACCTTGAGGTGGGCGTAGCTGCCGTCCGGGCGCTTGCACGCCTCCTTGACGGCGACGATCTCCTGGTAGACGTCGAAGTAGCGGCCGGAGAGGAAGGCGCCGCGGTCGATCACCATGTCGATCTCGTCGGCGCCGGCGGCGACCGCGTCGGCGGTGTCGGCGAGCTTCACCGGGAGGGCGGCACGGCCGGCCGGGAAGGCGGTGGCGACGGAGGCGACCTGGATGTCGGTGCCCCGCAGCGCGTCCTTCGCGGTGGCGACCATGTCCGGGTAGACACAGATGGCGGCGACGCGGGGGGTGGTCGGGTCGGTCGGGTCGGGGGTCCTGCCCTTGGCGCACAGCGCGCGCACCTTGCCGACCGTGTCCGCGCCTTCCAGCGTGGTCAGGTCGATCATGGAGATCGCCAGGTCGATGGCGTACGCCTTCGCCGTGGTCTTGATCGAGCGGGTACCGAGGGTGGCGGCACGCGCCTCCAGGCCGACCTGGTCGACGCCGGGCAGGCCGTGCAGGAAGCGGCGGAGCGAGGCCTCGGACGCCGCAACGTCCTGAAGGCCGCTGCCCGCAACGCCGGGGGCATTGGCTGCAACAGTGGACATAGTCACCAGACCAGCATATCTACGCGCGTAGCCGACCGCTAGAGGGCCCACCTTTCGTGGCCGGACCGAGACCTCATCATGGGAGGCATGGGGCAGAATCGAGGCCATGACCGATTCCGACGGCAAGCCCCACCAGGGCTCGGCCGCCCCCGACGGGGAGCCCGGGTACGCGGACCGCGTGTACCGCTCCGTTCCCGGCGTGATCTCCGGAGTGCTGCTGCTGGCCGTCGCCGGCTGGTTGATCGTCGACGCCGCGCTGAACGGCACCGGGAAGACGCCGTACGTCTCGCTCGCCGCGGTGCCGCTGTTCGCCTTCCCGGTGATCGCCTACACCCTGCGGCCGGCCGTGCTGGCCAACGACCGGCGGATCGTGGTGCGCAACCCGTGGCGGACGATCACCGCCCCCTGGGCCGCGGTGGACGCGCTGCGCGCCGGGTACTCGGTCGAACTGCTCGCCGAGGGCAAGAAGTACCAGGTGTGGGCGGTGCCGGTGTCGCTGCGCCAGCGCAAGCGGGCCAGCCAGGCCCGCCAGCGCGGCGGGGACCAGCACGTCTCCCGGATGGGCGTGGTCTTCGGCAACCGGCCGTCCACCCCCGAGGTCCAGGGCTCCTCGGACCCCACCCGCGCCTGGTCCGACCAGGTGACCGGTGTCCTCCAGGAGATGGCCGAGCGCAATGCCTCCCGCCCCGATGCGACCGGCCCGGTCGTGGTCCGCTGGTGCTGGTGGATCATCGCCCCCACCCTGGTCGGCCTCGCCGCCCTGATCACCGTCATCGCGGTCTGACACCCCCGGGACACCCTGACGCCCCGGACACACCGAAGGGGCCCGCCGGTCGCACACCGGCGGGCCCCTTCGTCGTACCGGGGTGTCAGGAGGTGATGCCGGCGGCTCGGGCGAGGTCGTCCTTGACGGCGTCGAGGAGGGCGGTGGCGCGGGCGCGGGTGGCGGTGAGGTCGGCGGCGGTGGCGACCGGGAGGACGACCTCCAGGTAGCACTTGAGCTTGGGCTCGGTGCCCGACGGGCGGACCACGATGCGGGCCGAGCGGACGGCCTCGCCGGCCAGGTAGTAGCGCAGGCCGTCGGTGGGCGGCAGCTCGGCGGAGCCGGCGCTGAGGTCGTCGGCGCGGGTGACCTGGAGGCCGGCCAGGACGGTCGGCGGCTGCTCGCGCAGGCGGCGCATCGCGTCGGCGATCAGCGAGAGATCCTGGACCCGGACGGACAGCTGGTCGGTGGCGTGCAGGCCGTGCTCCAGCGCCAGGTCGTCCAGCAGGTCGCTCAGGGTGCGGCCGGACTTCTTCAGGGTGGCGGCCAGCTCGGCGACCAGCAGGGCGGCGGTGATGCCGTCCTTGTCCCGGACGCCCTCCGGGTCGACGCAGTAGCCGAGGGCCTCCTCGTAGCCGTAGCGCAGGCCGTCGGCGCGGGAGATCCACTTGAAGCCGGTCAGGGTCTCGGCGTAGCCGAGGCCCGCGGCCTCGGCGATCCGGCCGAGCAGGGTGGCGGAGACGATGGTGGTGGCGAAGGTGCCCTCGGCCTTCTTGGCGACCAGGGCCGCGCCGAGCAGCGCGCCGACCTCGTCGCCGCGCAGCATCCGCCAGCCGGAGGTGCCGTTGCCGCTGCCGGCGGCGTTGCCGTTGACCGGGACGGCCACCGCGCAGCGGTCGGCGTCCGGGTCGTTGGCGATCACGATGTCGGGGCCGACCGAGGCGGCGGTGCGGAAGGCGAGGTCCATCGCCCCCGGCTCCTCCGGGTTGGGGAAGGCCACGGTCGGGAAGTCCGGGTCGGGCTCGGCCTGTTCGGCGACCACGGTGGGCGCCGGGAAGCCGGCCCGGCGGAAGGCGGCGACCAGGGTGTCGCGGCCGACCCCGTGCATCGGGGTGTAGACCACGTCGAGGTCGCGCGGGCTGTGCTGGTCGACGATGGTGACGGCCCGGTCGAGGTAGGCCTCGATCACGTCCTCGCCGAGCACCTCCCAGCCGTCCGCGGCGAGCGGGAGCTCGGCGAGCGAGCCGATGGCGTCGATCTCGGCGGCGATCCCGGCGTCGGCGGGCGGGACGATCTGCGAGCCGTCGCCCAGGTAGACCTTGTAGCCGTTGTCCTGCGGCGGGTTGTGGCTGGCCGTGACGGTCACGCCGGCGGCCGCGCCGAGGTGGCGGACGGCGAAGGCGAGCACCGGGGTCGGCAGCGGGCGGGGCAGCAGGGCGGCGCGCAGGCCGGCGCCGACCACCACGGCGGCGGTGTCCCGGGCGAAGTCGTACGACTTGTGGCGGGCGTCGTAGCCGATGACGACCAGGTCGCCGAGGTTCTCCTTCTTCAGGTACGCGACCAGGCCGGCCGCGGCCCGGATGACCACGGCGCGGTTCATCCGCATCGGGCCGGCGCCGAGTTCGCCGCGCAGGCCGGCGGTGCCGAACTGGAGCCGGTCGGAGAAGCGTTCGGTGAGCTCCGCCCAGGCGAGCTTGCTGTCCGCCTCGGCCTCCGGGGCCTCGGCGCGGGCCAGCAGGGCGGTCAGCTCCTCGCGGGTCTGCGGGTCGGGGTCCTCGGCCAGCCAGGCCCGGGCCCGGGCGAGGAGGTCGGTGGTGGGTGCCTGCGTCATCCCAACTCCTTGGGTGGGTACCCCGGATGCGGACCCGGGGGGTCTGAACGGGTGATACTCTCTGTGGTGCCTTGGTGACGATAGGCGTTCGCCGAGGCCTACCGCCGGGCCGGCGGGAAGTCAGGTCTGTGGAGCTGGTGTAGGACCGATGGGCGGCACACCGTCCCCTGCTGGTGATCCAGGTCGGCAACCGGCGATGAAGCAGAAACGCCCGCTCGCGAGGGAGAGCGGCCGCGACTTCGGGCGCGGTGAGGTCAAGGCTGCCAGCTCCATCGCGAAGCGACGGGTGGCACGCGGACGGGGCCCGCAGGCGGGTGTGATCAGCGGATCACGACCGCCTGCGGGCCCCGTCGCTCATGCCTGGTGGGCGTCAGATCCGCTCGAGGACCTTCGCCAGCAGCTCACCCATGCGCTCGGCGGAGGCCTTGCCGGCCTCCAGCACCTCTTCGTGGTTGAGCGGCTCGCCGGTGATGCCGGCGGCCAGGTTGGTGACCAGGGAGATGCCCAGCACCTCGGCGCCGGCCTCGCGGGCGGCGATGGCCTCCAGGGTGGTGGACATGCCGACCAGCTCGCCGCCGATCACCCGGGCCATGTTGACCTCGGCCGGGGTCTCGTAGTGCGGGCCGCGGAACTGGACGTACACGGCCTCGTCGAGGGTCGGGTCGACCTCGCGGCAGAGGGTGCGCAGGCGCTTGGAGTAGAGGTCCGTCAGGTCGACGAAGTTGGCGCCGACGATCGGGGAGTCCGCGGTGAGGTTGATGTGGTCGCTGATCAGGACCGGCTGGCCGGGGACCCAGCCCTGGCGCAGGCCGCCGCAGCCGTTGGTCAGCACGATGATGCCGCAGCCGGCCGCGGCGGCGGTGCGCACGCCGTGGACGACGGTGGCCACGCCGTGGCCCTCGTAGTAGTGGTTGCGGCCGAGGAAGATCAGGGCGCGCTTGTCGCCGATCTTCACCGAGCGGATCTTGCCGGCGTGGCCGGCCACGGCGGGGGCGGGGAAGCCCGGGAGGTCGGTGACCGGGAACTCGGCCACGGTCTCGCCCAGGGCGTCGGCGGCCGGCACCCAGCCGGAGCCCATCACCAGGGCGACGTCGTGCCGCTCGGCACCGGTCAGCTCGCGCAGGCGCTCGGCGGCGGCCTGGGCGGCGGCGTAGGGGTCGGCGGAGACGACCGACTGAGGAGTTGCGTTCACGGGTCCGAGGATAGACGGGAATCGGCTACGCGCGTAGAAAATCAAGCGCGGCATGCCGGATCGTTACCCGGTTGACCCGAAAACACAGCTCGGTGGCGCTTTTCGGGTGACGGGCTCGTCGGTACGCACAGGAGCCGCGGCGGGGCCCGGAGCCGCCGGTCAGCAGGGCCGGCGGCGAAGGTCCAGCACGTAGTCGTGCGGGGCGCCGGCGCTCTCCGCCGCGTCGGCGATCAGGCCGAGGTAGCGGGCCGCGGGCAGGCCGCCCTCGTAGTCGTTGAGCACGTACGTCCAGACCGGGATGTCGCCGTCCAGGGTCTGCGCGCGCAGCTTGATCTTGCGGTAGATGCCGAGCTGGACCCCCTCCCAGCGGTCCAGGCCCTCCTCGTCCATCGGCGCTACGTCGTACAGCGAGACGAAGACCCGGTCCTTCTCGTCCTCGACGACGGTGGCCAACGAGCCCTCCCAGCCGAGCTGTTCGCCGCCGAAGGTGAGCCGCCAGCCGTCCAGCCACCCGGTGCCGCGCAGCGGGGAGTGCGGGGCGCGGCGGGTCATCTGCCGGGCATCGAGGTTGGTGGCATACGCGGCGTAAAGGGGCATGGGGGTCAGCGTACGGTCAGTGGGCGATCGCACAGAAGCCCGGACCCCGGCGTGGCAGCACTCTCGGCGTGCGGGACAATGGTGCACGTGACTCGGATCGTGATCATCGGTGGCGGACCCGGCGGCTACGAGGCGGCCCTGGTCGCCGCACAGCTCGGCGCGGAGGTGACCGTCGTCGACCGCGACGGTCTGGGCGGATCGGCGGTGCTCACGGACTGCGTTCCGTCGAAGACCCTGATCGCGACCGCGGAGGTGATGACCACCTTCGACAGCTCGTACGAGGAGCTGGGCATCATCGTCGCGGACGACACCCCGCCCAACGAGGTGGCCGCCCGGGTCATCGGCGTGGACCTGGGCAAGGTCAACCGCCGTGTGAAGCGCCTGGCGATCGCGCAGTCCCACGACATCACCCAGTCGGTCACCCGCGCCGGGGTCACCGTGCTGCGCGGCCGCGGCCGGCTCGGCGCCGGCGGGCAGGCCGTGGACGGCTCCCGCGAGGTGCTGGTGGACGCGCCCGACGGCACCGTCCAGTCGCTGCGCGCCGACGCGGTGCTGATCGCGACCGGTGCCCACCCGCGCGAGCTGCCGGACGCCCAGCCGGACGGCGAGCGGATCCTCACCTGGACCCAGGTGTACGACCTGGAGGAGCTGCCGCGCGAGCTGATCGTGGTCGGTTCCGGTGTGACCGGCGCCGAGTTCGCCGGCGCCTACCAGGCGATCGGCTCCAAGGTCACCCTGGTGTCGAGCCGCGACCGGGTGCTGCCGGGCGAGGACCCGGACGCCGCCGAGGTGCTGGAGGACGTCTTCCGCCGGCGCGGCATGAACGTGATGAGCCGCTCCCGCGCCGAGAGCGCCAAGCGCATCGGCGACAAGGTCGAGGTGACGCTCTCCGACGGCACGGTGATCGAGGGCACGCACTGCCTGATGGCGGTCGGCTCGATCCCCAACACCGCCGACATGGGCCTGGAGGAGGCCGGGGTCAAGCTCAACGACTGGGGCCAGATCCAGGTCGACCGGGTCTCCCGCACCAGCGCCCCCGGCGTGTACGCGGCCGGCGACTGCACCGGCGTCTTCATGCTCGCCTCGGTGGCGGCCATGCAGGGCCGGATCGCGATGTACCACGCCCTCGGCGACGCGGTGCAGCCGCTGAACCTGAAGACCGTCGCCTCCAACGTCTTCACCGACCCGGAGATCGCCACCGTCGGCTACACCGCGGCCGACGTGGAGTGCGGCAAGATGGACGCGGTCGTGGTCAAGCTGCCGTTGCGCGGCAACCCGCGCGCCAAGATGCAGGGCATCCGGGACGGCTTCGTGAAGCTGTTCTGCCGCCCGGGCACCGGCATCGTGGTCGGCGGCGTGGTCGTCGCCCCGCGCGCGAGCGAGCTGATCCACCCGATCTCGCTCGCGGTGGACGCCAATCTGACGGTCGAACAGGTGGCCAGCGCCTTCACCGTCTACCCGTCGGTCTCCGGCTCGACCGCCGAGGCTGCCCGGCAGCTGCACATCCGCAAGCGGGCCGACGGCGAATCCTGAGCATCCGGCGCACAGTTGAGGGCGGCTGCCGATCGGCGGCCGCCCTTCGCGCGGGCCGGCGCATCACCCGTACGGCGGGCGCAGTAGCGGGTTGCTGACGGCGCGTATTGTACGGTCACGCGCCGCTCGGGCGTGAGCATTTCCCGCTACCAGCTGCAAACGCCTGAAAGCAGACGGTCACGCAGGTTACCGTCGGTTCTGTGTTTGCAGCAGAACGTCGCCAGTTGATCCTCGAAATGGTGCGCGCCAACGGAGCCGTCTCGCTCCGGGAGTTGGCCCGCGTCGTCCAGACCTCCGAAGTGACCGTGCGCCGCGACGTACGGGCGCTGGAGGCAGAAGGGCTCCTCGACCGCCGGCACGGCGGCGCGGTGCTCCCCGGCGGCTTCAGCCGCGAACCCGGCTACCCACAGAAGACCCACCTCTCCGCGGCCGAGAAGAGCGCCATCGCGGACCTCGCCGCCGGCCTGGTGGAGGAGGGCGACGCGGTGGTCGTCGGCGCCGGGACCACCACCCAGGAGCTGGCCCGCCGGCTGGCCCGGGTGCCCGGTCTCACCGTGGTCACCAACTCGCTGCTGGTCGCCCAGGCGCTGGCGCACGCCAACCGGGTGGAGGTGGTGATGACCGGTGGCACGCTGCGGGGCTCCAACTACGCGCTGGTCGGCAGCGGTGCCGAGCAGTCGCTGCACGGGCTGCGGGTCTCCAAGGCCTTCGTCTCGGGCAGCGGGCTGACGGCCGAGCGCGGGCTGTCGACGGCGAACATGCTGTCCGCGAGCGTGGACCGGGCTCTGGTGCAGTCGGCCGCCGAGGTCATCGTCCTCGCCGACCACACCAAGCTCGGCGCGGCGGGCATGTTCCAGACCGTCCCCACCGAGACCATCACCCGGCTGGTCACCGACGAGGGTGCCACCGCCGACGACACCACCGCCCGGGAGCTGGACGCGCTGGCCGACTGCGGGGTGCAGATCGACCTGGCCCCGCTCGGCGCTGCCCCCACCGGGGACGCCCCGGTGCACGGCACCGGCAGCGGTCCCGTCCACCAGACCCAGCCCGGTCCGCTGGCCCGCCGGGCCGCCCCGCCCCCCGGCGGCGCCCCGCTGCCCGGCCAGCGCCGCCCCGGCGCGCACGGCGGCCCGGGCGGCCTGCCGGTCCGGCTGGCCGAGCTCGGGGTCCCGCGCGGGCGGTGAGGCCGGAAACGCGACCGGTCCGCACACCCCCGTGGGGCGTACGGACCGGTCGGTCGAGGCTCCGGGACGTCAGTCCTTGATCTCGCAGAGCGCGGCGCCGCTGCTGACGCTGGCGCCCACCTCGGCCTTGAGGCCGACGACGGTGCCCGCCTTGTGGGCGTTCAGCGGCTGCTCCATCTTCATCGCCTCCAGGACCACGATCAGCTCGCCCTCGGCGACGACCTGGCCCTCCTCGACGGCGACCTTGACGATGGTGCCCTGCATCGGCGAGGCCAGGGTGTCCCCGCTGACCGCCGCACCGGCCTTCTTGGCGCCGACCCGGCGCTTGGCCTTCGCGGCACCCGCGGCACCGGCCGCCGGGGCCGCCGAGACGCCCAGCGAGGACGGCAGCGAGACCTCGATCCGCTTGCCGCCGACCTCGACCACGACGGTCTCCCGGCCCTCGGCCTCCTCGCCCTCACCGGCCGCGCCGGTGAACGCCGGGATGGTGTTGTCGAACTCGGTCTCGATCCACCGGGTGTAGACCTTGAACGGTCCGTCCTCGCCGTGCACCTCGGGCGCGAACGCCGGGTCGACGACGACCGCCTGGTGGAACGGGATGGCCGTGGCCATGCCCTCGACCTTGAACTCGGCCAGCGCGCGCTTCGCCCGCTCCAGGGCCTGCTTGCGGTCCCGGCCGGAGACGATCAGCTTGGCCAGCAGGGAGTCCCAGGCCGGGCCGATGACCGAGCCGGTCTCCACGCCGGAGTCCAGCCGGACGCCCGGGCCGGACGGCGGCGCGAACAGCGTGACGGTGCCGGGCGCGGGCAGGAAGTTGCGGCCCGGGTCCTCGCCGTTGATGCGGAACTCGAAGGAGTGACCGCGCACCTCGGGGTCGCCGTAACCCAGCTCCTCGCCGTCGGCGATCCGGAACATCTCGCGGACCAGGTCGATCCCGGTGACCTCCTCGGTGACCGGGTGCTCGACCTGGAGACGGGTGTTGACCTCCAGGAAGGAGATCGTGCCGTCCACCGCCACCAGGAACTCGCAGGTCCCGGCGCCGACGTAGCCGGCCTCCTTGAGGATGGCCTTGGACGCGCGGTACAGCTCGGCGTTCTGCTCCGGGGTCAGGAACGGCGCGGGCGCCTCCTCGACCAGCTTCTGGTGCCGGCGCTGGAGCGAGCAGTCACGGGTGGAGACGACCACGACGTTGCCGTGCTGGTCCGCCAGGCACTGGGTCTCGACGTGCCGCGGGTTGTCCAGGTAGCGCTCCACGAAGCACTCGCCCCGGCCGAAGGCGGCGACCGCCTCGCGCACCGCGGACTCGTACAGCTCCGGGATCTCCTCCAGGGTGCGGGCGACCTTGAGGCCGCGGCCGCCGCCGCCGAACGCCGCCTTGATAGCAACCGGCAGGCCGTGCTCCCGGGCGAACACGACGACCTCGTCGGCGCCCGAGACCGGGTCCGGAGTGCCCGCGACCAGCGGCGCGCCGGCGCGCTGGGCGACGTGGCGGGCGGTCACCTTGTCGCCCAGGTCGCGGATGGCCTGCGGCGGCGGACCGATCCAGGTCAGGCCCGCGTCGATGACGGCCTGGGCGAAGTCGGCGTTCTCCGACAGGAACCCGTAGCCGGGGTGGACGGCGTCGGCGCCGGAGTCCTCCGCGGCCTTCAGGACCTTGGCGATGTCCAGGTAACTGGTGCCGGGGGTGTCACCGCCCAGCGCGTAAGCCTCGTCGGCCGCGCGGACGTGCAGCGCATCCCGGTCCGGCTCGGCGTAGACGGCGACGCTGGCGATACCGGCGTCCGAGCAGGCCCGGGCGACGCGGACAGCGATTTCCCCGCGGTTGGCGATGAGCACCTTGCGCACTGTGGCTCCCTTCTTGAACCTCGACGAGTTTATGGATTCCTGGGCGGTACCGGCGAGTAGCCCCAGGTTGTGAACTATCCCACACGGACGGTGATGAATTTCCGGGGTGGCGCCGCCGCCCCGCGGACGACGCCGCAGGTCGCGCCCGGTACGGCCGGACCGGGTGGGGCCACGGCGGGTGACCGGGCGGCGGCGTGGCGGGGCGGTGGCATGGAACACACTCTGGCGCAGCCGACTCAGGCGGCGGTGGAGCGGGCGGCGGGACGGCGCAGCGCCTCGGCCGTGACGTCGGCGGCCACCTCCACCATGTCCGGCCCGTACGCCTCCGGGTTGACCACCCGCAGGACGAGCGCGAAGGTGCCGTCCCTGCCGTGCTTGCGGGCGAGTTCGCGGTGGTGGGCGACCAGGTAGCGGACGCCCGCCTGGTTGGCGGTGCCGGTCTGGCCCGAGATCAGGAAGACCGGGCGCCCGCCGTCCGGGGTGGCGATCCGGGCCAGCAGGGTGTGCGCCTGGTCCTGGTCGGCGATGAAGTCGCGGTCGCCGACCAGGATCACGTTGCTGCCCGGCTCGGGCCCGGAGGTGACCAGCGCCCCCGGCAGGCCCCAGGCCAGGTGGGCGGCCATCCGCTCGTTGCTGACCGGGCCGCCCAGGCAGAGCTCGGTTTTGACGCCGAGGCCGCGGTTGGCCGCGTCGTGCGCGACCAGTTCGGGCCGCGCCCCGCACTCCTCGACCAGTCCGGCCAGCCACATCAGCGCGTAGGCGTCCCGGCGGGTCACGGTGTTGGCGTGCGAGCCCGTCCCGACGCTGCGGGGCACCACGATCAGGCACTCGCTGCCGGCCGGCAGCCCGAAGAACGCCCGCACCCGCTCCACCCGGCGGCGCCGGCGCAGGGCCTGCGCGAGCCAGCCGAGCCCGGCGCTGATGGCGCTCGCCACCAGCCCCAGCACCACGTTGAGCACGCTGTCGGTCATCGCCGCGTCCCCTCCCCGTTCGAAACGGCGGCCAGCCTAGTGCGGGCTGTGGCCGAACGCCCAGAGCGGGAGCGTCACTTGGTCCAGAGATCCGTGATGCGGACGCCGAGTTCGGCGAGCAGGGTGCGCAGCAGCGGCAGGGAGAGGCCGATGACGTTGCCCGGGTCGCCGTCGATGCCCTCGACGAACGGCGCCGAGCGGCCGTCCAGGGTGAACGCCCCGGCCACGTGCAGGGGTTCGCCGGAGGCCACGTACGCGGCGATCTCGGCGTCGTCCGGGGTGCCGAAGCGGACGGTGGTGGAGGCGGTCGCCGAGGACTGTTCGCCGGTCACGGTGTCGATCACGCAGTGGCCGGTGCGCAGCACCCCGGCCCGGCCGCGCATCGACCGCCAGCGAGCAAGGGCCTCGGCGGCGTCGGCGGGCTTGCCGAGGGCCTGGCCGTCCAGCTCCAGGACGGAGTCGCAGCCGATCACCAGCTCACCGCCGGTCAGTTCGGCGGCGACGGCCTTCGCCTTGGCCTCGGCCAGCACCAGGGCGAGCTCGGCCGGGGTGGCGGCGTTGATCGCGTCCTCGTCGACGCCGCTGACCACCACGCGCGGGTCGAGGCCCGCCTGGCGCAGCAGCCCGAGACGGGCGGGGGAGGCGGAGGCGAGGACGAGGGTGCGCTGGTCGGTCATGCCCACCAGGGTAGGGCGTGCCCGTGTGGCCGTTCAGGTGAACAGCAGGCACAGCATCATCAGGGCGGAGCCGACCAGCACCATGGCGGCCAGCACCTGCCCGGCGCGTTGCATCCGTTCCTGCATCTGCCGCGCCTCGGGGGAGGGTTCGTCGCGAGGGTCTGACCAGAGCACCCGTTCAGAGTGCGCCGCGCCCGGGTCCGGGCGCCTGAGTATCCGTACTCAGGTTTCGGGCGATCCGGGCGGGTCCGGGCGGGTCGGGGCGGGTCGGAAAAAGCAGACGGAGTGGGAAGTCGACCAGGTCGACTTCCCACTCCGTGCGTCTGCTTCAGTGCCGGGTCAGCGCGCCCAGCCGGAGGTCCGCCAGGCGTGCGGGCCCGGGTGGAGGGCCGGGCGGAGCATGCGGGCACGGTCGTTCCACGGGGAGGCCGGGCCGGCACCGGACAGGCGCGCCGCCTCGGCGGCGGCCTGCGCGGCGGCGGCCCGGGCCTGGACCACCGCCAGGACGGTGGCAAGCTCCTCGGGGGTCGGCTGCCCGTGCAGTACGTGGATCGGGGCCATGGTTCGATTCTCTCCCGACGAGGGCCTACAGGGGGATGTTGCCGTGCTTCTTCGGCGGCAGCACCTCGCGCTTGCCGCGCAGCGCCCGCAGGCCCCGGACGATGTGCCGGCGGGTCTCGCTCGGCGCGATCACCGCGTCCACGTAGCCGCGTTCGGCCGCCAGGTACGGGTTCAGCAGGGTGTCCTCGTACTCGGCGACCAGCTCGGCCCGCCGGGCGTCGACGTCCTCGCCGGCCGCGGCGGCCTCGGCCAGCTCGCGGCGGTAGACGATGTTGGCCGCGCCCTGCGCGCCCATCACCGCGATCTGCGCGGTCGGCCAGGCCAGGTTGAGGTCGGCGCCCAGGTGCTTGGACCCCATGACGTCGTACGCGCCGCCGAAGGCCTTGCGGGTGATCACGGTGATCAGCGGGACGGTGGCCTCGGCGTAGGCGTAGATCAGCTTGGCACCGCGGCGGATGATGCCGTCCCACTCCTGCTCGGTGCCGGGCAGGAAGCCGGGCACGTCGACGAAGGTCAGCACCGGGATGTTGAACGAGTCGCAGGTGCGGATGAAGCGGGCGGCCTTCTCGCTGGCGTTGATGTCCAGGCAGCCGGCCAGGTCCATCGGCTGGCTGCCGACGATGCCGACGGAGTGGCCCTCGACCCGGCCGAAGCCGGTGATGATGTTGCCCGCGAACAGCGGCTGGGTCTCCAGGAACTCGCCGTCGTCGACGATGTGCTCGATCACCTTGCGCATGTCGTACGGCTGGTTCGCCGAGTCCGGCACGATGGTGTCGAGTTCGAGGTCCTCGTCGGTGACGGTGAGGTCCGCCTGCTCGGGGTAGGCCGGCGGGTCCGAGAGGTTGTTGGACGGCAGGTACGAGAGCAGGCTCTTGACGTACTCCACCGCCTCCTTCTCGTCCGCGGCCAGGTAGTGCGCGTTGCCGGACTTGGTGTTGTGGGTGCGCGCGCCGCCCAGCTCCTCCATGCCGACGTCCTCGCCGGTGACGGTCTTGATGACGTCCGGGCCGGTGATGAACATGTGCGAGGTCTGGTCCGCCATCACCACGAAGTCGGTGATCGCCGGGGAGTACACCGCGCCGCCCGCACAGGGGCCCATGATCAGCGAGATCTGCGGGATCACCCCGGAGGCGTGCACGTTGCGGCGGAAGATCTCGCCGTACAGGCCGAGCGAGACCACGCCCTCCTGGATCCGGGCGCCGCCGGAGTCGTTGATGCCGATGACCGGGCAGCCGGTCTTCAGCGCGAAGTCCATCACCTTGACGATCTTCTCGCCGAACACCTCGCCGAGGGAGCCGCCGAACACGGTGAAGTCCTGGGCGAAGACCGCGACCTGACGGCCGTCCACGGTGCCGTAGCCGGTCACCACGCCGTCGCCGTACGGGCGGTTCTTCTCCTGCCCGAAGTTGGTCGAACGGTGCCGGGCGAACTCGTCGAACTCGACGAACGAGTCCTCGTCCAGCAGCTCCGCGACCCGCTCGCGGGCCGTCAGCTTGCCCTTGGCGTGCTGCTTCTCCACGGCCTTGGCGGAGCCGGAGTGCACCGCCTCGTCGAGCCTGCGCCGCAGGTCGGCGAGCTTGCCGGCGGTGGTGTGGGGGTCGTACGGCGCCTCGGTCATCCGGTGGCTCTCCCTGATCCATGGCCGCGACCTGTTCGAGTGCGCGCGGGCCGGTGTGGGGGCTCGCGCAGGAGGGCAGGGCGGCGCTGCGAACTACCGTTGAGTAGCGTAGCCAGCGCGCAGGGCCATGCGTAACGCCCGGCCGTTATGGTCAGCGACACAGTGTGTCGGCGCGCGTTCTGCGGCACGATGGGGCGGTCTGGCCCCAGGCCCGCGTCCCACCGTCGGGCGCGTCCCGCCTCTAGGGTGGCCCCATGACCGCACCCGAGACCCCCCGCCGCAGTGGACTGCGCGGCTTCGGCCAGAGCGGGCCGTCGCCGTGGACCGATCTGGACCGGCCGCCGCTGGACGAGGCGGCGCTGCGCCGCGACCTGGTGGTGCCGGGCGGGTTCTGGACCTCGTTGGACGTCGTCACCGAGACCGGCTCCACCAACAGTGACCTCGCCGCCCGCGCCCGGGCCGGTGCCCCGCAGGGCGCGGTGCTGGTCGCCGAGGCGCAGAGCGCCGGGCGCGGCCGGCTGGAACGGCAGTGGACCGCCCCCGCCCGCTCCGGGCTGTTCCTGTCCGTCCTGCTGCGCCCCGAGCAGGTGCCGGTCGAGCGGTACGGCTGGCTGCCGGTCCTGGTCGGGGTGGCGGCGGCCAGCACCCTGCACCGGGTCGCCGGGGCCGAGGTCGGACTCAAGTGGCCCAATGACCTCCAGGTCGAGATCGACGGCGCGGAACGCAAGATCGGCGGCATCCTCACCGAGCTGAGCGGCGGCGCGGTGGTCGCCGGCCTCGGCCTCAACGTCTCGCTGCGCGAGGCCGAACTGCCCGTCCCCACCGCCGCCTCGCTCGCGCTGGCCGGCGCCGAGGTCACCGACCGGAGCATCCTGCTGCGCGCCCTGCTGCGCGAGTTCGCCGACCTGTACCGGGAGTGGACGGCCGCCGCCGGCGACCCGCACGCCAGCGGACTGCTGACCGCCTACCTGGACCGCTGCACCACGCTCGGCCGCCAGGTCAGGGTGCACCTGCCCGGCGACCGGGAGCTGACCGGCGAGGCGGTGGCCATCGACGGCGACGGCCACCTGGTCGTCCGCACCGCCGACGGCGCACGCCGGGCGGTCGGCGCGGGCGACGTCGTCCACGTGCGCCCCGAGCCCCGCTGAACGGCAGTCTTCACCTCACCTTGACCCGGGCGGATGCCCCGGATCACGCGATTCCGTGCGAACATTCCACCTGGCAAGGGTGTGAGGAGCGCCACTGCCCGCCGGGTGGCGGGCGCGCGCCCGGACAGCTAGGACACGAGGCAAGTGCGGCGACCGCACGGGGACGGACCGGTGGCAGAGGACGGCAGCAGCGGCGCGACGGCGGGCACCCACGACCCCACGGTCGCGCTCGAACTGGAACGCCTGATCCTGGACGCGCCACGCCGCTACACCCCGTACCAGGCCGCGCGGGCCGCCGACGTCCCGATGGAGCTGGCGACCCGCTTCTGGCGGGCCATGGGCTTCCCGGACATCGGGCAGTCCCGGGCCCTCACCGACGGTGACGTCATCGCGCTGCGGCGGCTCGCCGGCCTGATCGAGTCCGGCCTGCTCAGCGAGTCGATGGCGATCCAGGTCGCCCGCTCCACCGGGCAGACCACCGCGCGGCTGGCCGGCTGGCAGATGGACACCTTCCTGGAGAACCTCACCCAGGCCGTCGAACCCGGGCTGACCCGCGCCGACGTCGCCTACCCGCTGGTCGAACTGCTGCTGCCGGAGCTGGAGCAGTTCCTGGTCTACGTGTGGCGCCGACAGCTCGCCGCCGTCACCGGCCGGGTGGTGCAGGCCGCCGAGGACCACGAGATCACCAGCGGTCGGCTCGCTGTCGGCTTCGCCGACCTGGTCGGCTTCACCCGGCTCTCCCGCCGGCTGGAGGAGGAGGAGCTCGGCAAACTCGTCGAGACCTTCGAGAACACCTGCTCCGACCTGATCGCCGGCCAGGGCGGCCGGGTGATCAAGACCCTCGGCGACGAGATCCTCTACGTCTCCGAGGACCCGGGGACCGCCGCCGAGATCGCGCTGAGCCTGATCGAGGCGCTGGCCGAGGACGACACCATCCCGGCGCTGCGGGTCGGCATGGCCTTCGGCACGGTCACCTCGCGGATGGGCGACGTCTTCGGCACCACCGTCAACCTGGCCAGCCGGCTGACCTCCATCGCGCCCAAGGACGCGGTGCTGATCGACGGGGAGTTCGCCGTCGCGCTGGAGCAGAACGGCAGCGTCGCCCCGGCCGACGCGGACGGGCCCGGCCTCGCCGAGGCGCTCTCCGCGGCGGCCGGGATGCCCGCCTCCGGCCTGCCGGTGCCGGGCCCGGACGCCGGGCACCGGTTCAACCTGCAACCGATGTGGCGGCGGCCGGTGCGGGGGCTGGGGCTGGTCGAGCCCTGGCTGTTGTCGCGGCGGCTGCGCGAGGAGTAGCGGGAGCCCCGGGCCCCGGGCCCGAGGCGATGCTTCGCGGTCGGCTCTTCGGGCGGCGAACGGTTGAAACCCGTACGGTCCGGTGCGGGTCCATCTCGGCAAACGGGGCATAACCGAACGAAATCGCCATAGTCTTGGTGCAAGCGGCCGGGCTTTCGGGCTGGGCCGGCGGGCTGGCCTGTCGCGCTGGGGCCTTCGGGCCGGGCTGTCGGGCCGGTCCTTCGGGCCGGGCGTGACCGGGCACCACCGAGCACAGGGAGCGAGGCGAGCCGGTGAGCAGCGAGGCGATCATGACGGACCGCGGTTGCGACTGCGGCCGCCCCCACCAGCCGGACCCGCTGCCCGACCTGCGGTTGCAGTCGGTGGTCGAACTCGCCCAGGACATGGCGGGCGCGCTCACCCCCTTGGAGGCCGTCCGGGCCGCCGCCGCCCGGGCCACCGAGGCGCTCGGCGCCACCATGGCCGCCGTCTCGGTCTGGGACCGCGAATCCGGCCGGCTGCGGGTCCTGGTCAACCACGGCGAACTCGCGGCCGGCGAGGAGGAGCTCCCCGAGGACGAGTCGTACCCGGTGGCCGACTTCCCGGAGATCGTCACCTACCTGGAGGAGCGCTGGACCACCGGGCGCCTGCCCCGCGCCTGGCTGCAGACCGCCGAGAACACCGAACCGCACGCCGGGCACGCACACCCCACCGCCGGCGCGTACTGCCAGGAGCGCGCCGCGGCGCTGCGCCGGCGCGGACGGGCCTGCTGCGTCGTCGCGCCGATCGTGCTGCACGGGCAGGCCTGGGGCGAGCTCTACCTCGCCCGGTCCGTCGGGATGCCCGAGTTCACCGAGGCCGACGCCGAGTACGCCACCCTCCTCGCCGCCCAGGTCTCGGCCGGCCTCGCCCAGACCGAGCGCCTCGCCGACCTGCGCAAACTCGCCTTCTCCGACCCGCTCACCGGCCTCGCCAACCGGCGCGCCGTCGACGCCCGGCTGGAGAGCGCCCTGACGGCGCACAACCGGGACAACACCGTCGTCTCGCTGGTCGTGTGCGACGTCAACGGGCTCAAACGGGTCAACGACCAGCTCGGCCACGAGATGGGCGACCGGCTGCTGGAACGATTCGCCCACCAACTGTCCCTGGCCGCCGCCAAACTCCCCGGCAGCCTCGCCGCCCGGCTCGGCGGCGACGAGTTCTGCCTGCTGGTCGAGGGGCAGAAGGCCGACGAGGTGGTCGCCGTCGCCGAGGAGCTGTGCGCCCGGGCGCTGGCCCTCTCCGAGGGCGAGGGCGTCGCCTGCGGGGTCGCCTCCACCGGCGACTCGATCGGCCCCGTCACCACCCCCGACCGGCTGTTCCGCCTCGCCGACGCCGCCCAGTACCGGGCCAAGGCCGCCCGCGCCGCCCACCCCGTCGTCGCCGGCCGCAGCCACGGCCCCGGCTTCGCACCCGACCCCACCGTCCTGCTCGCCGACGCCGCCGACCCGCACCACCGCGCCGACGGCCGCCGGGGCCCCGTCGGCCGGGCCGGCGCCGGGGACCGGCGGCGCTTCCGCGGCGCCGCCCACAGCGCCGACCCCGGACAGCTGCTCACCGCGGTCCTCGCCGCCCTCGACCAGGCCGCCACCGCCCGGGCCGTCCACCCCGCCGACACCCTCGGCAAGCTCGTCCTGGTCGCCGAAACCTCCGCCCGGCTGCTGGACGCCGTCGGCTGGTGGGTCTCGTACGTCCCGCCCGGCTCCCAGCTGATGCGCACCGCCCAGCACGCCGTCTACCGGATGACCAGCGGCCCCAGCAGCAGCCGCGCCGAGACCCAGCGCGCCCAGATCGAGGCCCCCGACGCCGTCTTCGACCTGCGCCACTACCCGATGACCCGCCGCGCCGTCCGCGGCGGCGCCTTCGCCCTCCGCGCCGGCGCCGCCGGCAACGACCCGGCCGAAGAGGCCATGCTCGTCGTCTCCGGCTACCGCGGCATGGTCGCCGCGGGCGGCCAGAACCCCGCCGGCGGCTGGCTCGTCGAACTCTTCGCCGACGACGCCACCCTCCCCCTCGGCCAAGCCGCCTGCGCCATGCGCGCCCTCGTCTCAGTAGCCCTCTCCGGCCCGGCCTCCCCACCCACCCTGTAGCGCCCTGTTCCGCCGTCGCGCCGCGCGCCGGGGGATGTGCCGGTTTGGTGACCGGCGGGTTGCGGGTGGGTCGCGGTCGGGGGCCGGGGGGTGTTGGCGGGGTGGGGGTGGTGGGAGCGTGGCCGGTGGCGGCAGGTGGCGGGGACGGGAGGGCGTGCGGTGGGCAGACGGCTGGTGGGTGCGGCGGTGGCGGTGGTGCTGCTGTTCGGGGGCGGGGTGGCGGTGGCGGCTCCCGCCGCCCCGGGTGCTCGGGCGGTGACCACCCCGGCGGCCGCGCCGACTCCGGTGGCGGTGGGGCACGCGCGGGCGGCGACGCACCGGATCACCGGGTTGGCGGCCTCGCACGGCAAGCGCAAGAACAAGAAGAAGAAGGGTTTCTTCGGCCGGGCGATCGGCCGGGTGCTGGCGTTCGTCGCCGTGGCGCTGCTGCTCGTGGTGCTGGTCGTCCTGGTGGTGCGGATGCGGCGCCGGAACAGCCGCTAGTCCGTCGGGCTCAGCCCGCCGCGCCGAGGGCGCGCAGGGCGGCGTCGACCAGGCGGTCGGCGTGGGCCTCGTCGAGCGGGCCGAGGCGGTGCAGCCAGCGGTAGTGGAGCGGGCCGTAGAGCAGCTCGATGGCGAGGTCGAGGTCCGTGTCGGGGGCGAGCTGGCCGGCCTCGCGGGCGCTGCGGAGGCGTTCCCGGGTGACGTCGAGCAGTGGGTCCAGCAGGCGGGCGCGGTATTCGGCGAACATCGCGGGGTCGTTGAGCACCTCCGACGTGATGGCGCGGTAGGTGCGGTCGAGGGCGGGGTCGGCGAGTTCGGCGGCGGTGGGGCGCAGGACGGCCCGCAGGTCGGCCGCGAGGTCGCCGGTGTCGGGGAGGGCGAGGCCGCCCTCGTGCTCGCCGGCGGCGAGGAACGCGTCGAAGACGACGGCGCCCTTGGAGGGCCACCAGCGGTAGATGGTCTGTTTGCCGACGCCGGCCCGGGCGGCGATCGCCTCGATGGTGAGTTTGCCGAAGCCGACCTCGGCGACGAGTTCGGCGGCGGCGGTGAGGATGGCGGCGCGCGAGCGTTCGCTGCGGCGGGCCGGGTCCGGGGCGGTGGTGCGGCGCATGGCCGGAATCCTACTCCGATGACGAGACGGAACGTATTGTCTTGACGCATCGCCAGGGATGTCGCATGGTGGAGTGCATCAGCGAGACGAAACGTCTCGCCTCGTTGCGACCCCCGGAGGTACGTCATGACCCGCCCCGCACACATCCTCATGGCCTCCATCCCGGCGCACGGGCACGTCAACCCCAGCCTCGCCGTGATCGCCGAGCTGGTCGCCCGGGGCCACCGGGTGAGCTATGTCAACGACGCCTCCTTCGCCGGGCTCGTCGAGTCGACCGGCGCCCGGTTCGTCCCGTACCGGACGAGCCTGCCGCTCGCCGAGGATCCGAGCGGCTGGCCGGAGGACCCGGTGGCGATCCAGGAGCTGTTCCTGGACGACGCCCTCGCGATGTACCCCGTCCTGCTGGAGGCCTTCGCGGACGACCGCCCCGACCTGGTGCTCTGCGACATCGGCGGGTACGCCGCCCGGGCGTACGGCGAGCGGCTGGGCGTGCCGGTGGTGCAGCTGTCGCCCACCTTCGTCGGCTGGGAGGGCATCGAGCAGGACCTGCCGGAGGTGTTCGAGGCGGTCCGCAACGCGCCCGGCGGCGCCGAGCACTACCGGCGCTTCGCCGACTGGCTGGCCGAGGCCGGGGCGGTGCAGCGCGACGTGGACGCGTTCAAGGGCCGCCCGGAGCGGGCGCTCGCCCTGATCCCGCGTGCCCTGCAGCCCCACGCGGACCGGGTCGACGAGCACCGCGTCACCTTCGTCGGGCCCTGCTTCGGCGACCGCGCCCACCAGGGCGAGTGGCACCGCCCGAAGGACGCCGAAAAGGTGCTGCTGGTCTCGCTCGGCTCGGCGTTCACCCACCGGCCGGCGTTCTACCGGGCCTGCGTGGAGGCCTTCGGCGGGCTGCCCGGCTGGCACGTGGTGTTGCAGATCGGCAAGCACACCGACCTCGCCGAACTCGGCGAGCTGCCGGCCGGCGTCGAGGTGCACCGCTGGGTGCCGCAGCTGTCGGTGCTGGCCCAGGCGGACGCCTTCGTCACCCACGCGGGCATGGGCGGCGCCGGCGAGGGGCTGTTCCACGGCGTGCCGATGATCGCGGTGCCGCAAGCCGCCGACCAGTTCGCCAACGCGGACGCGCTGGTGGCCCTGGGGGTGGCCCGCCGCCTGGACACCGACGCGGCCACCCCGGCGGCGTTGCGCGGCGCCCTGCTGGAACTGCTCGGCGACCCGGAGGCGGCCGACCGGCTCAAGGCACTGGCCGCCGCCGGACGGGCCGAGGGCGGCACCACCCGGGCGGCGGACCTGATCGAGGCGGAGCTCAGGAGCCGGCCGTGCTGAGGGCCGACGGAACGGCCTCGGCGATCCGGTCCGGGCGGGTGTAGACGTTGGCGCTCTCGCCGCGCAGGAAGCCGACCAGCGTCAGGCCCAGCTCCTCGGCGAGGTCCACCGCGAGCGAGGACGGCGCCGAGACGGCCGCCAGCAGCGGGACGCCCGCGAGCGCGGCCTTCTGGGTGAGCTCGAACGAGGCCCGGCCGCTGACCAGCAGGACGTGCCCGGTCAGCGGCAGCCGGCCCTCCCGCAGCGCCCAGCCGACCACCTTGTCCACCGCGTTGTGCCGGCCGACGTCCTCGCGGGCGCAGAGCAGTTCGCCGGTGGCCGCGTCGAACAGGCCGGCCGCGTGCAGGCCGCCGGTGGACTCGAAGGTCCGCTGGGCGGCCCGCAGCCGGTCCGGCAGCGCGTACAGCAGCGACGGCGGGACGGTGAGCGGGTCCTCGCCGACCGGGTGGCGGACGTGGGTGCGGACCGCGTCCACGGTGTCCCGGCCGCACAGGCCGCAGGCGCTGGTGGTGAGCAGGTTGCGGTGCGCGGACAGCGGCAGCGCCCGGGCGGTACCGCGCAGGGTCGCGTCGACCACGTTGTAGGTGTTGGCGCCGCTCTCGTCCGTCCCGGCGCAGTACCGCAGCGCGGCCAGCTCCTCGGAGGTGTGCACCAGGCCCTCGCCGACCAGGAAGCCCGCCACCAGGTCGAAGTCCTGCCCGGGGGTGCGCATGGTGACGGTCAGCGGCTCCCCGCCGAGCCGGATCTCCAACGGCTCCTCCGCGGCCAGCGCGTCCGGCCGCACCCCGCGCTCCGCCCCCCGCAGCCGTACCACCCGCCGCCGCGCCGTCGCCCGCGTCATCGCGTCTCCCGCCTCCGTGTCCGTCGGTGCCGTGTCCGTCCGTGCCCGTCGTTCCCGGCCCGTCGCTCCCCAGCGTGCGGCACGGACCGGGCGGAGTGAAAATCCTGCTGCCGGGGTGCCGGGAGGGGTTCGCTGGTCCGAATGGCGTCAGACGGTTGTCATATCTTCATTCACCTGCTCTGATTATGTATATGGATATGCACAGTGCTGTGGCCCCCGACGCTCCGCTGGTCCTGGTCGGCAAGGCCGACGTGAGTGCCGAGGACGTGCTGGCCGTTGCCCGGGGGAATGCCCGGGTCGAGATCGGTCCCGACGCGCTCGCCGAGATGGCGGCCGCGCGTGCGCGGATCGACGCCCTCGCGGCCGAGCCGCGTCCCGTCTACGGCGTCTCCACCGGGTTCGGCGCGCTCGCCGTCCGGCACATCAGCCCGGAGCTGCGCGCCCAGCTGCAGCGTTCACTGGTGCGCTCGCACGCGGCCGGGATGGGCCCGGTGGTCGAGCGCGAGGTGGTCCGCGCGCTCGTCTTCCTGCGGATGAAGACGCTGGCCTCCGGCCGGACCGGGGTGCGCCCGCTGGTCGCGCAGACCATGGCCGCCCTGCTCAACGCCGACATCACCCCGGTCGTCCGGGAGTTCGGCTCGCTCGGCTGCTCCGGCGACCTCGCGCCGCTGTCGCACTGCGCGCTCGTGCTGATGGGCGAGGGCGTCGCCACCGGCCCGGACGGCGTGGAGAAGCCCGCCGCCGAACTGCTCGCCGCCGCCGGCATCGAGCCGGTCGAGCTGCTGGAGAAGGAGGGTCTGGCCCTCATCAACGGCACCGACGGCATGCTCGGCATGCTGGTGATGGCCATCTCCGACCTCAGCCGCCTGTTCACCACCGCCGACATCACCGCCGCGATGACGCTGGAGGCGCTGCTCGGCACCGACAAGGTGCTCGCCCCCGAGCTGCACGCCCCGATCCGCCCGCACCCGGGCCAGGCGCTGAGCGCCGCCAACATGCTGGCCGTGCTCAAGGACTCCGGCCTCACCGGCCACCACCAGGACGACGCGCCGCGCGTCCAGGACGCCTACTCGATCCGCTGCGCCCCGCAGGTCGCCGGCGCCGGCCGGGACACCCTCGCGCACGCCCAGCTGGTCGCCTCCCGCGAGCTGGCCGCCTCGGTCGACAACCCGGTGGTGCTGCCGGACGGCCGGGTGGAGTCCAACGGCAACTTCCACGGCGCCCCGGTCGCGTACGTGCTGGACTTCCTCGCCATCGCCGCCGCCGACCTCGGCTCCATCTCCGAGCGCCGCACCGACCGGCTGCTCGACAAGGCCCGGTCGCACGGTCTGCCGGCCTTTTTGGCCGACGACCCGGGCGTGGACTCCGGTCTGATGATCGCCCAGTACACCCAGGCCGCGCTGGTCAGCGAGAACAAGCGGCTCGCCGTCCCGGCCTCGGTCGACTCGATCCCGTCCTCCGCGATGCAGGAGGACCACGTGTCGATGGGCTGGTCGGCCGCCCGCAAGCTGCGGCAGGCCGTCGAGAACCTCGGCCGGATCCTGGCCGTCGAGCTCACCGCCGCCGCCCGCGCGCTGGAGATCCGTCAGCAGGCCGACGGGGCCGGCCGGATCGCCCCGGCCACGGCGGCCGCGCTGGCCGCCGCCCGCGAGGCCGGGGTCGAGGGCGCCGGGCGTGACCGCTTCCTCTCGCCGGACCTGGAGGCCGCCGCCGCGCTGGTCGCCTCCGGCGAGCTGGTGCGGGCCGTGGAGAAGGTCACCGGGCCGCTGGCCTGACGTTCGCCCGGTGGTCGCGGGGCGATTGGGAAGGCCCTAGTCCCAGTCGTCCCGCGACCGCGTGCGCTGCTCCTCGCGGCGGTCGGCGAAGGCGGCGGCGAAGTTGACCCCGACGATGCCGGCCCAGCAGGCCAGCAGGCCGATGATGCCGCCGTGCCCGGGGTCGCCGGCGATCGCGGTCAGCGGGATGCCGAGGGCCAGCGAGACCACGGCCAGCCGGCTGCCGGGGCGCGGGCCACCGCGGCCCGGGCGGCGGGAGCGGTGCCGGTACGCGGGCTCGTCGTCCAGTCGGGCGGCGACCGAGCGCTCGACCCGGGCGTCCAGGCGGGCGTCGAGGCGCTTCATGAAGGAGTCGACCAGCTCCGACTCGTACTCCTTGCCGAGTTCCTTGCGGGCCTGCAGGGTGGCGTCGAGGTCGCGCCGCAGTTCGTCCTGGCGAGTGTCCATGGGAGAAGCCTGGAGCCGCGGCGGGGCCCGGTCCATCCGTTCGCGGGGGGAATCCGGGCGGGCTCAGGGAGAAATCAGGGTTACCCCGAGCCGCGCGCCCCCCGGTGTCCGCCCGCAGGGAACGCCGTCCGCCGGGAACGCCGTCCGCCCACCGGACGTCTCACCCGGCGTTCCGCCGTACGAGACGTCTTTGCCAGGCGCGACGCGCTGCTGCACAGTCGTCGTCCACACCGCTCGCACCGGAGGTACCGCTGATGACCGCCACCGACGAGGCCGGCACGGTCGGCCCGTCCGCCCGGCTGCTCCAGCTCTTCGAGGGGCACCGGCTGACCCCGACCCAGCGGCGGATCGCGCACTCGCTGGTCCGGCACGCCAACGAGGCGCCGTTCCTCTCCAGCGTCGAGGTCGCCGAACTCGCCGGGGTGAGCCAGCCGTCCGTCACCCGGTTCGCGGTCGCCCTCGGCTACGACGGCTACCCGGCGCTGCGCAAGCAGCTGCGCGAACTCGGCGCGGGGGAGGTGGTGGCGCCCGAGACGCCGGACGACGCGGTGCGCAACGAGCACCAGCAGGCGGTGCTCGCCGAGATCGAGCACCTGCGCCACCTCGCCGAGCTGCTCGCCGACCCCGAGCCGATCATCCGCGCCGCCCGGCTGCTCGCCGCCTCCCGCCCGCTGCCGGTGCTCGGCCTGCGGGCGGCCTCGGCGCAGGCGCGCGGTTTCGCGTACTTCGCCGCCAAGGTGCACCCGGACATCCGGCTGCTGGACGAGGGCGGCAGCATGCTCGCCGACCGGCTGGAGCAGGCCACCGCGGCCGGGGCGACGGCGCTGCTCTGCTTCGCGCTGCCGCGCTACCCGCGCGAGCTGATGGACGCTCTGGCGGTGGCCCGGGACTGCGGACTGACGGTGCTGACCGTCGCCGACAGCGCCTTCGCGCCGGTCGCCAAGCTCTCCGACCTGATGCTGCCGGCCGCCGTCGGCACCGGTCTGGTCTTCGACACCGCGTGCGCGCCGATGATGCTCGGTCGGGTGCTGTTGCAGAGCATGTGCGACGAAATCCCGGGCGCGGAGGCCCGGTTGGAGGCGATCGAGCAGTCGGCGGCGGCCCGCGGGCTCTTCCTGGAATAGCCGCAGCTGGAGTAGGCGCCCGGAATAGGCACGGCTTGGAGCGGCGGCGGGGGAGTAGCCGTCACAAACCCGGGCATCCCCTCCTACAGGGGGTGCCGCCCATGCGCGTGATCCACGAGATGAAGTTCGTCGCCCGGCTCGCCTCGGGTGCCGACGAATGGTCCTGCCCCACCTGCGGACGCCGGGTCACCCTGCGGCGCCTGCCCGACCCCGAACTGACCGTCCTCGACCCGGGCGACGAGTCCGCCGTCCACGTCGGCGTCATCGAACCCGACGCCCGAGCCGCCGCGGCCGCCGAGAAGTACGGCCTCGGCCCCGTCCAGGAGATCCCCCGCCCGCCCGCCCCGCCCACCCCCGACGCCGCCGACCGCCGCTGGCTGGCCGAGATCGGCATCGACTGGGACGGCGACGCCGCCGCCTGAGGCCCCCGATCCGGCATCGCCGGACGGGCGCTTCGGCGTGCCTGGAGGGTCGCGCCGACTGCTGCTGATCGGATGGATTCAGGTCTGGTCGAGGGCTGAATGATTGGATATATTCAGTCGAACCAAGTCTGAATGAAATCATCCGCAGGGAGGCCGGGACATGGTGCAGCAGCAGGTGAGCGGACCGCGCGAGGTGCGTGCGGCGCGTGGTACGGGTCTGACGGCGCAGGGGTGGCAGCAGGAGGCTGCCCTGCGGATGCTGATGAACAACCTCGATCCGGAGGTGGCCGAGCACCCGTCGAAGCTGGTGGTGTACGGCGGCACCGGCAAGGCGGCACGGGACTGGCGCTCGTTCGACGCCATGGTGAAGACGCTCCAGGGGCTGAAGCAGGACGAGACCATGCTGGTCCAGTCCGGCCGCCCGGTCGGCGTCATGCAGACCCACGAGTGGGCGCCGCGCGTGCTGATCGCCAACTCCAACCTGGTCGGCGACTGGGCCAACTGGGAGGAGTTCCGCCGGCTGGAGAGCCTCGGGCTCACCATGTACGGCCAGATGACCGCCGGGTCGTGGATCTACATCGGTACCCAGGGCATCCTCCAGGGCACCTACGAGACCTTCGCCGCCGTCGCCAACAAGCGCTTCAACGGCTCGCTGGAGGGCACCATCACCCTCACCGCCGGCCTCGGCGGCATGGGCGGCGCCCAGCCGCTGGCCGTCACCATGAACGGCGGCGTGGCGATCTGCATCGACTGCGACCCGTCCCGGATCGCCCGCCGGATCGAGCACCGCTACCTGGACGTCGAGGCCAAGAACCTCAGCCACGCGCTGGAGCTGGCCACCGCCGCCCGCGACAAGAAGCAGCCGCTCTCCATCGGCCTGCTGGGCAACGCCGCCGAGCTCTTCCCGGAGCTGCTCGCGATGGACGCCCCGATCGACATCGTCACCGACCAGACCAGCGCCCACGACCCGCTGAGCTACCTGCCGATCGGCGTCTCCTTCGACGACATGGCGACCTACGCGGCCGAGAAGCCCGCCGAGTTCACCACCCGCTCGCGCGAGTCGATGGCGAAGCACGTCGAGGCGATGGTCGGCTTCCAGGACCGCGGCGCCGAGGTCTTCGACTACGGCAACTCGATCCGCGGCGAGGCCCAGCTGGCCGGCTACGACCGGGCGTTCGCCTTCCCCGGCTTCGTCCCCGCGTACATCCGCCCGCTGTTCTGCGAGGGCAAGGGCCCGTTCCGCTGGGCGGCCCTGTCCGGCGACCCGCAGGACATCCACAAGACCGACAAGGCCGTGCTCGACCTCTTCCCGGAGAACGAGTCGCTGCACCGCTGGATCAAGATGGCCCAGGAGAAGGTGCACTTCCAGGGCCTGCCCGCGCGCATCTGCTGGCTCGGCTACGGCGAGCGCGACAAGGCCGGCGAGCGCTTCAACGACATGGTCGCCTCCGGCGAGCTGTCCGCGCCGATCGTGATCGGCCGCGACCACCTGGACTGCGGCTCGGTCGCCTCCCCGTACCGGGAGACCGAGGCGATGCTGGACGGCTCGGACGCGATCGCGGACTGGCCGCTGCTGAACGCCATGGTCAACGTCGCCTCCGGCGCGTCCTGGGTCTCCATCCACCACGGCGGCGGCGTCGGCATCGGCCGCTCGATCCACGCCGGCCAGGTCACCGTGGCCGACGGCACCGCGCTGGCCGGGGAGAAGATCCGCCGGGTGCTCACCAACGACCCGGGCATGGGCGTCATCCGGCACGTGGACGCCGGCTACGACCGGGCCGACGAGGTCGCCGCCGAGCGTGGCGTCCGCATCCCCATGGGCGAGCTGTGACCTCCTCCTTCCAGGAGATGTGGGCGGAGCTGCTCCCCGTGGGCCGCTCCGCCTCCTCCGGCGGTTACCGCCGCTTCGCCTGGAACTCCGCCGACGCCGAGTGCCGCGCCTGGTTCGAGCAGCAGGCCCGCGACCGGGGCCTGACCTACGAGCTGGACCGCAACGGCAACCAGTGGGCCTGGCTGGGCGATCCGAACGCCGGCGGCGCCGTCGTCACCGGCTCGCACCTGGACTCCGTCCCGGACGGCGGCGCCTTCGACGGGCCGCTCGGCGTGGTCTCCTCCTTCGCGGCGCTGGACGAACTCCGTTCCCGCGGAGCCGGGTTCACCAGGCCGCTGGCGATTGTCAACTTCGGCGACGAGGAGGGCGCCCGGTTCGGCGTGGCCTGCATCGGCTCCCGGCTCTCCGCCGGCGTGCTCGGCCGCGAGGCCGCGTACGAGCTGCGCGACGCCGACGGCGTCCGGCTGCCCGACGCGATGGAGCGGGCCGGCTACGACCCGACCGCGATCGGCGCGGACGAGGACCGGCTGGCCCGGATCGGCGCCTTCGTCGAACTCCACGTCGAGCAGGGCCGCTACCTGGCCGAGAACCGGCCGGTCGGGGTGGCCAGCGCGATCTGGCCGCACGGCCGCTGGCGGTTCGACTTCCACGGCGAGGCCAACCACGCCGGCACCACCCGGATCGAGGACCGCCGCGACCCGATGCTGACGTACGCCAACACCGTGCTCGCCGCCCGGAAGAAGGCGAAGCTGGCGGGCGCGCTGGCCACCTTCGGCAAGGTCGCGGTGGAGCCCAACGGCACCAACGCGATCGCCTCGCTGGTCCGCGGCTGGCTGGACTCCCGGGCCGCCGACGAGCCCACGCTGACCGCGCTGGTCGCCGAGATCGAGCAGGCCGCCGCCGAGCGCGGCGAGCGCGACGGGGTCCGGGTCGAGCTGACCCGCGAGTCCTACACCCCGGTGGTGGACTTCGACGGCCCGCTGCGCGACCGGCTGGCCAAGCTGCTGGACGCCCCGGTGCTGCCCACCGGCGCGGGACACGACGCCGGGATCCTGGCGTCGGTGATCCCGACCGCCATGCTGTTCGTGCGCAACCCCAGCGGTGTGTCGCACTCCCCGGCGGAGTACGCCGAGGAGGCCGACTGCCTGGCCGGGGTCACCGCCCTCGCCGACGTACTGGAGGACCTGGCGTGTCAGTGACCGTGTCCACGACCGTGTCCGAGGCCGTGTCGACGACCTACTGGGCGCCGCACGCCTGGCTGCCGCACGCCAACGGGCCGGTGGTCGAGCAGAACGTGCTGATCACCACCGGCCCGGGCGGCCGGATCACCGCGGTGAGCCCGGACAGCGGTCCCTGCCCGCCGGACGCCGTCCGGCTGGACGGGCTGCTGCTGCCCGGCCAGGCCAACGCCCACTCGCACGCCTTCCACCGGGCGCTGCGCGGCCACGTCCAGGTCGGCTCCGGCACCTTCTGGACCTGGCGCGACACCATGTACCGGTTCGCCGGGGCGCTCGACCCGGACAGCTACCTGGCGCTCGCCACCGCCGTCTACGCGGAGATGGCACTGGCCGGGATCACCGCCGTCGGCGAGTTCCACTACCTGCACCACGCGCCCGGCGGCGGCCGGTACGACGACTCGAACGCGATGGGCGAGGCGCTGATCGAGGCCGCCGCCCGGGCCGGCATCCGGATCACCCTGCTGGACACCTGCTACCTCTCCTCCGGCTTCGGCGCCGAGCCGACCAAGCCGCAGCTGCGGTTCAGCGACGGCGACGCCGACGCCTGGGCCGAGCGGGCGGACGCGCTCAAGGCGCGCGAGCACGCCCGGATCGGCGCCGCCATCCACTCGGTGCGGGCCGTCCCGGCCGAGCAGCTGGGCACCGTCGCGCACTGGGCGGCGATGCGCAAGGCGCCGCTGCACGTCCACCTGTCCGAGCAGACCGCCGAGAACGACGCCTGCCTGGCCGCACACGGCGTCACCCCGACCCGGCTGCTCGCCGACCACGGCGCGCTCGGCCCGCGGACCTCGGCCGTGCACGCCACCCACCTCACCGAGGAGGACGTCAAACTGCTCTCCGACTCCTCCACCGTCATCTGCATGTGTCCCACCACCGAGCGGGACCTCGCGGACGGCATCGGCCCGGCCCGCCGGCTGGCCTCGGCGGGCTGCCCGGTCACCCTGGGCAGTGACAGCCACGCCGTGATCGACCCGTTCGAGGAGGCCCGCGCGCTGGAGCTGGACGAGCGGCTCCGCACCCGCACCCGCGGACACTGGACGGCGAACGCGCTGCTGCGGGCCGGCACCGAGGACGGGCACGCCTCGCTGGGCTGGCCGGAGGCCGGACGGATCGAGGTCGGCGCACTGGCCGACTTCACCGTGATCGCCCTGGACTCGGTGCGCACCGCCGGCCCGCCGGCCCGGCTGGGCGCCGAGATCGCGGTGTTCGCGGCCTCGGCGTCGGACGTGCGGCACGTGGTGGTCGGCGGCCGGCACGTCGTCCGGGACGGCGTGCACCAGCTGGTCAGCGACGTGCCGGGCGCGCTGCGGGCCTCGATCGGCGCACTGAGCTGCTGACCCGCTGCTGACCTCCTTCGTCAACGACACCCCCTCGTCAACGACACCCCTTCGGAAGGCCTTGCCTTGAGCACCCTGATCACCGGAATCGGCAGCCTGGTCACCAACGACCCCGGGCTCGGCACCGGCCCGCTCGGCCTGCTGACCGACGCGGCCGTCGTCCTGGACGGCGCCACCGTCGCCTGGGTCGGCCCGGCGGCCGCGGCGCCGGCCGCCGACGAGCGCTTCGACGCCGAGGGCCGGGCGCTGTTGCCCGGGTTCGTCGACTCGCACGCCCACCTGGTGTTCGCGGGCGACCGCACCGCCGAGTTCAACGCCCGGATGTCCGGGCAGTCGTACACGGCGGGCGGCATCCGCACCACGGTGGCGGCCACCCGGGCCGCCAGCGACGCCGAACTCGACGCCAACCTGGCCCGGTTCGTCCGGGAGGCGCTGCGCCAGGGCACCACGACGATCGAGTGCAAGTCCGGCTACGGACTGACCGTGGCGGACGAGGCCCGGGCACTGCGGATCGCCGCCGAGCACACCCCGGAGACCACGTACCTGGGCGCGCACGTCGTCGCGCCCGAGTACGCCGAGGACCCGGCCGGGTACGTCGACCTGGTGACCGGCGAGATGCTGGACGCCTGTGCGCCGTACGCGCGGTGGGTGGACGTGTTCTGCGAGAAGGGCGCCTTCGACGGGGACCAGGCCCGGGCGGTGCTGACCGCCGGCATCGAGCGCGGCCTCACCCCCCGGGTGCACGCCAACCAGCTCTCGTACGGGCCCGGCGTGCAGCTCGCGGTGGAGCTGGGCGCGGCCTCGGCGGACCACTGCACCCACCTGACGGACGAGGACGTGGCGGCGCTGGCCGGCTCGGCGACGGTGGCGACCCTGCTGCCGGGCGCGGAGTTCTCCACCCGCGCCGAGTACCCGAGCGGGCGCCGGCTGCTGGACGCGGGGGCGGTGGTGGCGCTGTCCACCGACTGCAACCCGGGCTCCAGCTTCACCAGTTCGATGGCGTTCTGCATCGCGGTCGCGGTGCGCGAGATGGGCATGACGCCGGACGAGGCGGTCTGGGCGGCGACCGCCGGCGGCGCGCACGCGCTGCGGCGCACCGACGTCGGGACGGTCACCGTCGGCGCGCGGGCGGACCTGCTGCTGCTGGACGCGCCCTCGCACGTGCACCTGGCGTACCGTCCGGGCGTGCCGCTGACGGCGGCGGTCTGGCGGGCGGGCGTCCGGGAGGTCTGAGCCCTCCCGGCACCCAGGACGTCCCCCCGCGCCAGCACCCCGCGCGGGGGGACGTCCTGCTTCGGACGTTCCGCTTACCCGAGCTGCCGTTACCCGAGGCCCAAGGAGCGCTTCAGGAAGGCGAGTTCGTGGTGGTGCAGGTTCTCCGCCACGGTTTCGTCGCGGGGGTCGTGGGCGGTGTTGCTCAGCGGGAGCAGCTCGTGCGGGCGGCCGGCGGCGAGCAGGGCGCCGGAGAGCCGCAGGGCGTGCACGGGGAGCACGTTGTCGTCGGCGAGGCCGTGCACGATCAGCAGCGGGCGGCGCAGCTTCGGCGCGTCGGCGAGCAGCGAGCAGGCGTCGTAGCGCTCGGGGTGCTCGTCGGGGTGGCCGAGGAACCGCTCCTGCCAGTGGGTGTCGTACAGCCGCTGGTCGGTGGGGGCGGCCCCGGCGACGGCGGCGTGGAAGACGTCCGGGCGGCGCAGCACGGCGAGGGCGGCGAGGTAGCCGCCGTAGGACCAGCCGCGGATGGCGACCCGGTCGAGGTCGAGCAGCCCGGGGCGGAGCCGGGCGGCCGCGTGCAGGCCCTCCACCTGGTCCTCCAGGGCCGGGCCGGCCTTGTCCCCGTGGATCGTCTTGTCCCAGTGCGGCCCGCGCCCGGGGGTGCCGCGGCCGTCGACGGCGAGCACGGCGAAGCCCTGATCGGCGTACCACTGGGAGACCAGGCCCCACCAGGCGCCGCCGGTGGTGACGATGCGCAGCGCGGGCCCGGCGTACGGGGCGAGCAGGACGGGCAGCGGGCCGTCCTCGGGGCGGTGGCCGGTGGGCAGGAAGAGCGCGGCGCGCAGTTCGCGGGGGCCGAGGCGGAGCAGCTCGGGCCGGGCGGTGAGGACGGGCGGCTGGGCGTGGGAGGTCAGCGGCAGCGCCGGGTGTCCGGCGCGCAGGACGGTGCTGCGGCCGGCCGGGTGGCCCTCGGCGCGGGTGGTGAGGACCAGCGTGCCGGCCCGGCCGGTGCCGCTGTGGACGCCCGGTCCGTCGCTCAACTTCCGTAGGCCGCCGTCGGGTTCGCGGCTCCACAGCTGGGTCTCGGTCGGCTCGTCGAGGGCGGTGAACAGGATCCGCTCGCCCTCCGTCCCGAGCACCTCGGCCAGTTGCAGCCCGGGCGGGGTGACCGGCTTGCCGTCGACGGTGAGGTGGCGGGTGTCGCCGAGGTCGGCGGCGTCGACGAGGGCGCCGGCGGCGGTGCGCACCGGCAGGCCGGGGACGAGCTCGACCCAGTGTTCGTCGTGCCGTTCGGCGAGCAGCCGGGTGGTGCCGTCCGGCTCGATCGCGAGGGTCCGCACGGTGCGCTGGTCCCGGGTCTGCACGGCGGCGTACGGACCGTGGGCGTCCCAGCCGGCGGCGGTCACGTACTCGAAGGCGGTGCGGTCCCAGCGGACCTCGGTGCGGGCGCCGTCGAGGCCGAGCAGCCGGAGCGTGACCTCGGCGTTGGCGGTGCCGGCCAGCGGGTAGCGGATCGTGCGCGGCCGCTGCTGCGGGTCGGCCGGGTCGGCGAGGTACAGGGTGCTCACCGGGCGGTTGTCGACCCGGGCGACCAGCAGGGCGGTGCCGTCCGGGGACCACCAGTGGGCGCGGGTGCGGTACATCGACTCGGCGGCGGCGTGCTCGGCGATGCCGTAGGCGACGTCCGCGGCCTCGGGTTCGGCCAGTGCGCGGTCGTCGGTGCCGTCGACCGTCACCACCCGCAGGGCGCCGCCGCCGACGTAGGCGATCCGGCGGCCGGCCAGGTCGAGGCGTGGGTCGTACACCTCGGCGGCGGTGCGGACGGGCCGGACGGTGCCGCGCTCGCAGTCGGCGAGCCAGAGCGCGCCGCCGAGGGTGAAGACGGCGAGCCGACCGGTGGCGTCGGTGCTGTACGCGGTGATGCCGCCGGCGGAGACCCGGGCGCGTTCGCGGCGGATCCGCTCGGCCTCGGGGAGCTCGCCGTCACCCTCGCCGGCACCGAGGGCGGCGGGGTCGGCGATCAGCCGTTCCTCGCCGGTGCCGGTGTCGAGCGCCCAGAGGCAGGTCAGCGGGTCGGTGCCGCCGCGGCTGCGCAGGAAGAGCACGGTGGCGCCGTCGGCGGTGACACTCGGCTGGGTGGGGGCGCCCAGGGTGAAGCGCCGGGTACGGGCGAGCTGGCGGGGGAGGGAGTCTGTCGGCATGTCAGGGACCATAGGCACACCTGCCCGGGCCCGGTCGAGGGATTTCGGGCGGCCACGGCCGGAGCGCGTGGCCGCACAAACGCAGCCGGGGCTGCTGTGGATCTCAGGAATCCACAGCAGCCCCGGAGACTGGGGTCGGTCGTCAGGACGTCAGTGGACGTCGCCCATGAGCTTGACGACCTTCTTGCGGTACATCGCCAGCGCGACACCGGCGACGATCGCCATGACGCCCTGGACCGCGAAGTACGCGGTGCCGCCGACCACCTTGTCGCCCAGCACCAGCTGGAAGATGGCGGCGACGCAGTCGCCCGCGGTGACCGCGAGGAACCAGACGCCCATCATCTGGCTGGCGTACTTGGTCGGCGCCAGCTTGGTGGTGACGGACAGGCCGACCGGGGAGAGCGTGAGCTCACCGACGGTCTGGACCAGGTAGACCATGGCCAGCCACAGCGGGGTGACCTTGGTGTCGCCGGTCGCGGCGGCCATCGCCAGCATCATGACGATGAAGGAGGCGCCGATCATCAGCAGACCGAAGGCGAACTTCATGGTCGTGCTGGGGTTCTTCGACCGGCGGGCCAGGGCGACCCAGATCCAGGCGAAGACCGGGGCCAGCGCCATGATGTACAGCGGGTTCAGCGACTGGAACCAGGTCGACGGGAAGTCGAAGCCGAACAGCGTCGACGCGGTGTGCTCGTCGGCGAAGATGCTCAGCGTCGAGCCGGACTGGTCGTAGATCATCCAGAACACGGCGGCGGCGACGAAGAACCAGATGTAGCCGCTCATCTTGGACTGCTCGGAGGCGTCGAGGTCCTTGTCGCGCTTCACCTTGGTGAAGACCAGCACCGGGATGGCGATGCCCGCGATGGACAGCGGCCAGAGCACCCAGTCGATGCTGAAGGAGCCGCTCAGGGCGAGCGAGGCGTAGAGGACCGCCGCGATGCCCAGCCAGATGCCGGCCTTCTTGAAGATCGAGCGCTTCTCCTCGGCACTGATCGGCGAGGTGACGACGTCGCTCTTCGGGCTCAGGTGGCGAGTGCCCAGCAGGAACTGGCCGAGGCCGAGCGCCATGCCGACACCGGCCAGCGCGAAGCCGAGGTGCCAGTTGACGTTCTGGCCGATGGTGCCGATGACCAGCGGGGCCGCGAAGGCGCCGAGGTTGATGCCCATGTAGAAGACGGTGAAGCCACCGTCACGGCGCGGGTCGTTCGGGCCGTCGTACAGGTGGCCGACCATCGTCGAGATGTTGGCCTTGAGCAGGCCGGAGCCGACCGCGATGAAGCCGAGGCCCGCGAAGAACGAGCCGCTGAACGGGACCGCCAGCAGGAAGTGGCCGATCATGATGATCGTGCCGCCGACCGCGACGGTCTTGCGGGCGCCGAGGAAGCGGTCCGCGATCCAGCCGCCCGGGAGGGCCAGCAGGTAGACCATGGCCGTGTACACGCTGTACACGGCGGCGGCGACCGCCTTGTCCATGCCGAGTCCGCCGCTCGTGACGGCGGCGGTCATGTAGAGCACCAGCAGGGCACGCATGCCGTAGTAGCTGAAGCGCTCCCACATCTCGCTCATGAAGAGAGTGGCGAGCCCGCGGGGGTGCCCGAGGAAGGTCTTGCCGCTGGGAGAGGCCGACTTGAGGCCGGGGTCCAGGGTCGTAGACGCCATGAGTAGTGGTTCCTTGCCTGACAGCGTCCGCCTAGGGGGGTGGCGGCGGACGTGGACGGAACCACTCTACGTGGCCATATTTGGCGTTATCAGATGACAAAAGCCACGAATCAGGTATGGAAATGGCAAAGTCTTCGGCAGATCTGCCCGGCCTATCCATGGTAAATGGGCAACTCTTCCTTCGTATTCAAGATCCAAAGGGAGATTCTTCGCCGAACGGCGGGTGGGGGGCTGTTCGTTGAGCGAACAGAGGTACTTGTATAACGATCACGCTCTGTGAACTACCTCACAGGGCGATCGGCCTCACCCCGGCCGACTACCATCACCACATGACCTGTGTGCTGCTTGCCGAGGACGATCCGGCGATCTCCGAACCGCTGGCCCGGGCCCTGCGCCGTGAGGGCTACGAGGTGCTGGTGCGCGAGGACGGCCCGACCGCGCTCGCCGCCGGCCTCACCGAGGAGGTCGACCTCGTCGTCCTCGACCTCGGCCTGCCCGAGATGGACGGCCTGGAGGTCTGCCGCCGCCTGCGTGCCGACGGCAAGAGCTGCCCCGTTCTGGTGCTCACCGCCCGGGCCGACGAGGTGGACACCGTGGTCGGTCTGGACGCCGGCGCCGACGACTACGTCACCAAGCCCTTCCGCCTGGCCGAGCTGCTCGCCCGCGTCCGGGCCCTGCTCCGGCGCGGCAACGTCGACCAGCTCACCACCGGCGCACACGGCGTGAAGATCGACATCGAGTCCCACCGCGCCTGGCTCGGCGAGGAGGAGCTCACCCTCTCCGCCAAGGAGTTCGAGCTGCTGCGGGTGCTGGTCCGGGACGCCGGCCGGGTGGTCACCCGCGAGGAGATCATGCGGCAGGTCTGGGACACCACCTGGTGGACCTCCACCAAGACCCTCGACATGCACATCTCCTGGCTGCGCAAGAAGCTCGGCGACGACGCGGCGAACCCCCGTTACATCGCCACCGTGCGCGGAGTCGGCTTCCGGTTCGAGAAGAATTAGCCCGTACGGACGGGATCCCGTACGGACGGGAAGGCCGGGCGACGGCCGATGAAGCGGAACACCACGGGGAGCGGCAGCGTGAAACGCCGGATGATCAACTCGCTGCTGGGCGTCGTCCTGGTGGTGGTCGCGGTGTTCTGCGTACCGCTCGCCCTGGTCGAGAAGCGCACCATCGTCAACTCGGCCCAGGACCGGGTGGACGCGGCAGCCGTCCGGGTGCTCGCCCTGGTGGAGAACCGGATCAACGCGGGCGAGCCGGTCAACGCCCGGGCCTTCGACAACCAGGTCACCGAAGGCAGCTACGTCGAGGTGCAGATCCCCGGCACGTCGGTCGTCTCCAGCGGCGAACGCCCGACCGGGGGCCACCTGCTGAAGGCCGTCGAACGCGGCAACAGCGGCGAGGTCGTCACCGTCGAGCAGTCCCGCGAGGACGTCGACCACGAGATCGCCAACATGCTGCTGCTGCTCGGCGTGGTCGCCCTGCTCGCCGTCCAGGCCGCGGTGGCCCTCGCCGTCTGGCAGGCCAAGCGGCTCGCCCGCCCGCTCACCGACCTCGCCGAGACCGCCGAGCGCCTCGGCTCCGGCGACCCCCGCCCGCGCGACCGCCGCTACGGGGTGCCCGAACTCGACCGCGTCGCCGAGGTGCTGGACGTCAGCGCCGAGCGGATCGCCCGGATGCTCACCGCCGAACGCCGGCTCGCCGCCGACGCCTCGCACCAGCTGCGCACCCCGCTCACCGCGCTCTCCATGCGGCTGGAGGAGATCACCGCCCTCGCCGAGGACCCGGAGACCGTCAAGGAGGAGGCGAACATCGCCCTCCAGCAGGTCGAGCGGCTCACCGACGTCGTCCAGCGGCTGCTCACCACCCAGCGCGACCCGCGCAGCCCCACCGCGGTCGCCTTCGACCTGGACGAGGTGATCAAGCAGCAGGTGGAGGAGTGGGGGCCGTCGCTGCGCGAGACCGGCCGGGTGCTCTCGCTGGAGGGCCTGCACGGCGTGACCGCGGTCGGCACCCCGGGGACGGTCGCCCAGGTGCTCGCCACCCTGATCGAGAACTCGCTGATGCACGGCGCCGGGACGATCACCCTGCGGGTGCGGCCGTCCGGCACCTCGGTGGTGGTCGAGGTGCAGGACCAGGGCGCCGGCGTCCCCGCGGACCTCGGCAACCGGGTGTTCGAGCGCGCGGTCAGCGGCCGCAACTCGACCGGCATCGGCCTGGCCGTCGCCCGCGACCTCGCGGAGGCGGACGGCGGCCGGCTCGAACTGCTGTCGCTGAAGCCGCCGGTGTTCGCGCTCTTCCTCGGCCGCAGCCACGAGGACTGACGGCCGCCGGAGCGGTCACCCGGGCCGGGGGACTCAGGCGTGCCGAGGGCTCACGCGCCGGGCGCCATCCCGAGCTGGCGCATCAGGCTCATCACGTCCCACTGCCACCAGCCTTCCTTGATCTTGCCGTCGGCGAAGCGGAAGGTCGTCGTCCCGCGTCCGACCACCGACTTGCCGGTGGAGGGCATGCCCATGAAGTCGGCCTTCTGGGTGGCGTGCCACGTCCACCGGGTGGCGACCTCGTCGCCCTCGGCGATCTGGCTCTCGACGGAGAAGGTGAAGTCGAAGGCGTTGACGTAGCCGCCGCACCGCTCGCGGAAGGCCGCTATGCCGAGCGCGTCGCCCTCGCTGCCGTAGTCGTGGTCGAGGTAGTCCTCGGCCATGCACTCGTTGATGACGTCGAGGTTGCCCTTGGCGATCTCGTCGAACACCCGGGTCGCGGTGGCCTTGTTGAACTGGGCGTCGCGGACCACGTCGAGGTCGGTGAAGGTCGGCGGGGCGTCACAGAGCGCCACCATCTCGCGGAAGATCCGGTCCGTCTCGGGGAGGCTGGAGTTCTTCATCGCCTCCTCGTAGGAGGGGAACTCCACGATCTCCACCACGTGCGTGGCGTCGGAGCGGTCGGTGCCGACGACCGCGTGGGAAGCCGTCCGCCTGCCCTTGGTCGTCTCGACCCAGGTGTCCATCAGCCGGTTGAGGTCGTCGAGCTTGTCGGTCTTGCAGTCGATGATCTGGACGAACGTCATGGCGAGCCTCCTACGGACCCCCTCAGCCTCGATCGTTCGCCGGCCGCGCTCGCCCTCGGAACCAACTGTCCTCTCGGGGAGGCGGGCCGGGCAAGTGGAGGATCCCCGGGGGAGGAGGGGGCGTGGCTACTCGGCCTTGGCGTAGCGGATCTGCTCGGCGGCCAGCATCAGCTCGGCCTGGGCGGCCAGCTCGTGGCCGGTCCCGGTGGCCGGCGCGGGCACCTCGGCCGCGGTGGGCGCCTGGACGGGCTCGGGCAGCGCCTTGAACACCCAGGTGCGGTACGAGAAGAAACGGAACACGGTGGCCACGGCCAGGCCGACCACCTTGGCGCCCAGCTGCTCGTAGTGCGAGTCCAGCCCGAGCACGTACACCGAGAGGCCGAGCACACCGGTCTCGATCAGCATGCCGATGCCGCTGTACACCAGGAAGAGGGTGATCTCGCGCTTGCGGGAGGCGGCGTCCCGGTCCCGGTACAGCCAGTAGCGGTAGCCGAGGTAGTTGGTCGCGATGGCGATCAGCGTGGCGGCGATGTTGGAGCGCAGCGATGCCAGGTGGAAGCCGTTGATGCAGACCCAGAAGACGAGGAAGTTGACCACCACGCCACTCAGGCCGACGATGCCGAACTTCACCACCTCGCCCGTGAGCCCGCGCAGTTTCTGCACCAGCGAGGGACTCGAAGCTGCGGTCGTCGCCATACCGGGCTGCCTCCATGTGCACGTGGGTCGAAAGGGCGGATCGTTGGGACGCGTCCACCCTTTGTGCCCTGCGTGCACGCACATGATCCGACTGCGTGGACGAGGACCTAGCCGCCCAGGCTACCCGTTTCCGTCGAACGGCTCAGCCCCCAGGGGCGGGGGTTGACATCTACGCGCGTCCACTACTCACGGCCCGCCCGCGGCTCCAATGCCTCCCACCGGCCCGGATATCCTGGCGGGGTGACTTCCCCGGGCAATGTGAATTTTCCAGTGGTGGGCATGATCGGTGGCGGGCAGCTGGCCCGCATGGCACACCAGGCGGGCATCCCGCTCGGGGTCAGGTTCAAACTCCTCGCCGACACGCCCCAGGACTCCGCCGCACAGGTGGTCTCCGACGTCGTCCTCGGTGACTACCGCGACCTCGACACCCTGCGCCGCTTCGCCGCCGGCTGCGACGTGATCACCTTCGACCACGAGCACGTGCCGACCGAGCACCTGCGGGCCCTCCAGGCCGACGGCGTCGCCGTCCGGCCCGGCCCGGACGCGCTGGTCAACGCCCAGGACAAGGGCGTCATGCGGGCGAAGCTCGACTCCATCGACGTGCCCTGCCCCCGGCACCGGATCGTCGCCGACCCGGCCGACGTCACCGCCTTCGCGAACGAGGGCTCCGGCTACCCGGTCGTGCTGAAGACCGTCCGCGGCGGCTACGACGGCAAGGGCGTCTGGGTCGTCGACGACGAGCAGGAGGCCGAGGCGCCGTTCCTGGCGGGCGTCCCGGTGCTGGCCGAGGAGAAGGTCGACTTCGTCCGCGAGCTGGCCGCCAACGTGGTCCGCTCGCCCAGCGGCCAGGCCGTCGCCTACCCGGTGGTGGAGAGCGTCCAGGAGAACGGCGTCTGCGCCGAGGTCACCGCCCCCGCGCCCGACCTCGACCCCGCCCTCTCCACCGAGGCCCAGCAGCTCGCCCTGCGGATCGCCGGCGAGCTCGACATCGTCGGCCACCTCGCCGTCGAGCTGTTCCAGACCCGGGACGGCCGGATCCTCGTCAACGAGCTGGCGATGCGCCCGCACAACTCCGGGCACTGGACCCAGGACGGCGCGGTCACCTCGCAGTTCGAGAACCACCTGCGGGCCGTGCTCGACCTCCCGCTCGGTGACCCCCGGCCGCGCGCCAGGTGGACCGTCATGGTCAACGTCCTCGGCGGCGACTACCCGGACATGTACCACGCCTTCCTGCACTGCATGGCCCGTGACCCGGGCCTGAAGATCCACATGTACGGGAAGGACGTGAAGCCCGGCCGCAAGGTCGGCCACGTCAACGTCTTCGGGGACGACCTCGACGACGTCCGCGAGCGCGCCCGCCACGCGGCCGCCTACCTGCGAGGAACGATCACCGAATGACCTCTCCCGCCCACCCGTCGCCCGGCCACCACCCCTATTCGGGCGCTGACGCGCACCCCCTCGTGGGCATCGTGATGGGCTCGGACTCCGACTGGCCCGTGATGGAGGCCGCCGCCCAGGCCCTCGACGAGTTCGAGATCCCCTACGAGGTGGACGTCGTCTCCGCGCACCGGATGCCGCGCGAGATGGTCGCCTACGGTGAGAACGCCCACGGGCGCGGCCTGAAGGCGATCATCGCGGGCGCCGGCGGCGCCGCCCACCTGCCGGGCATGCTCGCCTCCGTCACCCCGCTGCCGGTCATCGGCGTGCCGGTGCCGCTGCGCTACCTGGACGGCATGGACAGCCTGCTGTCGATCGTCCAGATGCCGGCCGGCGTGCCGGTGGCGACCGTCTCGGTGGCCGGCGCGCGCAACGCGGGTCTGCTCGCCGTCCGGATGCTGGCCGCGTTCGACCCCGAACTGACCGAGCGGATGACCGACTTCCAGGCCGAGCTGAACAACCAGGCCACCGAGAAGGGCAAGAAGCTCCGGGCCAAGGTGGCCGGATCGACCTCCTTCGGCTTCGGCAAGTAATCCCGCAGGTGGGGGTGGGGTAGAACAGTCCGCATGACCCCTGAGCCGGACTACCCCGCCCTGCTGGACCGTGCCCGCGCCCTGCTGCGCACCGCCCCCGTGGTCGACGGCCACAACGACCTCCCGTGGGCGATGCGCGAGCAGGCCGGGTACGACCTCGGCGCACTCGACCTCGCCGCCGACCAGAGCGACCGCCTGCACACCGACCTCGCCCGCCTCGCGCAGGGCGGGGTCGGTGCGCAGTTCTGGTCCGTCTACGTGCCCACCCGGCTCGCCGGGGACCACGCGGTGAGCGCCACCCTGGAACAGATCGACTTCGTCCACGCCCTGGTCGAGCGTTACCCCGACCGGCTCCGGCTCGCCCGCACCGCCGACGACATCGAGGCCGCCCGCGCCGAGGGCCGGATCGCCTCCCTGATGGGCGCCGAGGGCGGCCACTCCATCGACTGCTCGCTCGCCACCCTGCGCGCCCTGTACGAGCTCGGCGTCCGCTACCTGACGCTCACCCACAACGACAACGTGCCGTGGGCCGACTCCGCCACCGACAAGCCGGTGGCCGGCGGACTGACCCGGTTCGGCGAGGAGGTCGTCCGGGAGATGAACCGGCTCGGCATGCTGGTCGACCTCTCGCACGTCTCCGCCGACACCATGCGCGACGCCCTGCGGGTCACCGAGGCCCCGGTGGTCTTCTCGCACTCCTCCGCCCGCGCGGTCTGCGCCCACCCGCGCAACGTCCCGGACGACGTGCTCGCCCAGCTGCCCGCCAACGGCGGTGTGGCGATGGCGACCTTCGTGCCCAAGTTCATCCTGCCCGCCGCCGTCGAGTGGACCCTGGGCGCCGACGAGAACATGCGCGCCCACGGCCTCCACCCGCTCGACACCACCCCCACCGGGATGGCCTGCCAGCGGGCCTACGAGGAGGCCAACCCGCGGCCGATGGCCACCCCGGCCACCGTCGCCGACCACCTCGACCACATGCGCGAGGTCGCCGGCATCGACCACATCGGCATCGGCGGCGACTTCGACGGCACCGCCTTCCTGCCCGACGGCCTCGATTCGGTGGCCGGCTACCCCAACCTGATCGCCGAACTCCTGCGCCGGCACTGGTCCGAGGCCGACCTGGCCAAGCTCACCTGGCACAACGCCGTCCGCGTGCTGCGCGACGCCGAGTCGGTCGCCGCCCGGCTGCGCGCCACCCGCCGCCCGTCCATCGCCACCCTCGCCGGGCTGGACGGTTCCTGACCGCTTGACCTTGCCCCTGGGACAGACGGGAGCGTGATCGGCGTGGAGGACACCCTGCTCACGATCGGCGACTTCGCCCGCCGGTCACGGCTCTCGCCCAAGGCCCTGCGGCTGTACGACCGCCTCGGCCTGCTGACGCCCGCCCGGGTCGACCCGGGCACCGGCTACCGGTTCTACCGGCCCGAACAGGTCGACCGGGCCCGGCTGATCGTGCTGCTTCGGCGGATCGACATGCCGCTCGCCACGGTCGCCGAGGTGCTGGCGGCCGAGCCGGGCCGGGACGGCGCCGACCGGGTCGCCGCGTACTGGGCGGGCGTCGAACGCCGGATCGCCGTGCAGCGGGAGTTGGCGGTGTTCCTCCGCGTCCAATTGTCGGGTGGCAGGGAGAGGAGCCCCAGCATGTATCGGATCGAGCGCCGCGAGGTGCCGGAACAGACCGTACTGAGCGATCGGCAGCACGTCAGGATCGGGGAGTTGGCGGCGTGGATCCCGTCCTCCTTCCGGCTCCTGGAGGTGGTCGCGGAGCGCTGCGGCGGGGTGGCCGGCCCGCCGTTCGTGATCTACCACGGGGAGGTCAGCGAGGACAGCGACGGCCCGGTGGAGAACTGCGTCCCGGTCGACCCGGGCCTGGCCGGGCAGGCCGGGGAGGCCACCGTCCGGGTCGAGCCGGCGCACCGCCAGCTGTACACCCGGCTGACCCGGGCGCAGCTGGAGTACCCGCACATCCTGGGCGCCTACGAGGCCGTCCACCGGGCCGCGGAGGAGGCGGGGCTGGAGGTCGTCGGCTCGGCCCGCGAGATCTACTTCGGCCACTACGCCGGGCCCGACCCGCACGAGCCGGTCTGCGACGTCGCCGTCCCCGTGCGGTAGCGCGGTGACGCGGCGGTCGGCGGCTCAGTCGAGCAGCGGGATCTCGATGGCCGGGCACTTGTCCATCACCATGGCGAGCCCGGCCGCCGTGGTCCGCTCGAAGGCGGCCTCGTCCACCACGCCGAGCTGGAACCAGACGGCCTTGGCGCCGACCGCCACCGCCTCGTCGGCGACCTCGCCGGCCAGGGCGCTGTTCACGAACACGTCCACCACGTCGACCGGGAACGGGATTTCGGCGAGCGTCCGGTACCCGGGCTCGCCGAGGACCGTCTCGGCCTTCGGGTGCACCGGCACGATGCGCTTGCCGTAGCGCTGGAGGACCCGGGCCACGCCGTACGCGGCCCGGGCGGTGTTGGTGGAGAGGCCGACCACCGCCCAGGTGTCGCCCGTGCCGGTGAGGATCTCGCGGACCGTCGCGTCGTCGCGGTAGCTCGTCATGCCGGTCCCAACGGCCGGCGCCGGCGGGTGATTCCCGTCGGCGCCGCTCGCCCCGGGCCGGTGGTCAGCTGGGGCGGCCGAGGGCGCGGTACGTCCAGCCGGCGGCCCGCCAGGCCTCGGCGTCGAGGACGTTGCGGCCGTCCAGCAGCCGGCGCTCGGCGACCACGGTGGCCAGCACCGCCGGGTCCAGCTCGCGGAACTCCGCCCACTCGGTGAGGTGCAGGACGACGTGCGCGCCCTCGGCGGCCTCCAGGGCCGAGTCGGCGTAGGCGAGGGACGGGAACATCTTGCGGGCGTTGTCCACGGCCTTGGGGTCGTAGACGGTGACCTGGGCGCCCTGGAGCTGGATCTGGGCGGCGACGTTCAGGGCGGGGGAGTCCCGGATGTCGTCCGAGTTGGGCTTGAACGCGGCGCCGAGCACGGCCACCCGGCGGCCCAGGAAGCCGCCGCCGCACTGCTCGCGGGCCAGCTCGACCATCCGGGAGCGGCGGCGCATGTTGATCGAGTCGACCTCGCGCAGGAAGGTCAGCGCCTGGTCGGCGCCCAGCTCGCCGGCCCGGGCCATGAACGCCCGGATGTCCTTGGGCAGGCAGCCACCGCCGAAGCCCAGGCCGGAGTTGAGGAACTTGCGGCCGATTCGCTCGTCGTGGCCCAGCGCGGTGGAGAGCAGGGTGACGTCGGCGCCGGCCGCTTCGCAGACCTCGGCCATCGCGTTGATGAAGGAGATCTTGGTGGCCAGGAAGGAGTTGGCGGCGGCCTTCACCAGCTCGGCGGTCGCGAAGTCGGTGACCAGGAACGGCACCCCGGCCGCGATCGGCTCGGCGTACACCTCGCGCAGCAGCCGCTCGGCGCGCTCGCTGTGCGCGCCGACCACGATCCGGTCCGGGCGCAGGGTGTCCTGGACGGCGAAGCCCTCGCGCAGGAACTCGGGGTTCCAGGCGAGTTCGGCGGCCTCGCCGACCGGCGCCAGCGCGGCCAGCCGCTCGGCCAGCCGGGCCGCCGAGCCGACCGGCACGGTGGACTTGCCGACCACCAGGGCGGGGCGGGTCAGGTGCGGCGCCAGGTCGTCGATCGCGGTGTCCACGTACGACATGTCGGCGGCGAACTCGCCCTTGCGCTGAGGGGTGTTGACGCAGATGAAGTGCACGTCGCCGAACTCCGCGGCCTCCTGCACGGAGGTGGTGAAGCGCAGCCGCCCGGTCGAACCCTCGTGCCCGACCACGTGCTTGCGCAGCAGTGCGGCGAGCCCGGGCTCGTACATCGGGACGTGGCCGGCGGTCAGCGTCGCGATCTTCTCCGGGTCGACGTCCAGGCCCAGCACCTCGAAGCCGAACTCCGCCATCGCGGCGGCGTGGGTGGCGCCGAGGTAGCCGGTGCCGATCACGGAGATGCGGAGGGTCACGGGTTCCCCTTAGTGCGGACTCGACCAGTACGGGTGCCCTGATGCTATCCGTCCGGTCGGGGGCGGCAGGGATCGCCCGTTGATCCGGCAACGCTAGGCAGCCGCAGGTCGGAGCCCTAGGATCTCGTACTGAACGGTAGTTAACCCGAATTGACTTCGGTCACTGAACGAGGCAGGCATCCATGGCGGGCAGCGCGGCTGACTTCGATCTCTTCCGTGTCTCCGAGGAGCACGAGATGCTCCGTGAGGCGGTGCGTTCGCTGGCCGAGGCGAAGATCGCTCCGTTCGCGGCGGA
>NZ_JBEOSA010000029.1:0-101874 GCF_040302625.1 Kitasatospora sp. NPDC097643 | reverse complement strand
GTCCCGGGGCGGCCAATCCCTAGAAACACCACTTCCCAGTTCGGGCTGGGTCGCGTCGTGCCTTTTCGGTTTCGCGGCCTGGGTCTGTTTTGGCGGGGGTGCTCCCCCGGCGGGCCGGACTCTTGTCGATCGGGCACTGCCTTCACCCGGGCACTGTCTTCACCTGAGACTGCGCAGCGGGTCAGCAGGGGCCGTTGTCGGTCCAGACGCCCCACTGGCCGCTCAGGCTCGGGTCCTCGCCCTTGGTCCACCACTTGTTGGTGTAGTAGTGGCCCTTCCAGGAGACCTTGGTGCCGCCGGCCGCGTAGGTGGTGTTCGCGTCCCAGCTCGGGGCCGCCGCGCAGCCCGCCGGGGTGGTCGGCGTCGCGGTGGCGGTGGCGGTCGGGGTCGCGGTGGGGGTGGCCGTCGCGGTGGGGGTCGGGGTCGGGGTCACCGTGGTGGTCGGGGTCGGCGTCGGGTTCGGCGCGGCCGGGCAGCCGCTCGCGGAGCCGTTGGTGGCCTCGACCATCTTGTCGAACAGGGCGGTCCTGGTGCCCAGGTCGTACAGCGAGAAGGCGAAGGAGCCGCCGAGGCCGTTGCAGTGCGCGTAGTCGGCCTTGGCCTGGATCGACCTGGCGTCCTCACCGCTCCAGAAGGTGCTGCCGTCGTAGAAGTACGTGGCCTTGGCGTCGTCGTCCCAGAAAGTCTTGGCCGGGTTGTCGACGAAGCCGCCGAGCTCCTTGTACATCTGGATGCCGGGGACGTTGCCGGACATCGCCGCGCCGGCGGCCGCGCCGGTGGCGGGCTGGAACAGGCCGTTCTTCCCGTTGTTCGCGACGCCGGTCCAGCCGCGGTAGTAGAACGGGACACCCATGTTGATCTTCTTGGCGGGGAAGCCGCCGGGGATGCCGTAGTCCGGGTCGCCGACCGTCCACGCCTTGACCGCGTTGTCGATCGAGTACTTGCCGTGGCCCGGCTTGGCCGGGGTCATCGGGTCGTTCGGGCCGGAGTAGAGCGGGGCCTGGTGGTTGGTCGGGCCCTGCGCGTCCCAGGCGCCGTGCATGTCGTAGGTCATGACGTCGAGGAAGGTCAGGTACTGGCCGACCTTGTCGGTCTCGATGTTCATGATCTTGTCCTGGCCGGCGCCGACCGCCGCCGAGAGGGCGTAGGTCTTGTTGTCGGCCTTGCCCTGCGCGTCCAGCTGGTTGCGGAACTCCTGGAGCAGCAGGGTGTAGTTCTGCTTGTCGGCCGGGCTGGAGAGGTTGCCGGTGTGGCCGCCGCCGCCCGGGTACTCCCAGTCGATGTCGACGCCGTCGAAGATGCCGGCCGCCGAGGCCGGGCCGCCGTAGCCGGCGTCCACCGGGAGGTTGCCCTTGATGAACATGTCGAGGCAGGAGGAGACCAGGTGCTTGCGCGAGGCGTCCGTGGCGGCCGCCGCCGAGAAGTACTTGGAGTAGGTCCAACCGCCCAGCGAGATCAGGATCTTGAGGTTGGGGTTCTTCGCCTTCAGCTTCTTCAGCTGGTTGAAGTTGCCCGCGATCGGCTGGCCCCAGACGTCGCCGACGCCGTCGACCGCGATGTCCGGGCCGAAGCTCTTCTGGTAGTCGGCGAACGCGTCGCCCGCGCCGTCACCCGCGCTGGGGTTGTTGTCGTCGCCGCTGGCCGCCTTGGTGGCCTCGAAACAGCCGAGGTCGGTCGGGTGGATGTTGGCGAACGAGTAGATCATGTAGTCCAGCTTCCCGGCGACGCCGGTGTCCTGGATCGTCTTGGGGTAGTACGCGTTGGCGTAGATCGACCACTGGTCGAAGTAGGCGACCTTGATGCCGCCGCTGGTGGCGGGCGCGCCGGTGCTGTTGGTGGTCGCGGCGTTGGCCGCGCCGCCGCCGGACAGCGCGAGGCCCGCACCGAGCAGCAGGGAGGCGGTGGTGCCGGCCGCGACGGCGGCCAGGCTCTTCGGGCGCCGGCGGCGGCCGCCCTCCGGAGCCGGGGTCCCGGCCCTTTCAATGCGTGAGCGCAGCATGGGTGCGTGACTCCTGGTCGTGGGGGTTCCGTCAGCCCGGGGGTGCACGTCCGGGGTGGGGCCGGACGACCGGGACATGACAGATCAGGGGTGGGAATCGAGCGGGATCAGGCCTGGACGGACACCGGGATGTGCCGAACCGGCGCCCGCGGCACGAGGCCGTTGACGCCGGTTCAGGGGCTCCCTGCACCTGGGCAATAAAAATGGACTAGACCAACTCCCTCGTCAAGGGGTGATGTTGGGCCTTGAGCCGCGCTTAAGGTTCGCCGCCCTCCCCCGCGACCCCGCCGACCAGCGGCACCGAACTGCGGCTCAGTAGCGCACCGCGTTGGCCACCTCGGCCTTGACGGTGCCCGTCAGGTCCCGGTTGCTGCGCGCGGTGGCCTGGGCGCTCTGGCCGGCCGCCACGTCCGGGACGGTCACCGCGGTCGCGTCGAGCACCTTGCCGGAGCCGTCGGTGAAGTTCACCTGGATCACGTACCGGTACGACTGCTGGGCGTGGTTGGTGACGGTGAGCTCCACCTGGGCCTTGCCGTCCGAGCCCGTGGTCACCGCCCCGGCGGTGACGTCCCCCTTGGCGTCCAGCCCGCCCTTGATCCCGGCGACGGCCGAGGAGGCCGCCGAGACCGCCGCCGAGGCCTGCGCCTCCGCCGAGGAGATCGCCGAGCCGATCCCGCCGGCCGCCGAGGCCAGCGCCGAGGCGACGGAGGCGGCCGCCGAGGCCCCCTTCGAGACGGCCGCGGCCGCCGAGGAGGCCACGCTGCTCGGAGTGCTGCCCGAGGAGCAGCCCGCCAGCGCCGTCGCACCGGCCACGGCCGCGGCCAACACCCCTGCCGCCAGGCGGTGTTGGCGGCGTGCAGGCGGCGCGTCCGGGCGCCGCGCGGTGACCCGCGGGCGGGCGGGTGTCCGGCTGAGCGGCTTTCGGTCCATGGCTTGTCCACTCCCGGCGACGCTCCGTGTCGCCGTCCACGTCGGGGCGGCCCCGGCCGGGGCCGCCAGCAGAGGTGATCCATCGGGGCGGGCGGCCGGTCCGCCGGGCCGCCCGCCCGGTTGGGGCCCGTCCGACAGCTCCCGCCGGGCGCGGCGGACCGTCGGACCGGCCCTGGCGTCAGGACAGCCCCGAGCCCTCCTGTTCGTCCGCCTCGACGGCCGCCCGCTCCTCGCGCAGCCGCACCACGTGCCGGCGCCGGGCCACCACGCCGTACGCCCCGGCGGCGCTCGCCGCGAAGGACAGCACCCCGACCCACCGCCGGTCGAAGACATAACCGGTCAGGTGGTCCAGCGAGTACCGCCCCGGGCCGGCCAGGCCGAGCGCGAGCCCGGTCGCGCCGAGGAACGCCGGGTACTCGTAGCCGCCGGAGACGGTGAAGAAGCCCGCCGGGGCGTGCACCGCCACCGCGCCAGCCATCGTCCCGGCCACCACCGCACCGGCCGCCGGGGTGGCCAGCCCGGCCACCAGCAGGGCGCCGCCGCCCGCCTCGCCGAGGCCGGCCGCGAGGGCGCTCTCCCGGGCCGGATGGAAGCCCATGTGCTCCATCGCCTGGGCCGTGCCCTCCAGGCCGGCGCCGCCGAACCAGCCGAACAGCTTCTGGGTTCCGTGCGCGATCAGCACCCCGCCGACCGCGCCGCGCAGGGCCAGCAGGCCCAGGTCCTTCCGGTTCAGACACATGTCGCATCCTCGTTCCCGCGGGGGTGGTCCGGGTTCCATAGCACCCGAGAGCGAGCACCCGTTCGAGTCGGGGCCGCCATCCGGGCGAATCCGCGGGATCTTCGGAATACGGAGCTCACGCCGCACGCCACACCCGGGCGCGGGGCGTGGCGGGCCGGTCGTGGCGGGGGCCGCGGTCATGCTTGGCAGATGTTCGTCTTCAACCTGAGCAGCGCCTTCATCGCCTTCTTCGCCGTGGTCGGCCCGCCGAAGGTCCTGCTGTCCTTCGCCCACCTGGCCGCCACCCGGACCACCCAGGAGCTGCGGCGGCTGGCGGCCTGGAGCACGGTCATCTCGGCGGTGATCGCCGTGGCGCTCGTCTTCAGCGCGGACTGGACCACCTCGCTGTTCCACATCAGCGACCAGTCGCTACAGCTCGCCGGCGGGACGATCTTCTTCATCTACGCGGTCGCGCTGGTCTTCGGCGTCCACCTCGGTGCCGAGAGCAGGGGCGACGAGCACCTGAAGAACCACATGGTGGACGGCATCCGCGAGCTGCTGCTGCCGTACATCGCCAGCCCGCTCGCCGTCACCGCCGTCCTGGTCGCCGCGCTCACCAAGGACGACTGGGGCTGGCGAGTCACCGTCTGCGCCGCGTACACCGGCGTCGTGGTGATCAACTACGCCTGCGTGGCCGTACTGGCGCCGCTGATGCAGCGCACCCACCGGACCTCGCTGGAGGTGCTCTCCCGGCTGCTCGGACTGCTGCTGGCGGCGGTCGGCGTGGAACTGTTCCTGAACGGCCTGGCCGGGCTCGGACTGCACCTCCCCGAGGGGCACTGAGCCCGGCCGGTCGTACCGCTACCCCTACCGCTACCGCCCCGCGAGGGTGGCCAGCACCTCGCCGATCCGCTCCCGCACCAGCGGGTCGGCGACCAGCCCGTCCGGGCCGACCGCCGCGCGGTCCAGCGGGATCTTGGCGCAGGCCTCCTCCAGCACGGCCGCGCCGGTGTAGCCGAGGACGGTGCGCAGGGTGGCCTCGGCGCCGTGGCCCCGGCCCGGCCCGGCGGCGTTGATCCAGGCGGTGGGCTTGTCGGAGATCTCGGTGCCGCCGACCGTCCAGTCCAGCAGGTTCTTGAAGGAGCCGGGCAGCGTCCCGGCGTACTCGGGGGTGCAGATCAGCAGGGCGTCGGCGGCCTCGATCGCCTCCCGCAGGGCGGTGACCGGGCCGGGCAGCGGGTCGAGGTCGTCGTCCGGGTTGAAGTGCGGCAGTTCGGCCAGGCCAGCGTAGTAGGTGGCGCGCAGGCCCGGGGTGGTGGCGGCGAGGGCGGCGGCGGTGCGCAGCACGGTCTCGTTGGTGGAGCCGGCCCGCAGGCTCCCCGGCAGCAGCAGGATGTGACGGTCGTTCGGCATGCCGAGGAACCTACCGTTCCCCTCCGGTCGGGGGCACGCGTCAGGGCACGACCGTCCCGGGCACGACCGTCCCGGGCAGGACCACTCAGGGCACGACCACTGGCCGCCAGGGCACCGGGCTGGAGAGGATCATCGAGCTGGCCGGCTGGCCGTACCCGCCGAGCCGGTCGCAGAGCGCCTCGAAGTCGGCCATCGTGGGCACCGCGACCAGCAGCGCGCAGCAGGCGCCGCCGGTGACCCGGTGCAGCTGGAGCACCTCCGGCCAGGTCGCCACCTCGGGGTCGCGCAGCACGCAGCGCGGGCCGTAGCACTGGATCTGGACCAGCGCGGTGATCGGCAGCCCGGAGCGGGTGAGGTCCACGTGGGCGTGGTAGCCGGTGATCACCCCGTCCGCCTCGAGCCGGCGGACCCGTTCGGCCACCGCGGGTGCGGACAGGCTCACCCGGCGGGAGAGTTCGTTGTAGGAGAGCCTGGCATCGGCCTGTAGCTCGGCCAGCAGGTGGCGGTCGACGGCGTCCATGGTGACTCCCGGAGTGGCTGGAATCGGCGGTTCTGCCGATCGTAAAGGGAATCGACCGAACGCATCGCGGACGCAAACCCCGAGGCCGGTAGCGGTGCCCGGCGGCCATTCAAGCGGGGGGCCGCACCGCCGCACAATGGGGCCCCGGTGGAACCAGGCCGTCCGTCTGGTCGCCGGGCCGGGCGACGACGCCCGGGTGGATCAGGAGGAAATCGGATGGGGCACGACACGGTGGAGACACCCAACCTGTCGTTCGGTCGGGGCCAGGAGCCGGGTCGGGGCACCCCGTACGCCCGCTACGCGCGGCTGGAGGAGCTGCACAGCCTCCAGCACCCGCGCAGCAAGGTGCCGGCCGAGCTGTCGTTCATCGTCACCACCCAGGTGATGGAACTGCTGTTCGACCTGCTGCGGCACGAGTGGACGCTCGCCCAGCAGGCGCTGCGCGAGGACGACCTGCCGTCCGCGCTGGCCGCGCTGCGGCGCGGCACGCACGTCCAGGACGTCCTGGTGGAGTCCTGGGACCTGCTGGCCACCATGACGCCGCAGGAGTTCAACGCCTTCCGCTCGGTGTTCGGCGAGGCCTCCGGCTTCCAGTCCTCGGCCTTCCTGCACCTGGAGTTCCTGCTCGGCAACAAGAACGCCGCGCTGCTGCGGATGTACGACGAGGTGCCGGAGACGCTCGCCGAGCTGACCGGGGTGCTGCACGCCCCCGGCCTGTACGACGACGCGCTGGCGCTGCTGGCCCGGCGCGGCCTGCCGGTCCGGGCCGAGGTCTCCGCGCAGCGGTACCAGCCGGACCCGGCGGTCGCGGACGCCTGGCGCCGGGTCTACACCGACCCGGAGTTCGCCGCGCTGCAGCCGCTCGGCGAGGCGCTGCTGGACGTCGCCGAGCGGGTGACCCGCTGGCGCCAGCGCCACCTGACCGCGGTCAAGCGGACGATGGGCGGCAAGCCCGGCTCGGGCGGCTCCAGCGGACTGAGCTGGCTGCGCAAGGCGGCCGAGCAGGACGTTTTCCCCGAGCTGTGGACCATCCGGGACGAGATGTGAGCGAGGACAAGGGCATGATCACGCGCGAGGAGTGCGCGGCGCTGGACGCCGTCGACCCGCTGGCGGAGTTCCGCAAGGAGTTCACCCTGCCGGACGGGGTGATCTACCTGGACGGCAACTCGCTCGGCGCGCTGCCGGCCCGCACCCCCGAGCGGGTGCGGCAGCTGGTCGAGGAGGAGTGGGGCCAGGCGCTGATCCGCAGCTGGAACGACGCCGGCTGGTTCGAGCAGCCGTACCGGCTGGGCCGGCGGATCGCGCCGCTGATCGGGGCCGGGGCGGACGAGGTGGTCGTCTGCGACACCACCTCGGTGAACCTGTTCAAGGTGCTGTCGGCGGCGCTGCGGCTGCGCCCGGGCCGGCACACCGTGCTGGGTGACGGCGAGGCCTTCCCGACCGACCTCTACATCGCCGAGGGCGTCACCGGCCTGGTCGAGGGCGCGCGCAGCGTGCTGATCCGGCCGGAGGAGCTGGACGCGCACCTGGACGGCGACGTCGCCGCGGTCGTCCTCTCGCACGTGGACTACCGCACCGGCGAGCTGCTGGACCTGCCCGGCATCACCGCCCGGGTGCAGGCCGCGGGCGCGCTGATGATCTGGGACGTCTGCCACTCGGTGGGCGCGCTGCCGGTCGAACTCGGCGCCGCCGGCGCGGACTTCGCGATCGGCTGCACCTACAAGTACCTGAACGGCGGCCCCGGTTCGCCGGCCTTCCTGTACGTCGCCGAGCGGCACCTGGCGGCCGGCCCGTTGCAGCCGCTGAGCGGCTGGTTCGGGCACGCCCGCCCGTTCGCCTTCGAGCCCGGCTACGAGCCGAAGCCGGGCATCGGACGGTTCCTGACCAGCTCGCCCTCGCTGCTGGGCCAGGCCGCGCTGGGCGCCAGCCTGGACGTCTGGGAGCGCGCCGACCTGACCGCCGTCCGCGCCAAGAGCCTGGCGCTGACCGACCTGTTCATCTCCCTGGTCGAGGGCCTGGACGGGATCGAGGTGGCGACCCCGCGCGAGCACGCCCGGCGGGGCAGCCAGGTCGCGCTGCGGCACGCCGACGGCTACCCGGTGGTGCAGGCACTGATCGAGCGCGGGGTGATCGGGGACTTCCGCGCGCCGGACCTGATGCGCTTCGGCTTCACCCCGCTCTACCTGTCCCACACCGATGTCTGGGAAGCGGCACGGCAGTTGGCCGAGGTGCTGGAGAGCGGCGAGTGGCGGGCGGAGCGCTTCTCCCGCCGGGGCGAGGTGACCTGACAGCCTCCGAGAATCGGGGCGGCGGTCGTGACGAAGGTCATGTCCGACTGACGTTCGATGCTCACCACCGCGGGAAGCCTCCCCGTTGACTGCTCGTCAGCCGCACCGGGGAGGTCAGCATGAACATCGAACTCGGACCGCTCAAGCCCGAACCGGCCATGCTGGCCCTCGGCCTGGCGCTCTACTTCCTGATGCTGTGGACGCTCGGCCGGGGCGCCTTCCCGCGCATCGAGCGGTTGCGGGCCGAGCGGCGGGACGCGACCGAGGGCCGCGCCGAACGGGCCGAGGCGGTCCGCGCCGAGGCCGAGGCCGTCCAGGACGCCGGGCGGCGGGAGCTCGCGGCCGCCCGGCACGAGGCGGCCCGGATCCGGCAGGAGTACGCCGAGCGGGGCGCGGCGGCCATCGCCCGGGCCCGGGCCGAGGGCGCCCGGGAGCGGGACGAGCTGCTCGCCGCCATGCGCGCCCTGATCGCCGCCGAACGGGCCGAGGCCGCCGCCCGACTCCGCCGGGACGTCGGCAAGCTGGCCGTCACCCTGGCCGGCCGGGTGGTCGGCGAGCCGGTGCACTCCGTCGCCGCCGACCGCCGCACGGTGGATCGTTTCCTCAGCGAGCACTGAGCCACCGCGGACCCAGCACACGAGGCAGGCCGCCCGGGTCGATTCGACCCGGGCGGCCTGCGTCGTTGCGCTCAGGGCGCCGGTCAGTCGTTGCGCTCAGCGCCGGTCAGCTGTGGCGGCCGCGGCGGCGGGCGACCAGGACGGCGAGACCGCCGAGGCCGAGCAGGCCGACACCGGCCAGGCCGAGGACCACCGGGGCGTTGCCCGAGCCGGTGGAGGGCAGTTCACCGCCGCCACCGTGGTGGTGGCTGGTGGACGGGTGACCGGTCGGGTGGTGGCTGGTCGGCTCGTGGCTGGTCGGAGCCGGGCCCGAGGTCGAGGAGCTCGGCGAGGGCGAGGCCGAGCTGCTGGTGGGGTGCGGCGTCGGGGTGTGGCTCGTCGGGTGCGGCGTTGGAGTGTGGCTGGTCGGCCGGGGCGAGGTCGGGGTCGGCTTGGGGGAGGTCGGGGTCGGCGACGGGGAGTTGGACGGCGAGGGCGAGGAGGAGGTCGGCGACGGGCTCGGCGAGGTCCGGCAGTCCGGCAGGTCCCCGTCGAACGGGTAGCTGTGGATCTCGTAGCCGCCGGTGCCGGTGTGGATCAGGTTGCCCGCCAGGTAGACCCGGCCGTTCATGCCGGGCTGGGCGACGGTCGTGGTGCCGCCCGGGTTGCCGGCCATGACCGAGCCCTGGAACTGGGCGCTGCCGAGGATCTGGGCCGTGGTCGCGGTGGGGAAGTTCCACATCAGCCTGGAGCGCATCTCGGTGGTCGGGTCCCCCGCGAGCCCGGTGCCGGTGTAGGTGTTGATGATCGGGTTGTCGCCGAGCATGTTCACCACCACCGTGGCGCCCGCCGGGATGCCGGTGAAGACCAGGCCGATCGTCCGGGTGGCCGAGCCGAGGTCCTGGGTGACGTTGAAGACCTGCCGCGCGCTGGTGCCGTCACCGGCGAAGGTGGCCTCACTGCGGGTGACGGTGACCCTGCCGGTCGCGGTGGCCCGGCCTGCGCAGGCGGAGGCCTCCTCGATCTGGGTGAGCACCGTCTCGTAGGGCGCGGCGGCGTCCGGATCCTTGAGCGCCTGGCCGGTGGGGTCGATGTTGACGGTGCCGGAGAGCGTCCCGGCGTAGCGGAGGTTGCCGAAGGCCGGGCCCTTGGAGTCGCTGCTGCCGATCAGGATCTGGTTGCCGCTCCGCACGCCGACGCTGCCGCCGACCGTGACGAAGTCGCTGCCGTTCGGCGGCGGGACCCGTGAACCGACGCCGACCACGCCCATGTTGTAGACGCCGCCCTGGCTCTTGTCGACGGTCAGGTCCCCCAGCGCGACGATCTTGCCCTCGGCCTCCGCCGCGCGGCCGTTCACGGTGTAGTTCCCGCCGGTGAACACGTTGATGGTGGAGTCCCGGCCGCCGAAGTCGCCGTTGTGCGGCGGCGGCCAGGTCGACGGACAGGCGGGCCCGGTGCAGGCGCCCAGCGGCGGGGCCAGCGACGCGGCCGAACCGGCCGTCAGCACGACGGCCAGCGGCAGTGCGGCGACGGCGGTCGCCACCGCGACCTGGACGGCCCGGCGCCCGTGGCCGGCCCGCGGCCCCCGCACCGCGGTCGTTCTGTGATCCGGCGTACCGGTGCCCTGACCCATCGACACATCCTCCGCGCATGGAAGAGGCAGGCATCCGCGACCTGCCGTACTCGGTGTTGTTGTCTGGCAATCCCATGAAGGCGCGACATCCAACCCCAAATCGGGCGATTCACACCCTATTGACCCTCGGACATGATCCGAAGATCAGCTGAACGGCGGTCCGGGCCGTCGACCTGCCCCGAACCTCCGGGCGGCGACCCGGCTAGGTTGGGGGCATGACCACCGAGCCCCAGGACCGGCCCGCGCCGCTCGTCGCCGTCGCCTCCTCCGACGCCGTGCTGAAGCACCCCGAGGCGGGCGAGCACCTGCTCACCGCCGTCGAGCGCGAGCGCGCCGGGCGCTTCCGGCACGAGTCCGGGCGGATCGACTTCACCGCCGGGCACGTACTGGTCCGGCTCTGCGCCGCCCGGCTGCTCGGGGTCCCGGCCGCCGAACTCGTCCTCGCCCAGCACTGCCCGGACTGCGGGCTCGCCGACCACGGCAAGCCGTACCTGCCGGACCACCCCGGGGTGCACGTGAGCCTGTCGCACACCCGGGGCGTGGTCGCGGCGGGCGCCGGACACCAGCCGGTCGGCGTGGACGTCGAGCTGGCCGCGCGCGGCGGCTCGCTGCGCGCGGTCGCCCGCCGAGTGCTCACCCCGGCCGAGCTGGCCCTGGTCGAGGCGGCCCCGGAGCCGGACCTGGCGTTCCTGCGGCAGTGGGTGCGCAAGGAGTCGCTGATCAAGATCGGCCGGGCGACGCTCGACACCCTGGCCACCGTCGACCTCTCCGCGCTGCCGCTGGAGGTGCCGCCCGGTGCCCCGACCCGCGGCCGCTTCGAGGACCTGCACCTGCTCGACTGGACGGACCCGGCGCACGGCGCGGCCGTGGCGGCGGTCAGCACCGCCGCACCGCAGGTGGTGGAGCTGGCGTAGGCCGGCCGCGGGGGCCGGTCACGTGCGCCCACCCGAGCGGCGGGCCGGCGGATAAGCGGTGTTAGCGTGCCTGATCGCGGGTGCGCCGGAACCGGACGCTCCGCCGTACCAGCTCCCACCGCCGGATTAAGGGTGTCCCCGCCATGGCCAAGTTCCTGCTGAGCCTGCACGTCCTCGCGTCGGTCCTGTTCATAGGCCCGGTCGCGGTCGCCGTCAGCATGTTCCCGCGCCGGGCCAAGGCCGCACTGGCAGGCGGACCGGACCAGGCCTCGGACGCCGGCGTGCTGCGGATCCTGCACCGGATCACCCAGGTCTACGCGCTGCTGGGGGTCGCCGTGCCGGTCCTCGGCATCGGCCTGGCGCAGGTGATGGACGTGATCGGGCAGTCCTGGCTGATCGTCTCGATGGTGCTCACCGGCATCGCCGCGCTCTCGCTGCTGCTCTTCGTGCTGCCGGGGCAGCAGGCCGCGGTGGACGCGCTCGCCCTCGACGCCGGGGACGAGCAGCACACCAAGGCCGTCCAGGGGCTGCGGCTGCTGCCCATGACGGCCGGGGTGTTCAACCTGCTGTGGGCGGTGGTCGTGGTGCTGATGGTCATCCGGCCGGGGTCGAGCACCGGCGTCTGAGACGCCCACTGCCGGGCGCGGGCCCCGGTCCAGTACCGTCCTGAACCATGACGATCATGGCGGGGATGGGAAGCACGGCGGGGACCGGGGTCGGCGTGCTGCTGCGCGGCTGGCGGGAACGGCGCCAGCTCAGCCAGCTGCAACTGGCCCTGCAAGCCGACTCCTCGGCCCGGCACATCAGCTTCATCGAGAACGGCCGGGCCCGCCCGAGCCAGGAGATGGTGCTGCGGCTCGCCGAGCAACTGGACGTCCCGGTGCGCGAGCGCAACACCCTGCTGCTGGCGGCCGGCTACGCCCCGCACTACCCCGAGACGCCGCTGGACGACCCGTCCATGGCCGCGCTGCGCGGCGGCATGGAACGCCTGCTCGCCGCCCACGACCCGTACCCGGCGCTGGTCGTCGACGGGGCCTTCCGGGTGCTGGCGGCCAACCGCTCACTCGGGCTGATCCTCACCGGGGTCACCCCGGAGCTGCTGCAACCGCCGCTCAACGCGATGCGGATCACCCTGCACCCGGACGGACTGGCCCCGCGCATCGTCAACTTCCGGCAGTGGCGCGGGCACCTGCTGGAACGGATGGAGCGCCAGATCGAGCTGGTCCGCTCGGAGCCGCTGCGGCAGCTGTACGAGGAGGTCCGCGGCTACCCCGAGCCGGCCGGCGGCACGGCCTCGGACGGGGAGCGGGCGGAGGCCACCGAGCTGTTCCCGTTCGCGCTGCCGCTGCGGATCCGGCACGAGGGGCGGGTACTGTCCTTCCTCTCCACCATCGCGACCTTCAACACCCCGCTGGACGTGACCGTCTCCGAGCTGGCCATGGAGACCTTCCTCCCGGCCGACTCGGGGACGGTGGAGTTCCTGCAGTCCGCGGTGGGGTCGGAGCGGTAGCACGTCAGGACCGGTCGTCTGTCAGGACCGTTCGCGCGTCAGGACCGGTCCGCGCGGCGCTGGGCGGTGAACTGAAGGCCCACGAACAGGGCCACCACCGCGGCCTGCAACGGGATCCAGACGAACCCGGCGCCGGTCGGCTCGAACCACAGCTCCATGGCCACCAGGCTGAGCACCACCCAGGCCGCGTTGAGGTCGATCACCGTCCGCACCGCGAGCCGCGGCGGCTGCCGACGGGCCGCCAGCACGCCGACCGCGAGGGCGTAGACGGTGAGGAAGGCGCCGAGGTCCAGCAGGGTGGCCCGGCCGATGCCGAGCAGGTCGCCGATCGGACCGGCGAAGGCCAGGTAGGACAGGCCGTTGCCACCGGTGACCAGGGCATCCAGGGCGAGCACGCCGCGCACGCTCCGCAGCGAGAGGACGGAGGCGGTGGGGCGGGCGGGCGTGAGGGTGTTCGCGGACATGGCGGATCAGCCTCCTGAGGGGGGTTCGGATCCCGGTGGCCGTGGCGCCGACCGGATGCCTCCACCCTGCCGGGCCGTCCGGCAGGCGTCGATTACCCCGGAGGTCATGCTGCCTTCCGGGCCTCCGCGTTCAGGGCTTCGGCGTTCAGGCTTCGGCGTTCAGGCCCTCGGCGGGCGGGCGCCGGCGCCGGGGCGGCGCAGCGGGACGCCCGCCCGTTTCACCGCGCGGGCGGTGATCGTGGTCTCCGCGCGGGTGACCCCGAGCGGGCCGAGGGTGTCGGTCAGGAAGCGGTACAGCCCGCCGTGGTCCGCGCAGAACACCACGGCCAGCAGGTTGTGCGGGCCGCTGGTGGCGAACACCCCGTGCACCAGCGGGTGCCCGGCCAGCGCCGTACCGACCTCGGCGAGTCGGCCGGGCGGCACGTCCAGCCAGAGGTTGGCGTCCACGGCCATGCCGAGCAGCTGCGGGTCGACGGTCGCGTGGGTGCGCAGCTGCCCGGCCTCGTCGAGCCGGTGCAGCCGGCGGCGAACGGTCGACTCGGGGGCGCCGACCGCCGCGGCGAGGGCAGCGTGGGACTGCCGGGCGTTCTCGGACAGCCGGGCCAGCAGCGCGCGGTCGAGCCCGTCCAGCGGTGGGGGCGCGGCCGGGCGGGGCACGTGCGGCCGGGCGAGCGCCGCAGCCTCCGGCGCGCTCAGGTAACCGGCCTGCCACTGCCCGGCGTCGGCGAAGGCGTGCAGCACGGCGTGGGTGGTGGTCTCGGTGACGGCGGCAGTCGCGGGCAGCTGTCCGTAGAGCAGGCGGTCACGGGCCCCGGCGTCGCTCAGCATGACGGCGCCGACCTCGTGGCCGCCGAGCATCACGTCGACGAACGGCACGTCGGGGCGGTCGGCCAGCGCCTGCGCGATGGCGTCCACCGCGCCGCGCAGCACCCGGACCCGCAACAGGAGGGCGCCGACGGCGCTGTCCTCGACGTCGGGCAGCCGCACCACCCGCAGCACCCCGGCCTGCTGCATGCGGGCCAGGCGGCGGGTGACGGTCCGGGCGGACACGCCCAGCACCTCGGCGATCCGGCCGGGCTCGGCCCGTCCGTCCACCTGGAGGGCGCAGACCAGGCGGCGGTCCAGGGTGTCCAGCACGGTGTCCGGATCAGCGGTGGAGAGGTCCATGGTGTCCGATCTCCGTCGTTCTCGCGGCATTGAGCGTCTTCTTCGGCAGCCCTGACGGTACTCCTTGTCCTCGGCGGCCGGGTGGTCCGGCCGCGGCGAGCACGAGGGAGTACGGCGATGAAGACGGCGACGGAGCTGTGGACGCTGGCGGACGGTGTGACCGCGGCGGTGCGCGAGGTCGGGGCGAAGCTGGCGGCCCGACGACCCGTCGATCCCACCCCGGCGCCGACCCTGGCGGAGGCGATGGCGCGCTTCGCGGAGGTGGACGACCCCGCCGCCGCCGAGCTGCGGGAGCGGCTGGGCGCACTGCGCCCGCAGGCCGGGTGGGTGCCGGAGGAGCTGGACGGCTCGGTGCCCGCCGAGGGCGAGTGGTGGCTGTGCGACGCCACCGACGGCGCGGTGCAGTACCTGCTCGGGCACCCGCACTGGGCGGTCACCGCGACCCTGGTCCGGGACGGCGTGGCGGTGCTGGCCGTGGTGCACGCCCCGGAAGCGGCCGGCGGCCGGACCTACCGGGCGGTGCTGGGCGGCGGGGCGCGGCTGGACGACCGCCCGGTGGCGCCGCTGCCGCGCGAGCTAGCGGCGACCGTCGCCGGGACCAGCCAGCCGCCGTTCGTCGCCGCCGACCCGGTGGCGCTGCGCCGGGCCGGCGAGTCGCTGTCGGCGCTGGCCGGCGCGGTGCTGGCGGTGCGCAACCTCGGCCCGACCTCGTTGCAGCTGGCCCAGGTCGGCTCCGGGCACCTGGGGCTGTTCTGGGAGTACGGCCGGGACGCGGGCAACCTGCTGCCCGGCGCGCTGATCGCGAGCGAGGCGGGCGCGACGGTGACGGACGCCACCGGGGCGGCCTGGACGGCCGGCTCCGACAGCCTCCTCGCCGCCGCGCCCGGGCTGCACGCGGACGCGCTGGCGGTGCTGCGCGCGGTGCGGTGATCAGCCGGTCATACCGAGGCCGACCACGCCGGGGTCGGTCACGCCGGGGTCGGTCACGCCGAGCCCGCCGAGCCCGCCGCGTCCAGCCCGAAGAGCGCCGCCGCGTTGTCGTGGCAGACGGCGCGCAGCCACTCCTCCCCCAGGCCCAGCCCGGCCAGCGCCTCCAGCTGGTGGACGTACCGGTACGGGATGTTGGGGAAGTCGCTGCCGAGCAGCACGCGATCCTGGAGGCCGCGCAGGCGCGGGAGTTCGGCGCGCGGGAACGGCACGTCGGCCTCGACGAAGTCGGTGAACGCCATGGTGGTGTCCAACCGCACGGCGGGGTGGCGTTCGGCGAGGTCGAGGAAGTCGCGGTACTCGGGCATGCCGAGGTGGGCGACCACCAGGACCAGGCCGGGGTGCCGGTCCAGCACCTCGCCGATCGGGCCGGGGCCGGTGAACTTGCCCGGCACCGGCCCCGATCCGCAGTGGGTGACCACCGGGGTGCCGCTCTCGGCGAGCAGCCCCCAGACCTCGTCCAGCCGGCGGTCCGTCGGGTCGTAGCCGCCGACCTGGAGGTGCGCCTTGAACACCCGGGCGCCGTCCTCGATCGCCCGCGCCACGTACCCGGGCGCGCCGGGCTCGGGGAAGAAGGTCGCGGTGTGCAGGCCGTCCGGGGTGCGGGCGGCGAAGTCGGCGGCCCAGGCGTTCAACCAGCCGGCCATGCCCGGCTTGTGCGGGTAGAGCATCGCGGTGAACGCCCGGACGCCGAAGTCCCGCAGCCGCTGGACGCGTTCGGCCTCGGCCTCGCGGTAGGTGATCGGCCACGGGCGGTTCACCAGCGGCCCGGCCGCGTCGAAGTAGGCCCACACCTTGTCGAGGACGTTCTTCGGCATGAAGTGGGTGTGCACGTCCACCAGGCCGGGCAGTCCGAGGGCCTGCCAGAAGGCGCGGACCTCCGCTGCCTCGCTCATGACCTCCTGAGCCTCGCTCATGCCGGCACCGGGCGGGCGCGCTCGATGATCTCCGTCGGGTCCGGACCGGGCGGCAGGGTGCCGAACGCGGCGCCGTGGTCCCGGCCGAGGCGGGTGGCGCAGAAGGCGTCGGCCACCTCCGGGCTGCCGTACCGGACCAGCAGCGAGCCCTGGAAGGCCAGCGCCATCGACTCGACCAGCCGGCGCGTGCGGTACTCCAGGTCGGTGAGGTCGGTGAGCTCCTTGCGCAGGGCGGCGACGGCCGCGTCCAGCCGGCGGTCCGCCCCGGCGGCGGCGTCGAGTTCGCCGAGGAAGGCCTCGACCGTCTCCGGGCGCTTGGCCATGGCGCGCAGTGCGTCCAGGGCGGCGACGTTGCCGGAGCCCTCCCAGATCGACACCAGTGGCGCCTCCCGGTAGAGCCGGGGCATCCCGGACTCCTCGACGTAGCCGTTGCCGCCCAGGCACTCCAGCGCCTCGGCGGCGTGTGCCGGCCCTCGCTTGCAGACCCAGTACTTGGCCACCGCCAGGCCCAACCGCCGTACCAGCGCCTCGGTTTCGTCCCCGGCCAGGGCGAGGTCGGTGGCCTGGGCCAGCCGCATCGCCACCACGGTGGCCGCCTCGGACTCGACCACCAGGTCGGCGAGCACGTTGCGCATCAGCGGCTGGTCGACCAGCGCCTTGCCGAACGCCCGCCGGTGCAGGGCGTGGTGGACCGCCCGGGTGGCGCCGTAGCGCATGCCGGAGGCGCCGCCGATGGTGCAGTCCAGGCGCGTCATGTTGACCATCTCGATGATGGTCGGCACCCCGCGCCCCTCCTCGCCGATCAGCCAGCCGACCGCGCCGTCGTACTCCAACTCGGCCGAGGCGTTGGACTTGTTGCCGAGCTTGTCCTTGAGCCGCATCAGCCGGAGGCGGTTGCGGGTGCCGTCGGGGAGGATCCGCGGCAGCATGAAGCAGCTGAGCCCGCCCGGCGCCTGAGCCAGCGTCAGGAACAGGTCGGACATCGGCGCCGAGGTGAACCATTTGTGCCCGGTGAGCCGGTAGGTGCCGTCGGCGTGCGGGACGGCAGTGGTGGTGTTGGTGCGGACGTCCGAGCCGCCCTGCTTCTCGGTCATCGACATGCCGGCGATCAGCCCGCGCTTGGTGCGCGGCTCGCGCAGCCCGAAGTCGTACTCGGTCGAGGCCAGCAGCGGCTCCAACTCGGCCGCCAGGGAGGGGTTCGCGCGCAGGGCGGGGACGGCGGCGTAGGTCATCGAGACCGGGCAGGTGTGACCGGCCTCGACCTGGCCCCAGACGAAGAACTTGGCGGCGCGCGCCGAGTGGGCGCCGGGCCGGTCGTCCCGCCAGGGCGCGGCGTGCAGGCCGTGCGCGACGGCGGTGCGCATCAGCTCGTGCCAGTACGGGTGGAACTCGACCTCGTCGACGCGGTGGCCGAAGCGGTCGTGGGTGCGCAGCACCGGCGGGTTCTCGTTGGCCAGCCGACCCCACTCGGCGGCCTGTTCGGAGCCGGCCAGGCGGCCGAGTTCGTGCAGTTCGGGCTCGGCCCAGCCGGCGCCGGCCCGGTGCAGGGCGGCGAGCAGGGTGGGGTCGGCGGCGGTGTCGTGTCCGTACGGCAGGGGCACCTGGTTGGTGACCTCATGCGTCGCTGTCATCGCGTCCTCCCAGGGCACGCAGGGTGAAGGAGACCAGGGCGGGGACCACCGCCGTGGTGGTGTCGCTGGTGGTGCTGTCGCTGGTGGTGCTGCCGCGTTCGGGCGCGGCGGGTGCGGGAGCTCCGGATGCGGGAGCTCCGGGCGCGGGAGCTCCGGGCGCGGCGGCGAGCGGGCCGGCCAGCGCCTCGCCGACCGCGCCGACCAGCGCGGCCGCGGTCAACACCGCGTCCTGCTGCGGGAGTTCGCCGCTCGCCACGGCGGCGGTGATCTCGGTGGCGATGACGTCCCGGAACGCCCGCCGGAACACCAGGCGTTCGGTGTCCACCACCGCGTCGGCCGGCTCGACCAGCAGCGCGTACGCCAGCCGGGGCGCGCGCAGGGCGCGGGTGGCGAAGGTCTCGACGACGGCGGCGATCCGCTCCCGCGGGGTCCCGCGCAGGGCGACGGCCGCGTTGACCGCCGCCATCTCGCGGGTGACCACCCGGCGGAACAACTGCACCGACAGCTCGGCCTTGTTGGCGAAGTGCTGGTAGAGACTGCCGGTGGCGATCCCGGCGCGGTCCGCCACCGCGGCCATCGTGCAGCCGCCGTAACCGCGTTCGGCGAGCAGCCCGACGGCCGCCTGTAGCACCGCCTCGCGCTGGGCGTCCAGGCGGGCTTGGACGGCGGGCGTGCGTCGGTAGGCCATGGAAGCATTGAAGCACTGATTCACTGCTTCGGGGAGGGGTTCGACGGGGAGTGGCTCGGCGGAGAGGGATTCGGCGGGGAGGGCTCGGCAGGAAGGGCTCGGCGGGCACGAAACGGGCCACCCGCCGGACTCGGTCCGGCGGGTGGCCCTGTCAGCGGTACGGGTGCCCGCGTCCGCTACAGCGGGTTGCGCTCCAGCTTCTGGCCCTCCTCGTCGAGCGGACCGAACGGCGGGATCTGGTACGGCGTCTTGGCGAGCGAGCGCGCGGTGTCCTGGTCGGCCGCCAGGCCGGCCCACTCCAGCACCTTGGCGGTCGCCTCCGCCGACTCCTCGGCCGGCAGCTTCTCGATCTTGGAGCCGTGGTTGCCGCCCGCCACGGTGTAGACGTAGCTGTCCTCGCTGCCCCGGCCGAGCTCGAACGGCTTGGCGCCCCACGGGTCGTTGCCGCCGTAGACGAACATCATCCGCTCGGCGTGGTGCTTCACCCAGCGGTCGATGTCCCGCATCGCGTTCTTGTTGAAGGTCATCGGGATGTCCTTCGGCACGTACGAGCGCGGCGCGTACAACTCCTTGTAGTCGTAGTGCAGCAGGTCCTTCAGGTAGGAGACGTCGAAGTAGGGCGCGCCCAGCTCCGTCCCGGCCTGGTAGTAGTACGCGGTGTACTTGGCCAGTGACTGGTCGCTGTTGCCGGTGATGCCGGACTGCGCGTCGAACCACGCGTACAGCTCGTCGTCGGTCGCGGTGGCCGCCGCCGGGACCTTGGCGCAGTCCGCCTCGGTGCTGTACTGCCAGAACGCCCAGACCACGTCGAGCACGCCCGCCTCGTACGCCCGGTCGGTGGTGCCCAGCGTGCCGAAGGTGGAGCCGGCCGCCTTGTTGTCGGCCACGTAGCGGGTCTCCAGGCGGTCGCGGCGGACCAGCAGCTCACGCTGGGCGGCGTTGAGCGCGGCCCGGCACTCGGGGGTGCCGACGTTCTGGAAGAAGTCGGTGTAGGCCGCGTAGTCCTCGACGTCGGTGTTGTTCGGCGCGACGTAGGCGACCGTGCCCGCCATGTCGTCCGGGTAGAACCGGCGGTAGTAGGTGGAGGACATGCCGCCCTTGCTGGCGCCGGTGGACAGCCACTCACGCTGGTAGATCCGCTTGAGCGCGGTCACCAGCGCGTGCGAGTCGGCGGCCTGCTCGCGGATGCCCGCCTTGGTCCAGTCCGCCGGGTCGGGGCGCGAGGGGGTGAAGAAGCGGTACTCGATGGAGACCTGGTTGCCGTCGACCAGCCGGGTCGGCTCGGTGCGCGAGGGGTTGGTGCCCAGCGTGTAGCCGTTGGTGTAGAAGACGGTCGGCCGGTCGGTGCCCCGGTGCAGGACGCTGAACCGCTGCTGGAAGGTGCCCAGCCAGGGGCGGAAGTGGTCGATCGGCTGGGTGTAGGTGAACAGGAAGTAGCGGTGGCCGGTGGTGGTGGGCTTCTCCTCGGTGAAGGTCACCCCCGGGATCGCCGTCAGCCGGGCCTTGATGTCGGCGTTCGGGTCGTCGGCGACGCTGCGGCCCTGGGCCGCCCCGGCCCCCTGGGCGACCTCGGCCCCCTGCGCGCCGGTGGCCAGCGCCGGGGTCGCCAGACCGCCGATCGCCAGCAGCGGTATCAACAGGACGGAAACCAGCAGCCTTCTCACTGTGGTGGTCATCAACTCTCCATCGGGTCAACGGACATGACAGCTGCCTTGTCGGCACAACTCTGCGGTGCGGGTGGTGCGGCGGCCGCCCGGTAGACGGCCGAATGGGCCACCCGCCGGTCGCGGGTGGCCCATCGGGGAAAGGTGCTGGTCAGTGGGGTCGCTCCGGTTCCGTCCGGCCCGGCCTCACGGGCGGGGCAGGGCGCAGCCGGACCGGGTCAGGTCGAGCTTGTTGCCGGCGGCGAAGCAGGCCGGGATGCCGTAGGTCTCCTGGGCGTAGCCGATGCCCTGGTGCACCGTCACCGTGCCGTTCTGGTCGACCTCGCACGGGTTGTCCAGGGTGCAGGACTCGCCGCTCTCGTTGATCGTGTTGTTGACGGCCACCACCTGGCCGGTCGAGGCGTCGACCACCGGCGAGCCCGAGGTGCCGCCGATGATGTCGCAGCCGGAGGTGTAGCGGACCGAGTCCTTGAAGGTCCAGTCGGCCTCGTGCAGCCGGTAGGCGAAGCCGTCGATCGAGCAGGAGTAGATCTTCTTCCAGTACCCGGAGACGACCTTGATCGAGGTGCCCTGCACCGGGTGGCTCGCGGAGATGGTCAGCGGGGCGATCCCGTACCGAGACTGGATCGCGGAGTAGGTGGTGTTCAACTGGTAGATCGACACGTCGGTGTCGGTCATGGCGCCGTAGACCACCTTGCTCGCGCGCAGGGTGCCGAGTCGGCTGCCGCTGGAGCTGAGCAGGGTGAAGGTGCGGCTGGAGGGCTGGTTGACGACCACCTGACCGGGGCCGGGCATACCGGACTCCAGGCAGTGGCCGTTGGAGAGGATGAGCGCCGGGTCGGTCGCGGCCGAGCCGGGCATCCGGACCAGCGAGCCGGAGCAGTTGCTGAGCGCCACCGTCCCGGCGAAGTTGACGGCGGCAAGGGGCGCGGCGGCCTGGTGGTCGGCGACTGCGGGGGCCTGGACGGTGGAGGCCTGGGCCGTGGGGGCGGCGGCCTGGGCCGGGAGGGCTCCGGTCAGGGCAGTGGCCCCGGCGACCAGGAGCGTGGCGAGCATGCCTATGAGCGGCTTCTTCATGAGAGACCTCTCGGTGTGGGGGTCCACCAAAGCTGTCGCGGACATGACCCACTGTCAAGAGTCCCGCCACGCCGAGGAGGTCACTCGGGACACATTGGCGCGTTCCCGGTCGCCGGCGCCGGCGACCGGGGGTGCCGAGCCCCGCGGCCGGGGTACCGGGTGCCGGGGCGCTGTGGTCAACCCCCTTGCCAGTGCCGCCGACCGAGGCTGATCAGCCGCAGTTGCAGCCGCGCGGTCGCGGCGATCCGCGGCTCCCGGTCCGGGTCGGTCTCCTGCGCCTCCAGGAAGGCGGCCGCCGTCGAGACCATGTGGTCCACGTACAACTCGGCGAGCATCCGCAGGTCCTCCTCGCTCCAGCCCCGCGAGACCGGCTGGAGCGCCAGCGCCGCGCCCACCTCGGCGGCGAAGCGGCCGAGTTCGGCGTCGATCGCCTCGCGCACCTGCCGCACCCCGCCGTGCCGCTCGCGCGCCAGGAAGCGCACGTGCGGCCGGTGCTCGCGGACGTGCCGCTCGATCACGTCCACCGCGCGGTCGATCAGCTCCTCGGCACCACCCGCCCCGGCGAGCACCGAACGGATCATGACGTGCAGGCTCGCCAGCGACTCCTCGACCAGCGCCACGCCCAGCGCGGCGAGGTCGGGGAAGTGCCGGTAGAAGGCGGCCGGCGAGAGCCCGGCCTCCCGGGTGACCTCGCGGACGCCGAGACTCGCCAGGTTCTGGTCGGCCAACAGGTGCAGACCCGCGTCCAGCAACGCCCGCCGACTCTGCTGCTTCTGGGCCTGTCTGGCCCCAACGGTGTGACTCACGCCATTCAGTAAACAAGTGTTTGCCGAACTTCGCCACCCGGCGTACAGTGGGACCGAAGTCAGTGAACACTTGTCAACCGAAATGGTCGACACCGCCACCACAGCCGGAGGGGCCAGCCGTGATCCTGTTCTCCGCCCTGGTCGCCATGGGCGTCCTCATCGGCGCCGCCGCCCACACCTCGCTCCCGGTCTTCCTCACCGCCTCCGCCGCCATCACCGCCTGGCTGCTCGCCTTCGGCGCCCGCGAGGGCCTCGCCCGCCTGCGGCAGCGCTGACCCCGGCCCGACACCAGAGAGGGATCGCCACCGCCATGAACACCACCATCGACACCGCCATGGACACCCGCGTGAGCACCCCCGCGGGTACCCGCCAGAAGGCCACCGACGCCGACAACCTGGCCGTCGCCTCCTTCCTCCTCGGCCTCCCCGGGCTGCTGCTCTTCAACATCGCCCTGGGACCGCTCGCCATCACCCTCGCCACCCTGGCCCTCGTCCGCGGCACCCGCCGACGCGGCCGCGCCGTCCTCGGCCTGCTCCTCGGCATCGCCTCGCTGGCGATCCTCGCCGCCACCACCGTCTCCTCCCACGGCACGCTCTGGCAGTTCGGCGGCTGAGCATCCGCCGGCCGGGCGCCCGGCCACCGAACCGACCTTTCGAACGACTGATCGCGTCAACCCGCCCCGCGCGACCGGTCCGCCCCGTACTGTGGCGACTACGGCCGGGTGACCACAGGGGGCAGGAGTGACTACCGAGTACCGCAGCGACGCCGCACAGCCGGAGCCCACCGGGGCGGGTGGCCGCCTGCTCGCCGTGAGCGATCTGCACATCTCCTACCAGGAGAACCGCGACCTGGTGGAGAAGATCCAGCCGACCGGCCCCGAGGACTGGCTGATCGTCGCCGGGGACGTCGCCGAGCACTCCGGCAGCATCGAGTGGGCACTGGGCCTGCTCGCCGAACGCTTCGCCCGCGTGATCTGGGCACCCGGCAACCACGAGCTGTGGACCCACCCCGAGGACCCGGTGACGCTCCGCGGCGTCGCCCGCTACGACCACCTCGTGGAACTCTGCCGGAACCTCGGCGTGGTGACACCCGAGGACCCGTACCCGCTCTGGCAGGGCGCCGGCGGACCGGCCCTGGTCGCCCCGCTCTTCCTCCTCTACGACTACTCCTTCCGCGCCCCCGGCACGACCACCAAGGAGGAGTCCCTGGCGGCCGCCTACGAGAGCGGCGTGGTCTGCGCGGACGAACGGATGCTCCACCCGGACCCGTTCCCGGACCGCGACTCCTGGTGCCGCGAGCGCGTCCGGCTCACCGAGCAGCGCCTGGCGGCCTGCGACCCAAACCTGCCGCTGGTCCTGGTCAACCACTACCCGCTGGTCCGGCACCCCACCGAGATCCTCTGGTACCCCGAGTTCGCCCAGTGGTGCGGCACCGAACTGACGGCCGACTGGCACCGCCGCTTCAACACCGCGGCGATGATCTACGGCCACCTGCACATCCCCCGGAAGACCAGCTACGACGGCGTCCGCTTCGAGGAGGTCTCACTCGGCTACCCGCGCGAGTGGCGCAAGCGCGGACTGCCCGACCCGCTGCTGCGGGAGGTCTTCCCACAGGCGTAGGTCCCGGCGGCCACGTCGGCTGCCGTGCCGCCTCGCTGACCGCCGCAAGCTCGTCCTCGATCCCAGGAACGATCAAGGGCCAGTTCGTGAGGATCGCTCCTCCGAACTGGCCCTTCTCGTCTGTGGGCGCGGACGGTTTCGAACCGCCGACATCTGCTTTGTAAGAGCAGCGCTCTACCACTGAGCTACGCGCCCCCCGTCGCGGCCCGGTGGGGGTACGACGAGTGCCTAGGGTACCTGGTCCCGGGGGGTGGTGGGGTGCGGGTGGGGGGAGGGGGCGGGGGAAGGGGAGGTGGGTGGGGGTGCCGGGGGTGGGGGGTGATCGGGAAGAATGGGGGGCGGATTCAGCGGGTCGGAGCAGGGAGCGCGCAGTGACGGTGGCCGGCGGGAGCGGGCGGGGGTGGCGTCGGGCGGGGAGTGCGCTGGCCGACGCGCTGGTGTTGCCGGTGGTGCTGGCGGGTGCGCTGGGGGCGGTCGGGCTGGCGTCGGCGGGGAGCGGCGGCTGGTGGGGGCGGCGCAGCGGGGAGGGTGTGCGGGCGGACGCCAAGGCGGCCCGGGACGCGGCGCAGGAGGCCTTCTACGAGCTGGACTCGACGCAGCGCGAGGTGCAGCTGGCGGTGGAGACGGTCCGGGCGGCCGAGGACGAGGCGACGGCGCAGCGTGCACTGGCGGACCTGGCGGCGATCTCCGGCCGGGTGGACCAGGTGACCGTGAACTACCTCGGCGCGCTGGACGCGTACAACCTGGACGACGAGGCCCTGGACGCCGGTTCGGCGGCGCAGGCCCGGCGCCGGCTGGAGGACGTGAAGGGTCAGCTCGGCTCGGCCCGCGCCGAGCTGAACGACTTCCTGCGCCGGTTGCAGCCGACCCTCCAGCACGCCGAGCAGCAGCTGATGCGGGTCACCCCGGCGGTCGAGCAGGCGAAGCGGGCGCTGCTCGCCGCGAGCAACGCGCTGGACGAGGTGCGCGGCGCCGGGCTGCGGGCGGACGAGCTGGCGGCCCGGCTGGCCGAGCTGGCGCCGGAGCTGGGCCGGCTGAACGAGGGCCCGGCGCGGCACGGGGTGGCGCCGACCCTGCAACGGGCCGAGGACGTGCGGCGCCGGGCGGAGGCGATCGCGGCGGACGCCGGGCAGCTGCCGGAGCGGGCGCGGGAGATCGACCGCCGGGTGGCGAGCCTGCGGACCCGGATCCAGGCGCTGGAGACCAAGGCGGCGACGGTCCAGCCGGCGCTGAGCGAGCTGCGCCGGCGGTTCAGCACGGCCTGCTGGCAGGACCTCCAGCGGGTCGAGGAGCAGGTGGCGGAGACCGGGCGCGCGGCGGAGCGCAAGCTCGCGGAGGCGGCGCGGGCCCGGGACGAGCAGCGCTGGGCGGACGCGACGAGCGCGATCGGCACCGTGCGCGCCCTGCTGGACACGGCGGACGGCTCGGTGGTCGCGGTGAACGACCGGCTGCGGCAGCTGAACGAGGTGCAGCACGACCCGAACCGGGAGGTCGAGCGGGCCCGCTTCGCGCTGCGCGACGCCCAGCGGCTGGCGATGGCCGGCCGCAGCGCGCCGGACCCCCGGCACGCCGCGCCGCTGGACGAGGCGGTGGCCCGGCTGGACCGGGCGGTGGCCACCCTGGAGGCGGCCGGCCGGCACCCCGACTACTGGCACTTCCTGACCGAGCTGGCGGGCGTGCGGGAGACGGCGGCGCGGGTGATCGAGCTGATCCGCGGCGACCTGGGCGGCGGCCACCGGTAGGGCACGACGGTAAGCGCACGGCGGTGGGAGCAGAGCGGTAGGGCACGGCGGTAAGAGCACAGCCGTAGGGCCTACCGCTGTGCCGCCTGGGTACCCTGCCGGTATGCCACGCTACGACTTCCGCTGCCGCTCCTGCGGCGCCACCTTCGAGCTCCGCCGCCCGATGTCCCAGGCCGGCGACCCCGCCGTCTGCCCGCAGGGCCACGAGGACACCGTGAAGCTGCTGTCCGCCGTCGCCGTCACCGGTGCCGCCTCCGCCGGCGCGCCGCGGCAGGCCCCCGCCTCCGGTGGCGGGGGCGGCTGCTGCGGCGGCGGGTGCTGCGGCTAGAGCTCTCCGGTCAATACAGCTAGAACGCCGCAGGGCTGACGGCCGGGGCCGGGGCCTCGCCCCGTACCCGGGCCAGGAAGCGCCGGACGATCTCCTCCCCCGCCGCCACCCCCACCTCGTCGAGGGCGGTGACGCCGGGGGCCGTCCAGCCGCGGTCGGCGAGTTCGCCGTGCCCGGGCCGCCAGCCGGCGTCGGCGGCGAGCAGCAGGTCGGCGTCGAGCAGCGAGTCGCCGGCCGCGAGCACGGTGGTCGCGCCGGAGCGGCGGACGGCTTCGGCGAGGGCGGCGCTCTTGCTGAGCGGCGCCGGGACGGCGTAGACCTTGCGGCCCTGGAGGGATACCGTCCAGCCGCGTTCGGCGCACCAGCCGGTCAGTTCGTCGATCCAGCCGTCCGGCAGCTCGGCGCGCTCGACGACCAGGTAGGCGAAGAGGTCGTCGGCGGTCTTGCGCTTGTGCGTCCACTCCGGGTCGGCGCACAGGGCGAGGTGCCGGACGATCTCGGCCAGCGGCGCGGAGGCGGCGGCGAGCCGGGCGGTGATCTCGGCGCGCCAGTCGGGGTCGGGCACGCCGTCGACGAGCAGCTGCCCGCCGTTGCTGCAGACCGCGTACGCGGGGACCCAACCAGGTGTCGGGCCGGGCAGGTTGATCCGCTCGTACTGGGCGAGGGTGCGGGTGGTCGCGGGGACGAGCCAGGCCTCGCGGGCGAGTTCGACGAGCAGCGCCGCGGCCTGTTCGGTCATGAACGAGAGCGCCTTGCCGTCGTGGACCTCGACGGAGAGCAGCCGCGGCGCGAGCCGGTCGGGGACGTCCAGGGCGAGCGCCCGGTTGGAGTAGATCAGGGTGCGGTCGAGGTCGCTCGCCACCAGGACGCCGGCTGCGGCTGCCGTGGCTGCCGCGCCGCGCGCGTCCGCGTGCATCGGGACCATCAGGACTCCTTCACCAGAACGGCCTTACCGGAGGCGCCGGTTGCGCCCCGGCTGTAACGGGGGTGGATCAGGCCGACGCACGAGTACGGCAGGCCTTCGACCTCCTCGACCTCGACGCCGCGCTGGGCGGCCAGCAGCCGGACGTGGTCCAGGTCGGCGCCGACGCCCCGGCGGGCGAGGACCCGCCAGGGGACGCGGCGCAGCAGTACCCGGGTGGTCTCGCCGACGCCGGGCTTCACCAGGTTGACGTTGTCGATGCCGTACCCGGCGCTGATCTCCTCGACCGCGGCCCAGCCGGCCCAGTCGGGTGCCCGGTCGCCGTCCGCGGCGAGCCGGTCGGCGGCGGCCGCGGCCTCGTCGCGGACGGCGGCGAAGTGGTCGGCGACGGTGTCGAGGAAGGCCGCGGAGGCGTCGCCGCCGCTCAGTTCGGTGTAGTGCTTGGCGCCGTGGAAGTCGTCCGGGCCGATCAGGTCGGCGCGCAGCACGGTGCGCGAAACCAGGCCGGACACCGTGGAGTTGAGGCAGGCGGAGGGGATCAGGAAGTCGTCGCGGGTGCCGTACGTCCGCACGCAGCGGCCGGGGTCGGCGAGGACGGCGAGGTCGGCGGAGAACGGCGTGCCGGCCAGGGCGTCGGCGAGTTCGCGGGTGATCGCGCCCTTGCCGGTCCAACCGTCGACGAACACCACGTCGGGGGCGTGGTGCCGGGCGGCCAGGTAGCGCAGCGCGACCGGGTCGATGCCCCGGCCGCGGACGATCGAGACCGCGTAGTGCGGGGCGTCCAGGCGGTGCGCGAAGGCGAGCCAGCGGCGGATCAGGATGCCGACGGGCGTGCCGGCCCGGGCGAGCGAGGCGAGCACCAGCCCGGGTCCGCGCTCGCGCAGCAGGGTCTCGGCGACGGTGCCGACGGCGAGGGCGATCCGGCGGGCGGAGACCCGCAGCGCCTGGTGGAACAGCTCCTGGTACTCGGGGCTGGGCTGGTACTCGACCGGCAGCGACTCGGCGTAGTGCGCGCCGCCGTTCTGGACGGCCTCCTCGCGCTCCTCGGTGGGGGCTTCGAGCGCCACGCCGGAGAGGTCCTTGAGCAGCCAGCCGACCTCGTCGGGGCGGTAGGAGGAGAACGCCGGACCACGCAACGGCTCGGGCAGCACGGGTTCCTCCGGCGCGGGCTCTCCCGGCAGCCCGGGCTCGGGCAGCACGGGTTCCTCCACCGGCAGAGCAGCGGGCCGGTGCGAGGGCAGGACGGCGAGCACCACCCGGTCGGTGACCTGCCGCAGCTGGGTCAGCAGCGCCCGCTCGCCCTCGTGCAGCGCGGGGGTGTCGGCGACGTCGTCGACGACCAGCACCACGGTGTCGAACCGGCGGGCCGGATCGTCACCCTGGGCGACGTTGTAGACGTAGCGCTCGCGCGGGGCTGCGTCCTGCGGGTCGTCGTGGGCCGGGAAGGCGATCCGGGTGCGGATGGCGTAGCCGGGGTCGTCGACGGCCAGGACCGGCGAGCGGGTGGTGGTGGAGAAACGCACCCGGTCGCCGCCGAGGTGCTCGGCGAGCGCGGCGGCCAGGCACAGCGGCGCGTACATCAGCTCCTCGAAGCCGAGCACCAGGACGCGTTCGGCCGTGGCCGGCAGCGCCCGGGCCAGCTGCTGCGCCAACCGGGGCAGGGCGGCGGCGAGTTCGGCGCGGTGTTCGCCGGTGAAGCCGTGCCGGCCGCCGTCCGGCAGTCCGGCGGGCCAGTCCAGGGCGGCCCGGACCAGCGGGGCGGGCGCGGCGGGCGGGAGCTGCGGGGCCGGGCCGGTCTCGGCGATCAGCTGTCGGGCGCGGTCCAGGATGTCGGCGGGCAGCCGGACGGCGCCGTCGGCGGTGGCCACCAGGTCGAGCCGGACGCCGAGTTCGGCGGCGGTCTCGTCGAGCCGGCGCCGGTCGACCGCGGAGCGCAGGTCGACCAGGGCGACGATCACGTAGTGGCTGCGGGGGTGGCCGGCGTGCAGGGCGCGGATGGTGTTGAGGACGGTCCGGCCGGTCGAGAACTCGTCGTCGACCAGTACCAGGGGGCCGCCCCCGGCGAGGAGTTCGGGGTCGGCGGGGAGCAGCAGGTGGCTGGTGGCGTGGGAGTGCTCCTCCTCGAAGCCGCCGACCGGGGCGACGCCGGGCACCGGGCGCCGGGTGGAGTGCAGGTACGGGGCGTCCAGGCCGTCGGCGACGCTGTGGCCGAGGGCGGTGGCGGTCTCCGCGTAGCCGAGGACGACGGCCCGGGCGGCGGCCTCGGGGCCGAGCAGCGTGCGGACCCGGCGGCCGAGGGCGTACCCGGCGTCGAGGACGACCGAGGGCCGCTGCGGGACGTGCTTGCCGAGCACGGTGGAGACCAGCAGGTGGGCGCGTCTGGGGTTCTCGCGCAGGGCCAGGCCGACCAGTTCGGGGAGGCGGTCCGAGCCGGTGAGGCCGATGCCGGTCCGGTCGGCGACCCAGCGGCCGGTCCACGTCTGCTGTGCTATCACTGCTGGCCCTGCCTTCGATGGTGGTGCGATGGTGCGTTCAGCCGATCAGTACGGTCAACGGATCGGCGCGTTCAACGGATCAGTACGGTCAACGGATCAGTGCGGTCAACGGATCGGTGCAGCGGGTTCGACGACAACAGCACCTCACCCGCACAGGCAGGCCGACAGCAGCTCCGCGAAGCTGACGTCCTCCCGGGCCACCCCGAACACCCACGCCCGCCGCAGCACCTGCTCCGCCCAGGCACGGTGCGGCCGGGCCTCGTTCATCTTGTTGGTGTAAGCCGAGCGCAGGACGCCCCCGCCGTCCTGCTCCTGCCGGAGGATGTCCCGGGCGTCGCAGTACTCCTCGTGCGTGACCACCGAGAGGGCGTGCACGGCGGGGACGTGGCTGGGGTGGATGCAGGTCTTGCCGAGCAGGCCGTTGGCCCGGTCGAGTTCGACCTCCCGGATCAGCCCGTCCAGGTCGTGCTCGATGATCCGCCGTCGGACCTCCTCCCCGGAGGCGACGGCCGTCCCGGCGGCCTCGGCGAACGGCGTGCGGCGCAGCTGCGGCTTGAACATCCGCTCCTGGACCGGGAAGTACTCCCAGACCGGCCCGGTGACGGTGTACCCGGTGCCGTCCGCCCGCCCGAGCACATTGACCACGTCGCCGATCACCGCCGCGACCAGCGCCACGTCGTAGGCGGTGAGGTCGGGCGAGCGGCGCAGGCCGTACGCGGAGCAGAGGTCGGTGACGCCGAGCCGGACGGCGAGGATCCGGTCCCGGTGCTCGGCGAGCAGCGCGGCGATGCCGAACAGCTGCTCGCGCCGGGTCTCCAGGTGGGCGAGCTCGGGGGACTCCAGGACGGGCATGGCGAACAGCCGCCGCCCGGTGGCGGCCTCGGCGGCGGCGAGGGCGGCCAGGTACGCGCCGCCGCTCTCCGCGGTGAACTTCGGCAGGACGAAGCCGCTGAGCAGCGCGGCGGCCGGGCCGAGCCGCCGCGCCAGGTCGACGATCTGGGAGGCCGCACGAACTCTGATGAAGAGGAGGGGGTGATCCTGTGTGCAGTCGGTGAAATCATTGACCAGGTCACCCAGCTGCTCGACCAGGTTCCGCTCGCCCGCGTCCACCTCGTGGTCGGCGATCGCGTCCTCCAGGCAGAGCACCATCGAGACCACGCCCCGACCAGCCTGTTTGCGGATGTCGGCGGCCAGCGCGGGCCTGGTGGCCGGGCTGTAGAGGGTGCCGCCGAGGGCGGTGGCGAGCACCGCCGGCTCGCTCTGCGCGGTGAACGGCCGCGGCTGTTCGAGGAAGAGCCGGCCGCGGACGTCGTCGGCGAGGTGGCCGAAATGGCGCAAGGTGCTCTCCTCAGGGGGTGGACGGCCTCCGGTGCACTCCGGGGCGTGCGGCGGCCCGGGCGGGGGCACCGCGGTCGAGCGGGGCGTAGCGGGACGACACCAGGGTTAACCGGTCCACCGGGCACGGTGGTTCCCGGTCATGCGCTGGTGAACCCCCTTCGCCGGACCCCCCGAGGGCGTTTCGACCGCCCCATCGTACGGACGGGATCCGGCCGTTCGCGGTTCCGGGTCCCGGAGTTCCCGGAACGTTACCGTCCATGTCACCGATCTCCGGCAGAACCGGTGGCAACCCCGGACAAGCGCAAGGATTGGCAAAGTCCGACACGGCCCCGACGGCTTCGGTCACGTTGTCCGAAGGGGTGGCGAACAGGCAGGATGGTCCGCTATGACGCACGTGATGGCCAAGGGCGCCAACATCGCACTGCCGGCGGCGGCGGTCCGCGCCGTGCTGCGCTGGAGCGCCGCGCCCGGTGCGCCGGACGTGGACGCGTCCGCGCTCATGCTCGGTGCCGACGGCAGGGTCCGTTCGGATGCCGACTTCGTCTTCTACAACCAGCCGCGGCACCCCTCCGGCCTGGTCCGCCACCTGCCCAAGCAGCAGACCTCCGGCGGCGCCGAGATCATCGACACGGTCGAGGTCGAACTGGCCAAGCTGCCCGCCGACGTGGACCGGGTGGTCCTGGCCGGCTCCTCCGAGGGCGGCAGCTTCCGCGCCGTGCCGGGGCTGCGCCTGCTGCTCTTCGACGCCGCGACCGGCGAGGGCGGGCCCGCGCTCGCCGAGTTCGCCATCGTCGACGCCGAGAACGTCACCGCGCTGGTCGCGGGCGAACTGTACCGACGGGCCGGGACCTGGAAGTTCCGCGCGATCGGCCAGGGCTACACCTCCGGCCTGATCGGTCTGGCCACCGACTTCGGCATCACCGTCGAGGACGAGGCGCAGGCCGCCCCGGAGCAGGCCCCGACACCCGCCCCCGTCGACCCGCGCAGCACCCCGCTGCCGGACCCGCGCCCGGCCGCCCGGCCTGAGCCGGGCACCTTCACCCTGGCCCCGGCCGTCCCGCAGCCGCAGGCCCAGCCCCACCAGCAGCCGCAGCCGCACGCCGCCGCGAACGGGCCGGCCACCCCGCCGCCGCCCACCGTGGCACCGACCACCGGCCAGACCGCGCCCCCGCCGCCGGTCTCACCGCCCACGGTGCCCCCGGTAGCGCCGCCGACCCCGCCCGGGCCCCCGGCCCAGCAGCCCGGCACCGGCTACGGCTACCCCCAGCAGCAGACCGGCGGGTACGGCTACCCGCCGCAGCAGCAGCCCGGTACCGGCTACGGCTACCCGCAGCCCGGACAGCCGTACCCGCAGCAGCACCAGCCCCAGCCGGGCACCGGTTACGGCTACCCGCAGCAGACCGCGCCGGTCCCGCCGCAGCAGCACCCCGGCAGCTACGGCTACCCGCACCCGGGCACCGGCCAGCAGCCGCCCGTCCCGCCGCCGGCCCAGCCGGTGCAGCCGGTGCAGCCCGGGCCGCCCACCGGCGAGGAGTTCGTCCTCCCGCCCCAGGGCCCGCAGTTCCAGCCCCGCTGAACCGCCAACCACCAACCACCAACCCGAAGACCCCGCCCACCCGGCGGGGTCTTCGCACAGGCGGCACCCCTACTCCGGAGCGCTCGCCCCCGACTGGTTCTTGTACCCGCGCTGCCACTGCATCCCGAACCCGTACAGCCGGTCGATGTCCGCCTGGAACCCGCTGACGTACCGCACCTCACGGCGCACCGTCAGCTGGTTGTCCCCGCCGTTCTCGATCAGCACCACCGCGCACGAACGCGCCGCCCTGGCCCGCTCCTCCAGCTTGATCTCGATCCGCGGCCCGGTCTGCGGCACGATCGTCACCACCGCGTGGGACTGCTCGAACGCCGGCGTGCCGTCGTAGATGTAGACGAAGATCAGCAGCCGCTTGAACTTGTCCTTCTTCTCCAGGTTGACGTACATCGTCTCGCCGGAGGGCGCCCCGTATTGGTCGTCGCCGCTCAGCTTGATGAACGGCGGCTGCTGGAGGTCGCCGAAGAAGCCGCCGAGCGGCTGCACCACGCCCCTGGTCCCGTCGGTCAGTTCGTACATGCACGCCAGGTCGAGGTCGACGTTGTGCTGCACGTTCTGCGAGGCGTCCGGCTCCATCGGGCTGAGGATGCGCGGGCTGAAGAAGCGCCGGAACGACTCCCCCGTGGTCGGCCGGACGACCCCGGAGCGGGTGGTCCAGTGCAGGTTGACGTAGAGGTAGCCGGTGGTCGCCGCCGCTCCGGTGATCGCGTGCTGCGGAGCCCTCTTGGTGAGTATGACCTTGTGCTCGCCCCCGGGGTTGTCGAAGCTGTAGCTCCGGTCCCCGCGCAGGTACTCCCAGATCGAGACCATCCCGTCCCCTCCCCCTGCTCGCGCCAGACGATCTGACGGCCCGTCCGCCGGATCCATGATCGGGCATCGGCCCGCCCGACGGATACCCGAACCCTCCCCTCCCCTACCCCGTGCGGCCCCCGGAGTTCGGCCAAGGGCCGATCGGCGGGTCGATTGGCGGGACGAAGCCGCCCTCCCGTAACATGCCGCCCCTTCGGACGCGATATCGTCTAGCCGCACAGGCGTCCCGTCCGCCCCTGCGCGGGCGCGGTGGACACGCCGTGCGGAGACGAACGACCGTCAGACGGTGCCGACGCGGCGAGACCTGACCGCCCGTGGCGCCACCGTGAACCTGTCCCCTGCGGAAACCCGAGGCCCGACCCGCAATGAACCTGACCTCCATACAGCTGGTCTGGACCGTCGTCGGCGGCGCAGCCCTGCTGTTCGTCGCCATCCTGGTCGCGACGTTGCGTTTCAAGAACACCAAGAAGGACGAGCACGCCGACTCCTGGGAGCGCAACGAGGAGCGCCGGCGCCGCAAGGAGATGATCTACGGCATCTCCTCGTACACCCTGCTGTTCTGCTGCGCCGGCGTCGCCGCCGCGCTCTCCTTCCACGGCCTGGTCGGCTTCGGCAAGGAGAACCTGGGCCTGTCGAACGGCTGGGAGTACCTCGTCCCGTTCGGTTTGGACGGCGCCGCGATGTTCTGCTCGGTGCTCGCCGTCCGCGAGGCCAGCCACGGTGACGCCGCGCTCGGCTCGCGCCTGCTGGTCTGGGTGTTCGCGATCGCCTCGGCGTGGTTCAACTGGGTGCACGCCCCGCGCGGCGTGTCGCACGACGGCGCCCCGCAGTTCTTCTCCGGCATGTCGATCTCGGCGGCGATCCTGTTCGACCGGGCGCTGAAGCAGACCCGCAAGGCCGCGCTGCGCGAGCAGGGCCTGGTGCCGCGCCCGCTGCCGCAGATCCGCATCGTGCGCTGGCTGCGCGCCCCCCGCGAGACGTACGCGGCCTGGTCGCTGATGCTGCTGGAGAACGTCCGCAGCCTGGACGAGGCGGTGGACGAGGTGCGCGAGGAGCGTCAGGCGAAGCTGGACGCCAAGGCCCGCGCCCGGACCGCCGACCGCCGCGAGCGGGCCGAGCTGAAGGCGATCTCCCGCCAGGGCAGCATGCTGGCCCGGGCCCGTGGCGGACGCCAGGTGCCCGCGCTCACCGCGGCCGGCGACGGCCCGTCCGCTACGGAGCCTGCCCTAGCCGCCGGGTCGGACACCGCCTCCTCGCACCACTCGGCCTCCGGCGCGCTCGAGCCCGCCACCGCGCTGAGCGCCCTGGACGCCGGCCGCCGCCCGCGCGCCGCCGTCGGCTCGTCGTACTCCGGCCAGGGTTCCGCCGACTCCGCCGGCTCGTCCTACCGCGGCTCCGCCGAGTCGACCGGCTCGTCCTACCGCAGCTCGACGATCGACCTGACGGCCGACGACGACACCCTGTCGATGCCCAAGCTGGACTCGCTGGAGCGCAAGCTGCGCGCGATCGAGCAGCAGCTCGGCTGACCGCGGCGCCCGCTCCCGGCTCCACACACACATAGCCACACGCGAAACGGCCGCCCCCGGAACCCCGGAGGCGGCCGTTTCGCGTGCCCGGCAGGTCAGCTGCCGGCACTCACCAGTTCCTTCTCGTCACTCTCGCCCTCGCCGCCCTCGCGCCGGTTGCGCAGGATCGACGAGCCGAGCGCCAGCCCGATGAAGGCCACCCCGATCAGCCCGGTGACGATCTCCGGGATGTGGTACTTGATCCCGACCATCAGGATCACGGCGAGCGCGCCGATCGCGTAGTGCGCGCCGTGCTCCAGGTAGACGTAGTCGTCCAGGGTGCCCTTGCGGACCAGGAAGACGGTCAGCGAGCGGATGTACATCGCGCCGATCCCGAGGCCCAGGGTGATCTGGAAGATGTCGCTGGAGATGGCGAACGCGCCGACCACGCCGTCGAAGGAGAACGACGCGTCCAGGACCTCCAGGTAGAGGAAGAGGAAGAACGCCGCCTTGCCGACGACCTGCACGATCGACTTGCCGGCCTTCTCCGCCTCCTCCTCGCGCTCCGCCTCCGCCTCCAGGCCCGACTCGAAGATCGAGGCGAGACCGTTGACCGCGAGGTAGGTGACCAGGCCGAGGACACCGGCGAGCAGCACCGTCTCGGCGTGCGCCCCGGCGAAGAAGTTCGAGGCCAGCAGCAGCGCGACCAGGGCGACGATGCTGGAGAAGGCGTCCAGCTTGCCGACCTTCTCCAGCGGACGCTCGATCCAGGCCAGCCAGTTGTAGTCCTTCTCCTCGAACACGAAGTCGAGGAAGATCATCAACAGGAAGACGCCGCCGAAGGCCGCGATGGCCGGGTTGGCCGCCTCCAGGTACTGGCCGTAGGTGAGGCCCTCGTACGTCTTGTCGGAGTGCAGCGCGAGGTCGATGACGGTGCCCGGGCTGAGGTGCGCGGTGAGGCCGACGACCAGCAGCGGGAAGATCAGCCGCATCCCGAAGACGGCGATGAGCACGCCGACGGTGAGGAAGATCTTCTGCCAGTACGGGTTCATCCGCTTCAACACCGTGGCGTTGACCACCGCGTTGTCGAACGACAGGGAGATCTCCAGGATGGAGAGGATCAGCACGACGCCGAAGCCTTGGGCCCCCCAGAGCAGCCCGGCCGCGATGAGGCCGATGACGGTGATCGCGAACGACCAGCCGAAAGTGCGGAGGAACACGGGAGTTGGTTACCTTTCGGGTTTTTTCTGCTTTTCGCCCTTACTGTACGTTTACGCCGAAGTCGAGGGCGATTCCGCGCAGGCCGGAGGCGTAACCCTGGCCCACCGCACGGAACTTCCACTCCCCCGCGTAGCGGTACAGCTCGCCAAAGATCATCGCGGTCTCGCTCGACGCGTCCTCGGAGAGGTCGTAGCGGGCGATCTCCTGCCCGTCCACGGAGTTGACCACCCGGATGTAGGCGTTGCGGACCTGCCCGAAGTTCTGCAACCGGGCCTCGGCGTCGTAGATCGACACCGCGAAGACCACCTTGTCCGCCTGCGCCGGCACCAGGTCCAGGTTGACCAGGACCACCTCGTCGTCGCCGGCGTCGTCGCCGCCGGTGAGGTTGTCGCCCTGGTGCTCGACCGATCCCTCCGGGCTCTTGAGGTTGTTGTAGAAGACGAAGTACTCGTCCCCGAGCACCCGACCCGTACCGCAGATCAGGGCGCTCGCGTCGAGGTCGAACGGCGCGCCCGTGGTCGAGCGGGCGGACCAGCCGAGACCGATCTGGACCTGCGTCAGGTTCGGCGCGGCCTTGGTGAGCGAGACGTTCCCACCCTTGGCGAGCGTGACCACCATGACTCTTCTTCCTCCCTTGCCTTCACCCGGGGCGCCATCCAGGTGTAGTCCCCCGCGGCCCCGGCCGGCCCCCTTCGGCCGGCTGAACTTCCTGAACTCACATCCTCGCAGCGCGACGGACCGGCGCGAAGCCGGGCCGACACGCAGCCGGGGCGGCCACGGACCACGAGGATCCGCGGCCGCCCCGGCCGGGCGGCGGTGAAGCCGCCATGCGAACAGAAAAACGAAAAGCGAACTAACGGACGGACGAACGCCGGATCAGACGTTGACGCCGAAGTCCTGGGCGATGCCGCGCAGGCCCGAGGCGTAACCCTGGCCGATCGCGCGGAACTTCCACTCCGCGCCGTTGCGGTACAGCTCGCCGAAGACCATCGCGGTCTCGGTCGAGGCGTCCTCGGAGAGGTCGTACCGGGCCAGCTCCTGATTGTCGGCCTGGTTCACCACGCGGATGAACGCGTTGCGCACCTGGCCGAAGTTCTGCCCGCGGCTCTCGGCGTCGTAGATGGAGACCGGGAAGACGATCTTCTGCACGGCCGCCGGGACGCCCGCCAGGTTGACCTTGATCGCCTCGTCGTCGCCCTCGCCCTCACCGGTGCGGTTGTCACCGGTGTGCTCGACCGAGCCGTCCGGGCTCCTCAGGTTGTTGAAGAAGACGAAGTTGCCGTCCGCGGCGACCTTCCCCTGGTCGTTGCAGAGCAGCGCGCTGGCGTCCAGGTCGAAGTCCGTCCCCGTGGTGGTCCGGACGTCCCAGCCCAGGCCGACGACCACGGCCACGAGCCCCGGGGCCTCCTTGGTGAGCGAGACATTGCCGCCCTTGCTCAGGCTGACACCCACTTGTCCTCCAAGATTCGGGAGGCACGCCCTGGTGCCCCCGGTGGTGCGGTTCGAGGCGCCGGCCGACGGGCGGCTGCGCGCCTCCACCCGGCCAACGGACCGAGCGTAGTGCGCGGTTCCCGTCCGGACGCGCGAACGGGCCCGGCGCGGCCGTTCGAAGTTCCGGCCGGTCCGGGCCCCGCGAGTACCCCGCCGGGACGCGCCCCGGGGGCGTCAGAGCGCGGCGAGGGCGTCCAGGTAGTCCTGGGTGTCCCGGGCGTCCGGGAGGTCGTTGACGACGCTCCAGCGCACCACGCCCGCCTTGTCGATCACGAAGGTGCCGCGCACCGCGCAGCCCTTCTCCTCGTCGAAGACGCCGTAGGCGCGGGAGACCTCGCCGTGCGGCCAGAAGTCGGACAGCAGCGGGAACTCCAGGCCCTCCCGGTCGGCGAAGACCCGCTGGCTGAACGGCGAGTCGTTGGCGAGGCCGAGCACCTGGACCTCGTCGTTCTGGAACCGGGGCAGCTCCTGCTGGATCGCACCGACCTCGCCGGTGCAGACGCCGGTGAAGGCGAACGGGTAGAAGACCAGGACGACGTTCTTCTCCCCGCGGAAGTCGGAGAGCCGGACCGCTTCGCCGTGCTGGTTCCGCAGCTCGAAGTCCGGAGCCGGGGTGCCGACCTCGATCACCATGGTGGGCCCTTTCTGACGCGACGGCGCCGCGCGGCGGGCGCGGCCAGCGCCATCCTCGCATCCGTTCGGGTGCGTTCCGCCGGACGGGTGAGGCCGACGGCCCCGGGCCGGGGTCACTTTCGCCCAGAGCGGAACCTCGGAGCCCGAACGTCGGAGCCCGAACGTCGGAGCCCGAACGCCGGGGCCCGAACGCCGGAGCCCGAACGCCGGAGCCCGAAAACGCCGGAGCCGGGAGCCGGGGGCCGGAAGGCGGCCGCCACCGGACCGGAAAAGGACCGGGCCCCGCCGGAGAGAGCTCCAGCGGGGCCCGGCCGGGGCCTTCAGCGGCCGCTCAGCGCTTGCCGCCCGGCTTGGCCGTGGACTTGGTCGCGAGCCGGGTGGCCGCCCAGTCCTTGGCGATGGCGATCGAGCTGGTCTGCGAGAGGCCGGCGGTGCGGGCCGCGTCGGCGATGTCCGAGGCCTCGATGTGGCCGTCGCGGCCGGTCTTGGGCGTCAGCAGCCAGATGAGGCCGCCCTCGGCCAGGTACTCCAGGGCGTCGACGAGGGCGTCGGTGAGGTCCCCGTCGTCGTCGCGGTGCCACAGCAGGACGGCGTCGGCGACGTCGTCGTAGTCCTCGTCGACGAGTTCCGTCCCGGTGAGCTCCTCGATGCCCTCGCGGAGGTCCTGGTCAGTGTCTTCGTCGTACCCCAGCTCCTGGATGACCTGGCCTTCTTCGAAGCCGAGACGGGTCGCCGGGTTGGACTTGTCCGCGGGGTCCGCGGTCGCGCTCACGGGAATAACCTCCAGTATTCGGCTCGGCGTCCATGCCGAGGCTGTGGCCGTAGTCCACACGGGCGCGGCGGTTCGCGCAAGTACCCGACCCCCGATCCCCTCCAAAGGTTGACGTGTCGCAGCGGGACACGCCGCTGGACGTGTCGGGAATCACGCCGATTTGCCCTTCTCTGCGTGGGACAAGGATGCTTCGGGTGGTCCCGGCCCACAGGGCGTACGCATGCCCGAGATGCGAACGGCATTCGGGTCCGCGCGTGCGCGGGCGTAGAGTCTCCTGTTGGCCCTCACCCCGGCCGCCCGCCATCGGGCGGACGGGACACCAGGTCGGACCACCTCTTTTCGTAACACCCGGGGGTGTGCGAGGCAGGCGATGAAGCCTGTGCCGCACACCGCCAGACCGTCCCGCTCAATGGGTGGAACGGTTACCGATCGGTAGAGATGACGGATCTCCGAGCGCGGTAGCACGATGGAGGCGGCGCGACACACCTCAGTTTCGACCGACAGTGAAGGAACAGCGTGGCTTCCGGATCCGATCGCAACCCGATCATCATTGGCGGCCTTCCGAGTCAGGTCCCGGACTTCGATCCCGAGGAGACCGCGGAATGGCTGGAGTCGCTTGACGCGGCCATCGACGAGCGGGGGCGCGAGCGCGCCCGCTACCTGATGCTCCGCCTGATCGAGCGCGCCCGCGAGAAGCGTGTCGCCGTGCCCGAGATGCGCAGCACGGACTACGTCAACACCATCGCCACCAAGGACGAGCCGTTCTTCCCCGGCAACGAGGAGATCGAGCGCAAGATCCTGAACGCGACCCGCTGGAACGCGGCCGTCATGGTCTCCCGGGCGCAGCGCCCGGGCATCGGCGTGGGTGGCCACATCGCCACCTTCGCCTCCTCCGCGTCGCTGTACGACGTCGGCTTCAACTACTTCTTCCGTGGCAAGGACGCCGAGGGCGAGTCCGGCGACCAGATCTTCTTCCAGGGCCACGCCTCCCCCGGCATCTACGCGCGCGCCTTCCTCCTGGACCGACTGTCCGAGCAGCAGCTCGACGCGTTCCGCCAGGAGAAGTCGAAGGCGCCGTACGGCCTCTCCAGCTACCCGCACCCGCGGCTGATGCCGGACTTCTGGGAGTTCCCGACCGTGTCGATGGGCCTCGGCCCGCTCGGCGCGATCTACCAGGCCCGGATGAACCGGTACCTGGAGCACCGCGGCATCAAGGACACCTCCGACTCGCACGTCTACGCCTTCCTCGGCGACGGCGAGATGGACGAGCCCGAGTCGCTGGGTCAGCTGTCGCTGGCCGCCCGCGAGGGCCTGGACAACCTGACCTTCGTGGTCAACTGCAACCTCCAGCGCCTGGACGGCCCGGTCCGCGGCAACGGCAAGATCATCCAGGAGCTGGAGTCCCAGTTCCGGGGTGCCGGCTGGAACGTGATCAAGCTGGTCTGGGACCGCTCCTGGGACCCGCTGCTCGCGCAGGACCGCGACGGCGTCCTGGTCAACAAGCTGAACACCACGGTGGACGGCCAGTTCCAGACCTACGCCACCGAGACCGGTCAGTACATCCGCGAGCACTTCTTCGGCTCCGACCTGCGCCTGCGCAAGATGGTCGAGTCGATGACCGACCAGCAGATCCAGCACCTGGGCCGCGGTGGTCACGACCACAAGAAGATCTACGCGGCGTTCAAGGCGGCCCGCGAGCACAAGGGCCAGCCGACGGTCATCCTGGCCCAGACGGTCAAGGGCTGGACCCTCGGCCCGAACTTCGAGGGCCGCAACGCGACCCACCAGATGAAGAAGCTGACGGTCGAGGACCTGAAGCGCTTCCGCGACCGGCTGCACCTGCCGATCACCGACAAGCAGCTCGACGAGGGCTACCCGCCCTACTACCACCCGGGCCGCAACTCGGAAGAGATCCAGTACATGCACGACCGCCGCAGCGAGCTGGGCGGCTACGTGCCGACCCGCAAGGTGCGGCCGCGCCAGCTGGAGCTGCCCGGCGAGGACGCGTACAAGGCGGTCAAGAAGGGATCCGGCAACCAGACCATCGCCACCACCATGGCGTTCGTCCGGCTGCTCAAGGACCTCATGCGGGACAAGGGCATCGGCAACCGCTTCGTGCCGATCGCGCCCGACGAGTACCGCACCTTCGGCATGGACTCGCTGTTCCCGTCGGCGAAGATCTACAACCCGCTGGGCCAGACCTACGAGTCGGTCGACCGCGACCTGCTGCTGGCCTACAAGGAGTCGCCGAAGGGCCAGATGCTGCACGACGGCATCTCCGAGGCCGGCTGCACCGCCTCGCTGATCGCCGCCGGCTCGTCCTACGCCACCCACGGCGAGCCGCTGATCCCGGTGTACGTCTTCTACTCGATGTTCGGGTTCCAGCGCACCGGCGACCAGTTCTGGCAGATGGCCGACCAGCTGGCCCGCGGCTTCGTGCTCGGCGCCACCGCCGGCCGCACCACCCTGACCGGTGAGGGCCTCCAGCACGCCGACGGCCACTCGCACCTGCTGGCCTCCACCAACCCGGGCGTCGTCGCGTACGACCCGGCGTACGGCTTCGAGATCGCGCACATCGTCCAGGACGGTCTGCGCCGGATGTACGGCACCAGTGCCGAGCACCCGCACGGCGAGGACGTGTTCTACTACCTCACCGTCTACAACGAGCCGATCAAGATGCCGGCCGAGCCCGAGAACGTGGACGTCGAGGGCATCCTCAAGGGTCTGCACCGGTACGCGCCGGCCACCGCCGGCCAGATCCCGGCCCAGATCCTCGCCTCCGGCGTGGCCGTGCCGTGGGCCCTGGAGGCCCAGCGCATCCTCGCCGAGGAGTGGAACGTCAAGGCCGACGTCTGGTCCGCGACCTCCTGGAACGAGCTGCGCCGCGACGCGGTCGAGGCCGAGGAGTTCAACCTGCTGCACCCCGAGGAGCAGCAGCGCGTCCCGTACGTCACCCAGAAGCTCCAGGGTGCCGAGGGCCCGTTCGTCGCGGTGTCCGACTGGATGCGCGCGGTGCCGGACCAGATCTCCCGCTGGGTGCCGGGCCAGTACCAGTCGCTGGGCGCCGACGGCTTCGGCTTCGCCGACACCCGTGGCGCGGCCCGTCGCTTCTTCCACATCGACGCGCAGTCGGTCGTGCTGGCGGTGCTCACCGAGCTCGCCAAGCAGGGCAAGATCGACCGCAGCGCGCTGAAGGAGGCGGTCGACCGCTACCAGCTGCTGGACGTGGCGGCGGCCGACCCGGGTGCCGCGGGCGGCGAGGCCTGATCACCCGGTTCACAGCCGGCCGTACCGAGGGCCGGGTCTCCCCGACGGGGAGGCCCGGCCCTCGGGCGTGTGCGGCCCTTCGTCGCTTCGGCGCGGAGTGTCACTTCACCGTGAAGGTGTTCAGGACGGTGTTGAAGCGCTGCTGGGTGGTGGCCCAGTCCTCCTGCGCCGGCGCGGACATGTAGATCGCGTACTCGGTGCCGTTCGGCGCGATGAAGGCCTGGTCGATCGCGTGCCGCGGACCGCGCTTGGGGTCGGTGTAGGTGAACTCCCACACGGCGCCGTCCCGGCCCTGGTAGACGTTCTGTTGCAGGACGATCCGGTTGTAGTCGGGGGACTGGCCGACGGTCTGCTCCAGCTGGAGGAAGTGGTCGAGGGAGGACTGCGTCGCCCCCGGGGTCACACCGAAGCGGAGCAGGTGGACCCCGCCGTCGGGCGAGTAGTCGATCTGGCCGCCGTTCTCGGAGCGCGACCAGCCCTGCGGGACGGCCACCAGGAAGCCGGCCGGGTCGTCGGCCCAGCGGAAGCCGGCGGGCGCGGGGGGCAGGGCCGGTGCGGGGGTGGCGGGTGCCGGGGTGGCCGGTGCCGGGGTGGCGGGTGCCGGGGTCGCGGGTGCCGGGGTGGCCGGTGCCGGAGTGGCCGGTGCCGGAGTGGCCGGTGCGGGGGTCGCGGTGACCGTGGCCGTGACCGTCGGATTGGGCGTCGGGGTCGGGGTCGGAGTCGGCGTAGGGGTGGGCGTGGGAGTGGGGGTGGGGGTCGGCGCGGGCGAGGCCGGTGCCGAGGGCGAGGCGGCCGGGGCGACGGTCTTGCTGCCGGAGCCGCCGGACCCGCCGTTCACCACGGCGAAGGTCACGCCGCCGACCAGCAGCAGGGCCAGCACGCTGCCCACGATCGCCAGCCACCGCCGCCGGTGCCGGCCGCCCTCGTCCGGGCCGGGCTGCCCGGCCGGTACCGGCGGGCCGGGCAGCCCGCTCGGCGGACCCGGCGGACCCGGCGGCCCCGGCGGCCTCGGCGGCACGGCCGCGCCGTGCCCGGTGACGGGGGGTGGCGGCGGCGGGCCCCCGCCGGGGAGCGGCGTCGGCGGGGTGGACTGCGTCCGGGTGCGGTCCGGCGGGGGCCCCGCGGGCGGCAGGTGCGCGCGGGTCCCGCCGGTGGCGGCGCCGGACACCTCGCGCAGCAGGCGCACGGTCTCGACCGCGTCCGGGCGTTCGGTCGGGTCCTTGCGTAACAGCGCTTCCAGGACCGGGGTCAGCGGCCCCGCGCTGCGCGGGTCGGGCAGCGGATCGGCGATCACCGCCTGGAGCGTGCTCATCGTGGTGGTGCGGTGGAACGGCGACTGCCCCTCCACCGCCGCGTACAGCGTGGCGCCCAGCGACCACAGGTCCGACTCCGGCCCGGCGCGGTAACCGAGCACCCGCTCGGGCGCGACGTAGTCCGGCGAACCGACGATGTCGCCGGTCCTGGTCAGGTTGGGCGAACCGGTGAGGGTCGCGATGCCGAAGTCGGTGAGCACGGCCCGGCCGCCGCGCTCCAGCAGCACGTTGGCGGGCTTCACGTCCCGGTGCAGGACGCCCAGCCGGTGCGCCTGCTCCAGCGCGGCCGCCACCTGCTCGCCGACCCGGGCGGCGTCCCTCGGCAGCAGGGTGCCCTCCTCGCCGAGCACCTCGGCGAGCGAGCGGCCGTCGATCAGCTCCATGACGATCCAGGGCCGGCCGTCCTGCTCCAGCACGTCGTGGACGGTGATCACACCCGGGTGCCTGATCCGGGCGGCCGCCCTGGCCTCCTGGAGCATCCGCGCGTGCAGGACGGGCAGGTCCTCCTCCGGCACGCCGCGCGCGCTCAGCTCCTTCACCGCGACCCGGCGGCCGAGCTTGAGGTCCTGGGCCACCCACACCGTGCCCATGCCGCCGCGCCCGATCCGTTCACCGAGCCGGTAGCGTCCGGCGATCACCCGGGGTTCCTCCGCCGGCGGCGGGCCGAGTGGCGTGTCGTCCTGAGAGCCCATGGCGTTCCCGCATTCCTGTGCGCCCTCTTCCAGCAGACGCTGCCGGGCTGCCCCGGTCAAACCGGGTGGGTGGACGGCCGGCGGCCCCGGACTCCGCCGAGTCCGGGGCCGCCGGCCGAGTACCGTCCGCGGGCGTCAGATGTGGACGGCCGGGCCCGCGTCGGTGGCTCCGCGCCGGGTGAGCAGGCCGAGCAGGGCGGCCGCGAAGGCCACCACCGCGGCGACCGCGAAGGCGAGCGACATGCCACTGACGAAGGACTCGTGGACGGCACCGGCCATCGCGTCCACCGCCTGCTGCGGGGTGCCCGCCGGGGCCGACGGGGCGATGCCGAGCTGGGCGGCCTGGTTCAGGCCCTCCGCCTCGGGGCCCTGGACCGGCGGCAGGCCCGCCTTGGCCCAGTTGCCGGGCAGCACGTCGGTCACCTTGGCGGCCATCAGCGCCCCCAGTACCGCGGTGCCGAGGCTGCCGCCGACCTGCATCGCGGCCTGCTGGAGGCCGCCGGCCACGCCGGACAGCTCCAGCGGGGCGTTGCCGACGATCACCTCGGTGGCGCCGACCATGACCGGGCTGATGCCGAGGCCCATCAGGACGAACCAGAGCGACATCACGCCGGTACCGGAGCCGGTGTCCAGGGTGGACATCCCGTACATCGCGGTGGTGGTGATCAGCATGCCGGCCACGATCGGGATCCGCGGGCCGAGCTTGCCGATCGCCACGCCGGCCAGCGGCGAGCCGACGATCATCATCCCGGTCATCGGCAGCAGGTGGACCCCGGCCTCGACCGGCTTCATCCCGTGCACGTTCTGCAGGTAGAAGGTCACGAAGAAGATCGCGCCGAAGAACGCGAAGGCCATCAGGACCATCAGCAGGGTGCCCGCCGACAGCGGCACCGAGCGGAACAGGCCGAGCGGGATCAGCGGCTCCTTCGCCCGGGTCTGCCAGAGCGCGAACAGCACCATCAGCACCACCGCGCCGCCCAGGAGCAGCAGCGTGGCCGGGTCCCCCCAGCCCCACTCGGGGGCCTTGATGATGCCGAAGACCAGGGCGAACATCGCCACCGAGAGCAGCGCGATGCCGGGCAGGTCGAAGGACTTGGCGGCCTTCTCGGCCCGGACGTCGCGGAGGATCCACAGGCCGAGGGCCAGGGTGAGCAGGCCGACCGGGACGTTGATGAAGAAGACCGACTCCCAGCTGACGTGCTCGACCAGCAGACCGCCGACGATCGGACCGGCCGCCGTGGAGGCGCCGATCACGCCGCCCCAGATGCCGATCGCCATGTTCAGCCGCTCGGCCGGGAAGGCGCCGCGCAGCAAGCCAAGCGCGGCCGGCTGGAGCAGCGCGCCGAACAGGCCCTGGAGGACCCGGAAGGCGATCACGGTCTGGATGTTGCCCGCGAAGCCGATCGCGGCCGAGGTGGCGGCGAAGCCGACCGCGCCGACCAGGAAGGTGTTCCGGTGGCCGAAGCGGTCGCCGATCTTGCCGGCGGTGATCAGGAAGACGGCGAGCGCCAACAGGTAGCCGCTGGTCACCCACTGGATCTCGGCGGGCGCCGCGCTCAGCTTCTCCTGGATGACCGGGTTGGCGATCGCGACGATCGTGCCGTCCAGGGCGACCATCATCACGCCGACCGCGACGGTGAGCAGGGTCAGCCAGGGGTGCCCCTTGAGACCGTCCCCGCCCGGTGGCTGCTGCTGCGGCGGATCGTCCGCCCTGGTGTTCCTGACGACGGACTGGCTCATCGGGGGCCCTCCGGGGGCGTGGCGGCGAACGGAACGTGGAAGTGGCGCCCCGGCCCACCCGTCCCCACGAGTACCCGGCCCGGCGGACGCCACTTCCGGGAGATTATGTCAGCTGCTGACATTCGGCAAACACTGACTTCTGCGCCAGGCTGACATTTGGCAGAGCGCTAAGGTTGACCTCCGCACCCCGCCCGCACCACCGCCCGGAAGGCCCCGCCATGGCCGCCGCCCACACCCCCGCCGCGCCCGCCGCCCCGGACACCACCGGACGGCTGCCCGGGCTGCGCGAACGCAAGAAGCGGCAGACCAGGGACGCCCTGGTGCAGGCCGCCCACCAGCTCTTCCTGGGCCAGGGCTTCGCCGAGACGACCGTCGACGAGATCGCCGCCGCGGTCGACGTCTCGCAGCGAACCTTCTTCCGCTACTTCGCCAACAAGGACGAGGTCGCGCTCGCCGTGATGGCCGACGCCGAGAACCACTTCATCGAGTGCGTCCGCCAACGCCCGGCCGGGGAGAGCCCGTTCGAGGCCCTGCGCGCCTCGATCGTCCAGTCCTGGCGGGACCTCGCCACCGCCGACCGCACCGGCGCGGGCTCGGTCACCAGCGCGCTGGAGCTGCTGCGGATGATCGAGGAGACCCCCACCCTGCTCGCCGCCCACCTGCGCCGGGTCACCGAGCAGGAGCGGGTGATCGTCCGGGTGCTCGCCGAGCGCGAGGGCGTCGACCCGGACCAGGACCTGCGCCCCCGGGTGCTGGCCGCCGCGTTCGGCAGCGTGCTGCGGGCCGCCCACCTGTCCTGGACGCCCGACCACGAGGACACCGGCCCGGAGGCCATGATCGCCCTGATCGACCGCCACCTGGACCAGCTCGGCCCGGCCCTGGCCGGCCACTGGCAGCACTGAGCACGGTCGCCCCGGCCCACGAGTCCGGCCCGGTGGCGCCGGGCCGGTGACACCTCTCCGGGTGATCCCCGGACAACGCCCGCCCGAAGGGGGCGTGGACCACATGGCCCACGCCCCCTTCGGCTGTTCCGGCGCGTCTCCGGGGGCGCGCCGGACGCACCCCCGACACGCGCCCGCCCCGCGATGTGTCCGCATGCGAAGCACCACGCACTGTGATGTCCTGTCACCGTCGGCGACCACCGCTGGACCGCGCCCGCCCACGGCCCGTCCGCCCGCATTCGCCCCCTCCCCCGCACACCTCCCTCCCCCAGAGGAGTCCCATGTCCGTGTCCCCACCCCATCCACAGCCCGGGCCGCGGGCCCGCCGCCGGCTGTCCGCCACCGCCGTGGTCTGCGCGGTGACCGCCGGCACCCTGCTGGGCGCCGTCGGCCCGGCCGCCGCCCACGGTGAGCCGACCGCCCCCGGGCAGAGCGACCTCACCCCGCACATCGCCTCCCCCCGGGTGATGGCCGAACTGCGGGACGACGAGGTCGCCGCGCTCGGCCCCGAGCACGCCGAGGAGCACGCCCGGGCCCGCGCGGCCATCCGCGGCATCGGCGACTACCCGCAGACCACCCGCACCAACCGGCTGAACGCGCTGACGGCCTCCCAGACCAGCACCAACGCCGCCTTCGACCCGGCCACCTTCGGGAAGTTCAACGAGTACTTCCCCTCCCCCGACTTCGGCGACCACGTGGCCCTGCTGCCGACCGGCAAGGTGCTGCTGTTCTCCTTCGAACGGATCGAGACCAACCCGGAGAAGGAGCCCGCCCCCACCCAGACCACCGGCAAGGAGAACGCCGGCCGCGCCTTCCTCTGGGACCCGGCCAAGGGCACCGGCAAGGACGCCTACAAGCAGGTCACCCCGCCGCTCGTCGACATGCCGGACGGCCTGAACGAGCAGCGCCCGGCCCCGTTCTTCTGCTCCGGCCACTCCTTCCTGCCCAACGGCATGCTCGGCGTCTTCGGCGGCAACCTGGGCGGCAACGGCGGCACCGGCGCCAAGCTCTCGCTGATCTTCGACCCGTGGACCGAGACCTGGACCCGCAACCCCGACATGGCGGTCGGCCGTTGGTACCCCTCGGTGGTGACCGGCGCCGACGGCCGGCAGCTGATCATGTCCGGCCAGTCCGAAATCGGCTGGGGCACCCCCACCCCCGTCGTCGAGCGCTTCCCCGCCAAGGGCTACCCCGTCCCGACGGCGAGGACCGACACCCCGAGGAACACCCCGGTGGACCGGTTCAGGGCGGACGCCCCGTTCACCCTGGACTACCCGCACCTGTTCTCGCTCAACGACGGCAACGTCTACGCCTTCGGCCGCGAGGCCCACCAGCAGTGGAAGTTCGACCCGGTCGCCGAGACCCGCAGCGACCTGCTCGCCCGCCCGGACGGACGCAAGCGCAACTACGGCTCCGCCGTCCCGCTGCCCGGCGGCGTCAACGGCCCGGACTCCGCGCTGATCCTCGGCGGCGACCGCGACAACCCGAGCACCCTGCGCTTCTCCAACGGCAGTTGGACCGCCGAGAAGTCCCGCGCCTTCGGCCGCACCCAGGACGACACCATCCTGCTGCCCGACGGCAAGCTGATGACCGTCAACGGCGCGTACGACATCCGCGACTACGGCAACGGCCCGTACAACCCGAACGCCGACCTCAAGTACCGCCAGGTCGAGCTGCGGGACGGCCAGGGCAACTGGAAGCTCGGCCCGGTCCAGCGGCTGCCGCGCGGCTACCACTCCAACGCCGTGGTGCTGCCCGACGGACGGGTCATGGTGACCGGCGACGAGCTCCAGCAGATCGCCAACAACCCGGACATCAACGGCACGGTGAGCGGCGTCCCCGGGACGACCGGCCCGGTCACCATGAACGGCACCATCGAGATCTACGAGCCGGCGTACCTGCACCAGGGCGACCGGCCCCAGCTGACCAACACGCCCACCACGCCGGTCGGCTACGACCGGACGTTCCTGGTCAGCACCCCGACCCCGGGGCTGGCGAGCAAGGCCGTGCTGCTGTCGCCCACCACCTCCACCCACTCGGTCAACACCAGCCAGCGGCACATCGACCTACGGATCACCAGCCGGGCCGGCAACCGGCTGCAACTCCAGGCCCCACCGGACGCCAAGGCCGCACCGCCCGGCTGGTACATGCTCTTCCTGCTCAGCGACCAGGGCGTGCCCAGCGTCGCGCAGTGGGTCCAGCTCGGCCCCTCCGCCTGATCCCCTCCCCCGACCCCGAAAGGACCACCCATGGCAGCGGATCTGCGACTGCGCGAGAGCGACGAGATCCAGGGCGACATCATCGCCGGCTTCAAGAAGGACAACATCACCCTGCTGTTCCTCAAGTTCGAGGACGCCCCCCGGGCCCGCGAGTGGCTGCGCCGGCTCACCCCGCAGATCTCCACCACCCGCCAGGTCGCCGCGTTCAACGAGGCGTTCAGCGAGGCTCGCAAGACCTCCGGCGGTGACGACCCGAGGACACTGACCGCCACCTGGCTGGGCATCAGCTTCACCCACGAGGGCCTGCGCGTGCTCTCCGGCACCGACCCGTTCGGGCAGACCCCGGCGCCGGTCGGCAGCGGCCTGGAGGCGTTCAAGGAGGGCTCGGCCGCCCGGGCCGGCGCGCTCGGCGACACCGGGGACAACTCCCCGGAGAACTGGCTGTTCGGCAACGGAAAGAACCAGCCGATCCACGCGGTGCTCAAGATCTCCGCGGACAGCGAGGACGACCTGAGCGCGGCCATCGAGGCCCAGCGGATCGCCGCCGCCGAGGCGCGGATCCTGATCGTCTTCCAGCAGAACGCCAAGACGCTGGAGGGCAGCCGCCGCGGCAAGGAGCACTTCGGCTTCAAGGACGGCATCAGCGAGCCCGGCGTCCGCTTCTTCGACCGGCCCAGCGCGACCAGGCCGGACGAGGTCGAGGGCCACCCGGGCAGCCGGATCATCCCGGCCGGCGAGTTCGTCTGCGGCGAGGAGCCGGCGCCCGGCAGCTTCACCGACTTCCCCGAGTGGTGCCGCAACGGCTCCTTCCAGGTGGTCCGCCGGCTCGCCCAGGACGTCCCCGGCTGGTGGTCGCAGGTCTCGCTCAAACTGCGGGAGCTCAAGCGGGCCAAGGCCGTTCCGGACAGCGCCACCGCCGAGTGGCTGGCCGCCCGGCTGGTCGGCCGCTGGCGCTCCGGCGCCCCGGTCTGCAAGCACCAGCTCGCGGACACCCCGAACGACCCGACGTCGTCCAACGACAACGACTTCGACTTCCGGGACGACCTGGAGGGCCTGGTCACCCCGCTCTGGTCGCACCTGCGCAAGACCAGCCCGCGCGCCGGGCTCCAGGCGCCCACCCCCAGCAACCCGCCGCTCGACGCCGCGGTCCTGGACGGCCGGCGGATCATGCGCCGCGGCACCCCGTACGGGCACCCGTTCGACCCGGCCTCGGAGGGTCCGGGCGGCCCCGACGACCCGCGCGGCCTGCTCTTCATCTGCTACCAGGCGGACATCGCGCGGCAGTTCGAGTTCATCCAGGCCGACTGGATGGACGAGCCGAACTTCCCGCCCGGTCGCACCCCGCAGCCCGGCAAGGACCCGGTCACCCAGGAGGCGCCCGACGTCGACTACGAGAGCCGGGACCAGGACGGGTCGATCAAGCACACCCCGCTGAGCTTCGAGCAGTTCGTCCAGACCACCGGCTCGGTCTACGCCTTCATGCCGTCCATCAGCACCCTGAAGGCGCTCTCCGAGGGGCGGCTCACCGGCGGATCCGGCCAGACCCAGGAGCAGGGCCAGCAGGGCGGCCAGACCCCGGTCCCGCAGGGCAAGGCCTACCCGTGCGACGAGTACCTGCCCGTCCCGGACCAGTTCCGGCGCGACGGCCAGAGCCAGTACTGGGTCGGCCACGGCGACCGGTACCGGAAGATCTCGGTCGCCGACGGCTCCGCCCACACCGACCGCACGGTCAAGGGCGACTCCCCGCTCGGCAGCCACCCCTGCTTCCAGGGCGTCAGCCGGATCGACTGCATCCTGCCGATGCCCGACCTACAGAACCCGGGCGGCAAGAGCTGGTACTGGGTGTTCCACAGCAGCAACGGCCGCCAGCAGTACCGGGTCGTCTCGATCACCTGCGGCGGCCGGCACTCCGGCACCCTGGAGCGCTCGGACCGCGACCTCGGCGCCTGGGGCTCGCTCAGCGGCGTCGAGCGGGTGGACTGCTGGCTGCCCGTCCCCGACCAGCAGCGGGTCGGCGGCAAGAGCTGGTACTGGGTGTTCCACACCAGCGGCGGCCGCCAGCGCTACCGGCTGGTCTCGGTCGCCGACGGCTCCGCCCACACCGACGTGGTCGAACGCACCGACCGGGAGCTCTCCCAGTGGGGCTCGCTGAACGGCCTGAGCCGGGTGGACTGCTTCCTGCCCGTCCCGGACCGGCAGCGGGTCGGCGGCCTCAGCGAGTTCTGGGTGTTCTCCGGCCAGAGCTACCGCCGGATCTCGGTCGCCGACGGCAGCGGCCACCCGGACCGCCTGGTCGCCGGTGACCGCTCCTGCGACGCCTGGGCCTCGCTGCTCTGACCCGGCCTCAGGGCCCGGCCTAGGGAACCCGCCCCCGGTGCGCCCGCGCGCGCACCGGGGGCGGGCTGTCGGCGGCGTGCGGTGTCGGTGGCGTGCCCTAACCTGCCGTCATGGTGACGTTCGACGAGTTCCGCGCGATGGCCCTGGCCCTGCCGGAGGCCGCGCAGGAGCCGACCTGGGACATCGAGACCCTGCGGGTGCGGGGCAAGATCTTCGCGATGGGCGCGCCGGGCGGCGGGAGCGTCACCGTCAAGGCCTCCCCGGAGGACCAGGCCGAACTGCTCGCCGCCGAGCCCGAGGTGTTCTCCGCCGCCCCGTACGTCGGCCGGCACGGCTGGGTCAGCGTCCGGCTGGACCTCGTCGACCCGGAGGAGCTGCACGACCTGGTGACCGAGGCGTGGCGGCGGACGGCGCCCAAGCGGCTGGTCCGGGAGTTCGACGCCCAGGACGGGCCCTAGGACAGGCCCCGGACCACGGAGGGACGTCGGGGCGACACCCCCGGTTCATGTGATCCATCCCACAGTTTGGTCGGGTCCGTCACCCTCCTGTGACCTCTAGGCTTGCGCAGGAAGTTGGCAGTCGAATTTCGCACCCTCCGGGCACCGCCCGCGAAACGGTGACGGGCCCGAGGGAGTTGGTGCGGTGCGCATCGGTCGACGGTGGAAGCGGGTACTGATCGGAGCGTTCGCGGGCTGCGCCGTGCTCGTCGACGCCGGTGCGGCGGCCGCCCAGGCGGCGGCCTCCACCGAGCAGTTGGCGATCTCCACGCCCCCGGCCGGCAGCGCCGCCTGGGTCCAGGACCACTCCTTCGGCCGCACCCTGCCCGACCCGGCCACCACCAGCCCGGCCGCCGCGGCCGAGTTCTTCGCCTCGCTCGCCCCCACCGAGCTGGACCGGCTGATCAAGGACTACCCGCTGGTCGTCGGCAACTACGACGGCGCCCCGCTGGACCTGCGCTACCGCGCCAACAAGATCGCGCTGACCGCCGAACGCGACCGCGCCCTCGCCCGGTCCACCGACCAGAAGCTCGACTCCGAAACCCGCGACCTGGCCGTTTCCCGCGCCAACGACGTCGCGCACCTGCTCGCCCCCGACCGCCAGATCCTGGCCTTCGACCCGCGCGGCCGCGGCCTGATCACCGAGGTGTGGGGCGACCTCGCGGACGCCGAGCGGATCTCCGTCATCGTCCCCGGCTCGGACGCCGACCTCGGCCACTTCGACCAGTCGGCCGAACCGCTGCGCGGCCCGGCCGGGATGGCCCGCGCGCTGTTCGCCGAGGAGCAGCGGCAGGACCCGGGCACCCGCACCGCGGTGATCGCCTGGACCGGCTACGTCACCCCGTCCGGCCTCGGCCCGGACGCCGTCACCTCCCGGCTCGCCGACGTCGCCGCGCCCCGGTTGCAGCGACTGCTGGCCGGGCTGCACGAGACCACCCGGCCGGACGCGCCCCCGGCGCTGCTCTGCCACTCGTACGGCTCGGTGGTGTGCGGCAACGCCGCCCCCGAGATCCCGCGCGCGGCCGCCTCGCCCTCCGACACCTCCGGCGTCACGGACATGATGGTGTTCGGCAGCCCCGGCATGGGCGTGCAGAGCACCAGCGAACTGGGCTCCGGCGTGCACGTCTGGGCCACCCGCAACCCCAGCGACTGGATCGGCAACGTCCCGTACCTGGAGGTCGGCGGCCTCGGCCACGGCGCCGACCCGACCTCGAGCGGCTTCGGCTCCGAGCAGATCTCCTCGGCCCGCTCCTCCGGGCACAACGGCTACTTCGCCGAGGGCACCGACAGCCTGCACAACTTCGCGGCGATCTCGCTCGGCCGCTACCAGGACGTCGTCCGGCAGACCTCCGGCTCCTGAACCGCTACTCGTAGAGACGCAGGGCCTCCGCCGCCGCCCGGGCCAGCTCCCGCCGGGCGGCGGGCGGGGAGAGCACCTCGACCTCCGCGCCGAAGGCGAGCAGCGCGCGGACGGCCGCCGCGGACGGGAAGGCCATCGCCACCTCGACCCACTCCTCGACCGGCCCGGCGCAGGGGCTCGGGGGCTGGGCGGTGACCCGCCCGCCGTGGATCCGGACGAACATGTCCAGCCGCCCGCGCCGGACCCGCACCCGCACCGGAAGTTCCTTCGGCAGCCGCTCCACCTGCTCGCGCAGCACCCCCCAGACGGCGGCCAGCCCCACCCCGGGGCGGCGGCGCACCGGCTCCTCGATGGTCTCGGCGACCAGCACCCGGTCGGCCCGGAACAGCCGGGGCTCGCCGTGCAGGTCGGCCACCAGGTACCAGACCGCGGCCTTGCTCACCAGGCCGTACGGATCGACCAGGTACTCCACCGGCGCGGGCGTGCCGCTGTGCCGGTAGCGCAGCCGCAGCCGCCGGTCGGCGAAGACGGCGTACTGCAGCTCACCCAGGTCCGGCCCACCGGCGGGCCAACCCGTCGCGGACGACTGGTTCCAGCGGGCCGGGTCGACCAGGATCCGCTCGCTGATCCGCTCGGCGGCCGGGCGGTGCGGGGCCGGCAGCGCGGCCATCACCTTGCGCAGCGCCGAGCCGAGCGCGCCGTCCAGCCCGAGGTCGCTGTGCGCGCCCTGGGCGGAGAGGACGAACAGCGCGCGGGCCTCGTCCGCGGTCAGCCCGGTGACGTCGGTGCGGTAGCCGGGCAGCAGGCTGATGCCGCCGTGCCGGCCGCGTTCGGTGAACACCGGCACGCCGGCGGCGGAGAGCGACTCCACGTCCCGGTAGATGGTGCGGACGGACACCTCCAGCCGGTCGGCCAGTTCGGTGGCGGGCACCCGGCCGCGGGTCTGGAGCAGGAGCAGGATCGAGAGCAGGCGGTCGGCCTTCATGACGGAAGAATCCCAGAAATCCTGACGGCGGTTGTCAGGTTTTACTGGGAGATTGCTCTCCGAGGACGAAACCCGTTCCGCCATAAGGGAGCTGACGACCCATGACCAACCACCAGGACCCGCGCCCGCAGTACCTGCTCGCCCTCGGCCAGCTGGAGAAGCTGTTCGCCGAGGTCACCCCGGAGGCGCTCGACCGCCCCACCCCCTGCACCGAGTTCACGCTGCGGCAGCTGCTCAACCACGTGGTCGGCGGCGTCCACCGCTGTGCGTACATGGGTGAGGGCGGCTGGGCCGACGACGTCCTGCCCGGCATCGTGGACCAGGCCGACGACGCCTGGCCGGCCGCCCTGGAGCGGGCCCGCGCCCGGGTCGCCGCCGCCTGGGCCGACGACGCCAAGCTGGAGCGCCCGACCCACGCGCCCTGGGGTGTCGTGCCCGGCCAGATCGCGCTCGGCGGCTACGTGATGGAGGTCGTCACCCACTCCTGGGACATCGCCCGGACCCTCGACACCGGGTTCCAGCTGGACGAGGGCCTGTCGCACACCGCGCTGGCCATCGCCCAGGCCGTCCTCCCGGCCGAGCAGCGCGGCGGTCCGGTCCCGTTCGAAGCGGTGCAGCCGGTCTCCGAGGACGCCGACGTGCACACCCGCCTCGCCGCCTTCCTGGGCCGCGCGGTCTGATCCCGGCCCGTCCACCGGCAGGCCGACGGGGCCGGCGAGCGGTACGACACCGCTCACCGGCCCCGCCCGGCCGGGCTACTCGCGCCCGACCTGGGTGAACGCCATGTCGGAGTAGCGCTCGCCCGCCACCCGGCCCGACACCGGCTCCAGCAGGGCGAGTTCGGCGTCGTCCAGGCGCAGCGTCGCGGCCGCGGTGTTCTCGGCCAGCCGCTCCCGCCGACGGGTGCCCGGGATCGGCACGACCGTCAGGCCGTGCACCTCGGCCCGCTGGTGCACCCAGGCCAGCGCGACCTGCGCCAGGCTCACCCCGCGCGCCGACGCGATCTCCCGCAGCGGCGCCAGCAGTTCGGTGTTGGCCGCCGCGTTGTCGCCGGTGAAGCGCGGCTGGGTGCGCCGGACGTCGTCCGCCGCGAGCTGCTCGGCGGCCGCGAAGGCACCGGTCAGGAAGCCCCGCCCGAGCGGCGAGTACGGCACGAAGGCGATGCCCAGCTCGGCCGCGGCCGGCACCAGCGAACGCTCGACGTCCCGGGCGAACACCGACCACTCGGACTGCACGGCGGCGATCGGGTGGATCGCGTGCGCCTCGCGCAGCTCCGCGCCGGTCACCTCGGACAGGCCGAGGTGGCGCACCTTGCCCGCCTTGACCAGCTCGGCCATGGTGCCGACCGAGTCCTCCAGCGGCACCGCCGGGTCGCGCCGGTGCATGTAGTAGAGGTCGATCACGTCCACGCCGAGGCGGCGCAGCGAGGCGTCCACGGCGGTCCGGATGTGCGCCGGGTCGTTGCTGATGCCCCGGTAGCCCGGGTCCTCCTCCTTGCGGACGAGCGCGAACTTGGTGGCGAGCACCACCCGGTCGCGGTTGGCCCGGACGAAGGGGCCGATGAACTCCTCGTTGCGGCCGAAGCCGTAACCGTCGGCGGTGTCGTACAGGGTGACGCCGGCCGCCAGGGCGGCGTCCAGGGTGGCGAGCGCCTCGGCCGGGTCGGTCGGGCCGTAGAAGTCGCTCATGCCCATGCAGCCGAGACCCTGGACTCCTACGGTCGGGCCGTCGGTGCCGAGCTGCGCGGTGGGAAGGGCGGGGACGGTCATGCGCTCTGCTTCTTCTCTCTGCTGGCTGATCGTGGCGGGCTAGTCGTGGTGGCAGATCGCCGGCCCGTCGGCGGCGGCGATCCGCCCGGCGTACAGGTCGATCTTGTAGTCGAGGACGGCGAGGGTGGCCTGGAGGTCGGCGATCCGCTGCCGGACCTCCTCGCGCTGGTCGACCAGCAGCTGCCGGCGCGCCTCGAAGGTCCGCTCACCCTGGCGGGCCATCTCCACGTACCGGAGCATGTCGGCCACCGGCATGCCGGTCAGCCGCAGCCGGCCGAGGAAGGCCAGCCGGTGCAGGTCGGCGTCGCTGTAGCGGCGCTGGCCACCGGCCGCGCGGTCGACCGGGTCGAGCAGGCCGATCCGTTCGTACCAGCGCAGGGTGTGGGCGGTCAGTCCGCTGGCCGCCGCGACCTCGCTGATGGTGTGCCGGGGCGTCCGGTCCGGATCGCCGACCGGGCGGCTGTACACCTCGGTACAGCTCCGCAGGTCGAGCTCAACGGGCGCGAGCGTGGCCATGATCGGTTCCCCCTGTGGTGAGCGGTGACAACGACGCTAACGAGTTGGAGTGCACTCCAAGCAAGCCTTCCATCCGGGTGCTCACGCCACCCTCCCCCAGCCTCCGGCCGGGAGGTACCCCCAATCCGCTTCCGACTAGAGTCGGGCGCATGGAGAGCTTGCGGATGATCGACAACTGGCCGGTGCCCCGTGCCGCGGCGGCCGTGGTCCGGGGGGCGGACGGCGCGGTGCTGGGCGCGCACGGGCCGCAGCGGCACCTGTTCCCGCTGGCCTCGGTGACCAAGCTGCTCACCTCGTACGCCGCGCTGGTCGCGGTCGAGGAGGGCGTCTTCGAGCTGGACGACCCGGCCGGGCCCGCGGGCTCGACCGTGCGCCACCTGCTCGCGCACACCTCCGGCCTGGGCTTCGACGAGGACCGGGTGTTCGGCGAGCCGGGCAAGCGCCGGCTGTACTCCAACGCGGGTTTCGACGCGCTGGCGGCCGCGCTCGCCACGGCCGCCGGGATCGAGTTCTCCCGGTACGTCGCCGAGGCGGTCTTCCAGCCGCTGGGCATGCACGACACCCTGATCAACACCGCGCACAAGTCCCCGGCCGGCGCCGGCGGCCTGTCCACCGTCGCGGACCTGGTCCGCTTCGCCGCCGAGCTGCAGTCCCCCAAGCTGCTGGACCCGTCCACGCTCCGCCGGGCCACCCGCGAGGTCGCCTTCCCGGGCACCAGCGGCGTGCTGCCCGGGTTCGGGCACCGCCGCCCGAACGACTGGGGTCTCGGCTTCGAGATCCGCGACGGCAAGGCGCCGCACTGGACCGGCACCACCAACTCCCCGGCCACCTTCGGCCACTTCGGCCAGTCCGGCACCTTCCTGTGGGTCGACCCGGAGGCGGGCGTGGCCTGCGTCGCGCTCACCGACCAGGACTTCGGCCCGTGGGCCGCCGAGGTCTGGCCGCAGCTCAGCGACGCCGTCCTCGCCGAGCTGCGCTAGAACGCAGCACTCAGCCGTACGAGACCGGCGAGTACATCTCCCAGAGCAGGAGCTGCGCGCCGGCCTCCCCGGCCGTCGGGTCGACGAAGGCCTCGCCGGTGATCCGCACGCTGTCCCCCGGCGCCATCGAGCGGCCCTCGCCCTTCGGCCCGGGCACCGTCCGGTAGCCGAGCGCACCGGCCGTCAGGTGGGCGTATCGCCAGGGGGCGTCCGGCAGTCGGGGCAGCGGCTGCCACGGCCCCGCGGTCGCCAGCCAGAGCGCGGCGTCGCTGCGGCGCAGCCGCAGGGTGTCGGCACCGGCGTCGCGGTCGAGCCCGGAGGCGAGCAGCGTCAACCCGCCGTCGGCCGGTTCCACCCGGCGCAGACCGTACGCCGGGGGCGCGTCGAACACGTCCGGCTGGAGCCACATCTGGACGAAGCGGACCGGGCCCTCGGCGCCGCCGACGTTGCGTTCGGTGTGGCTGACCCCGGAGCCCGCGCTGAGGTGCTGAACCATCCCGGGGCGGACCACCCCGCTGTGGCCGTGCGAGTCCCGGTGCGCCAGCGCGCCCTCCAGCACCCAGGTGAGGATCTCGGTGTCCCGGTGCCGATGCTCCTCGAACCCGGCGCCCGGGGCGAGGAGTTCCTCGTTGCACGCGAGCAGCGCGCCGAAGTGCGTGTTCCTCGGGTCGTAGTGCCCGGAGAAGGAGAACGCGTGGCGGGTCTCGACACCCTCGGCCGGGGTGGAGAGGTAGCGCTCGGCGGTGCGGCGCTGGTCGGCTCGGGGGCGGGCGGCGGCGTCGGTCACGGGCCCCACGGTAGCGCGGCCACTCCCGACTGTGACCATTGCCACCGTGCCGGTCCGCCGGGGGTTGTGCACGAGCAGTCACTCGGGTGAGGCAGTCTTGTCCTTGTGCCAGCCGCCTCCGCGAACGCCAAGAGCGAACCCACCCCCACACCCGAGCCGACCGGGAAGGGCCCCGCACCCAAGCCCGGCCGCGACCGACCCGGCCGCTCGGCGCCCCGGCTGACCGCCCAGGAGCGCAGAAACGCCGCCGAGCGCGCCGAGCGCCGCGCGGCGACGCTCAAGCGGCTGGAGAAGTCCTCCGGCAAGCTGGCCACCGCCGCGATCTCGCGGATGGACGACCAGCTCGGCTGGTACCGCCGGATGCCGCCGGAGCACCGCTCCTGGATCGGCCTGGTCGCCCAGGCAGGCATCGCCGCCTTCACCGAGTGGTACCGCCACCCGGACACCGCGCAGGCGATCTCCACCGACGTCTTCGGCACCGCCCCCCGCGAGCTGACCAGGGCGATCACCCTGCGCCAGACCGTCGAGCTGATCCGCACCACGATCGAGGTGATGGAGGAGGCCATCGAGGAGGTGGCCGCACCGGGCGACGAGGCGGACATGCGCGAGTCGGTGCTGGTCTACGCCCGCGAGATCGCCTTCGCCACCGCCCAGGTCTACGCCCAGGCCGCCGAGGCGCGCGGCGCGTGGGACGCCCGGCTGGAGGCGCTGGTCGTCAACTCGCTGCTGTCCGGTGACGCGGACGAGGGCGTGCTGTCCCGGGCCGCGGCACTCGGCTGGGGCCAGCCGAGCCAGGTCCGGGTGGTGATGGGCAGCGCGCCGGACGGCGACAGCGAGCTGGTGGTCGAGGCGATCCGCCGGGCCGCCCGGTACGCGAAGCTGCACGTGCTGACCGGGGTGCTGGGCAAGCGCCTGGTGGTGGTGGTCGGCGGGGACAAGGAACCGGTGCACGCGGCCCGGGCGCTGATCGGCCAGTTCGCGCCGGGCCCGGTGGTGGTCGGCCCGACCGTGCCGGACCTGCTCTCGGCGACCCGTTCGGCGCACGCCGCCGCGGCCGGTCTGCGGGCCTGCGCCGCCTGGCCGGACGCCCCCCGCCCGGTGCTCGCCGACGACCTGCTGCCCGAGCGGGCGCTGGCCGGCGACCTGGCGGCCCGCCGCCAGCTGGTGGAGGAGATCTACACACCGCTGGACGAGGCCGGTTCAGCGCTGCTGGAGACGCTGAGCGTCTACCTGGAGCAGGCGTCCTCGCTGGAGGGTGCGGCCCGGATGCTCTTCGTCCACCCCAATACGGTGCGCTACCGGCTTCGACGTGTGACCGACGTCACGGGGTACGCCCCGTCCGACGTACGTTCGGCATTCACGCTGCGGATCGCACTGGCCCTCGGTCGGCTGAGCGCCGCCGGGGAGCCGAGTTGAGCCCGATGTAGGGACCTTACAATCCCGGATGGTTTTCTTCGTTACCGTCGCCTACCCGCCCCCGGGCGCCTGGCGAGAGAGGGTTGAACCGTGCTCGTAATCGTCGCCCCTGGACAGGGTGCTCAGACCCCCGGTTTCCTCAGCCCCTGGCTGGAGCTCGACGGTGTCGCCGACCGCCTGCGTGGCTGGTCGGAGGTCGCCGGGCTCGACCTGGTGCACGCCGGTACCGAGGCGTCCGCCGAGGAGATCAAGGACACCGCCGTCGCCCAGCCGCTGCTGGTCGCCGCCGGCCTGATGACCGCGCGTGAGCTGTTCCCGGACGAGGACGCCGCCCGCAAGCTGGTCGGCGCCGTGGCCGGCCACAGCGTCGGTGAGATCACCGCCGCCGCCGGTGCCGGGGTGCTCGACGCCCGCGACGCGCTGGCCTTCGTCCGTGAGCGCGGCCAGGCGATGGCCGAGGCCGCGGCCGTCACCGAGACCGGCATGATCGCCGTGCTCGGCGGCGATCCGGAGGCCGTCGCGGCGAAGCTGGCCGAGCACGGCCTGACCGCGGCCAACAACAACGGCGGCGGCCAGATCGTCGCCGCCGGCACGCTGGCCCAGCTGGAGGCGCTGAAGGCGGACCCGCCGGCCGGCGCCAAGCTGATCGCCCTGAAGGTGGCCGGCGCCTTCCACACCGAGCACATGGCCCCGGGTGTCGAGCGGCTGGCCAAGCTGGCCCCGACCCTGACCGTGGCCGACCCCCAGGTCCGCTACGTCTCCAACAAGGACGGCGGTGTCGTCACCACCGGCGCCGAGGTGCTGAGCCGGCTGGTGTCGCAGGTCTCCAACCCGGTCCGCTGGGACCTCTGCATGGAGACCCTGGGGCAGCTGGGCGCGACCGCGGTCATCGAACTGTCCCCCGCGGGCACCCTCACCGGACTGGTCAAGCGCAACCTCAAGGGTGTGGCCACGCTTGCCCTCAAGACCCCCGCCGACCTCGACAAGGCCCGTGCCCTGGTCGAGGAGCACGGCGGGTCGGATCAGGAGAACGAGGCATGAGCAAGCCGCAGATCCGCCCGGCCACCGGCGCGCAGTTCTCGCGCATCCTCGGGGTGGGCGGCTACCGCCCGGTCCGGGTGATCCCCAACGCCGAGGTGCTGGAGTGGATCGACTCCTCGGACGAGTGGATCCGCACCCGCAGCGGGATCGCCGAGCGCCGCTGGGCCGGCCCCGAGGAGACCGTCGCCGAGATGTCGGTGCAGGCCGCCGGCAAGGCGATCGCGCAGGCCGGGATCTCCCCCGACCAGATCGGCGGCGTGATCGTCGCGACCGTCTCGCACCTCAAGCAGACCCCGGCGATCGCCACCGAGATCGCCGAGCGGCTGGGCGCCGGCAAGGCCCCCGCCTTCGACATCTCGGCCGCCTGCGCCGGCTTCGGCTACGGCCTGGGCCTGGCCGACGGCATGATCCGCGGCGGCAACGCCGAGTACGTGCTGGTCATCGGTGTCGAGCGGCTCAGCGACCTGACCGACCAGTCGGACCGCTCGACCGCGTTCATCTTCGGCGACGGCGCCGGCGCCGCGATCGTCGGCCCCTCCGACACTCCCGGCATCGGCAAGGTGATCTGGGGTTCGGACGGCTCGCAGTCGAACGTCATCTCGCAGACCCACGCCTGGGACACCGCCTTCGCCAAGCCCGACGCGGTCAACGGCGCGGGCGAGGAGGCCCGGTGGCCGGCCCTGCGGATGGAGGGCCAGGCGGTCTTCCGCTGGGCGGTGTGGGAGATGGCCAAGGTGGCCCAGCAGGCGCTGGACGCCGCCGGGATCACCGCCGACCAGCTCGGCGCGTTCATCCCGCACCAGGCCAACATGCGCATCACCGACGCCATGATCAAGGCCCTGAAGCTGCCCGACACGGTCCCGGTCGCCCGCGACATCTCCGAGACCGGCAACACCTCCGCGGCCTCCATCCCGTTGGCGATGGAGCGCATGCTGGAGAGCGGTGAGGCCCGCAGCGGCGACCTGGCGCTGATCATCGGGTTCGGGGCGGGTCTCGTCTATGCCGCGGCAGTCGTTACGCTCCCCTAGGCGCGTTTCGCCCCATCCGTTCCAAAAAGCCTGCGTCCGGCCGCCGGTCGGACGCGCTCAACACCGAAGAGGAGTAGCCAGTATGGCTAAGGACAAGGCCGAGGTCCTGGAAGGTCTCGCCGAGATCGTCAACGAGATCGCCGGTATCCCGACCGAGGACGTCGAGTTCGACAAGTCCTTCACCGACGACCTGGACGTCGACTCGCTGTCCATGGTCGAGGTCGTCGTGGCCGCCGAGGAGCGCTTCGACGTCAAGATCCCGGACGACGAGGTCAAGAACCTGAAGACCGTCGGCGACGCGGTGGACTACATCATCGCCAACAGCTGAGCGATCGACCCGTTCGATCCGCACAGCGCGTCCGACGTGCCCTCCGCACCGGACGGCTGACCGTCGGTCCGGCTCCCCGAGCCGGCCGACCCGCCGGCCGGGACGCCCCACCGGGCGCCCGGCCGGACCCTTCCTCGGCTCGCCGCCGACCCCGCACAACGTGAGAGAAGAAGAAACCAGTGACCGCTGAAAACCGTACCGTGGTCGTCACGGGTATCGGCGCCTTCACGCCGCTGGGCGGCGACGCCGCCACCACCTGGGAGAACCTGGTCGCCGGGCGCTCCGGAGTGGCGGCCCTGACCGAGGAGTGGGCCGAGGAGCTGCCGGTCAAGATCGCCGCGCGCACCGCGATCGAGCCGGGCGAGATCCTGCCGCGCCCGCTGGCCCGCAAGCTGGACCGCTCCGCGCAGTTCGCGCTGATCGCCGCCCGCGAGGCCTGGGCCGACGCCGGCTACGAGACCCCGGCCACCGACGAGTCCTCCAAGCTCGCCCCCGAGCGCCTGGGCGCCGTCATCGCCTCCGGCATCGGCGGCGTGACCACCCTCCTCGACCAGTACGACGTGCTGAAGGAGAAGGGCGCCCGCAAGGTCTCCCCGCACACCGTCCCGATGCTGATGCCCAACTCCCCGGCGGCCAACGTCGGTCTGGAGGTCGGCGCCCGCGCGGGTGTGCACACCCCCGTCTCCGCCTGCGCCTCCGGCGCCGAGGCGATCGGCTACGCGATCGAGATGATCCGCAGCGGCCGCGCCGACGTCGTGGTGGCCGGCGGCACCGAGGCCGCGGTCCACCCGCTGCCGATCGCCGCCTTCGCCAACATGATGGCGATGTCGAAGAACAACGACGAGCCCGAGCGCGCCTCCCGCCCGTACGACAAGGCCCGCGACGGCTTCGTGCTGGGCGAGGGCGCCGGCGTGGTCGTGCTGGAGTCGGTCGAGCACGCCGAGGCGCGCGGCGCCCGGATCTACTGCGAGGCCGTGGGCCAGGGCCTGTCCTCGGACGCCCACCACATCGCCCAGCCCGAGCCGACCGGCGCCGGCGTGGCCCGCGCGCTGGCCGACCTGTTCGAGCGCAACACCCTGGACAAGGCCGAGATCGTGCACGTCAACGCGCACGCCACCTCGACCCCGCAGGGTGACACCGCCGAGCTGAAGGCGCTGCGCAAGGAGCTCGGCGACGACCTCGACCACATCGCCATCTCGGCGACCAAGTCGATGACCGGCCACCTGCTGGGCGGCGCCGGCGGCATCGAGACCGTCGCCACCGTGCTGGCGCTGTACCACCGGATCGCCCCGCCGACCATCAACGTCGAGGAGCTGGACGACGACGTGGACGCGGACATCGTGCGCGGCGAGGCCCGCACGCTGCCCGAGGGCCGGATCGCGGCGCTGAACAACTCGTTCGGCTTCGGCGGCCACAACGTGGTGCTGGCCTTCCGCACCCGCTGACCCAACGCACCGCGAGGGGCCGGCGCTCTCCCCGAGAGCGCCGGCCCCTTCGTCGTGCCACCGGTCCGGTCGCGTCCGGCCGGATCAGACCACCTGGTGCAGCCAGCGCACCGGAGCCCCCTCGCCGGCGTACCGGAACGGCTCCAGCTCGTCGTCCCAGGGCTTGCCGAGCAGCCGGGCGATCTCGGCCTCCAGGTCGGCGCCCTCGCTACGGGCCCGCAGCAGGACGGCGCGCAGCCGGTCCTCGGGGATCAGGATGTCGCCGTGGATGCCCGTGACGGCGTGGAAGATGCCGAGCGTGGGTGTGCTGCTGTACCGCTCCCCCTCCGCCGTGGCGCAGGGCTCGCTGGTGACCTCGTACCGCATCAGCTGCCAGCCGCGCAGCGCGGAGGCGAGCTTCGAGGCCGTACCGGGCTCCCCCTGCCAGGAGAGCTCGGCCCGCCAGTGCCCGGGCGCGGCCGGCTGGCGGATCCAGTCCAGGCTCACCCGCACACCGAGCACCCCTGCGACGGCCCACTCGACGTGCGGGCACAGCGCGCGGGGCGCGGAGTGGATGTAGAGAACTCCACGTGTCGTCACCGGGACCTCCAGGCTGTGGACGAGGGTCGCCTTCCCCAGCTGCCTCGTGCCTGCAGTTGATCCACAGTTACCCACGTTAGCCGACATTAAGCCACTAAATTGAGCAAAACGGACAGGCTTTCGCTCAATGCTAGTCGAATCCCCAACGAGGTCTACCCCTCGGCCGGATCTCTCCCCCGAACGGCCCCATCGCGAGGCGGGACCACCGTACCGCGCCGTCCCGCACGATGGCTGACGCACTTTCGGATCCGGCCGGAATGCGGTAGTGCGGCCGGATCTCCTGCGCCCGACTGCGAACCTTCCGAAGCGAACCGCCCCGCGGCCCGGGCGGGCGGCGGGGCGGGTCAGCGGCTCCTGACGCGGGGTCAGCCGTCCAGGCGGACGACCATCTTGCCGGTGTTGACGCCGCGCAGCAGGTCGAGGAAGGCCTCGGCGGCGTGCTCGAAACCGTCCACCACGGTCTCCTCGGGGCGCAGCTCGCCGGACTGCAGCCAGCCGGCCACCTCGGCCACGAACTGCGGCTGAAGCGCCGCGTGGTCGCCCACCAGCATGCCCTCCAGGCGCAGTCGCTTGCCGATCGCCAGCGCGAGGTTGCGCGGGGCGGCGGGCGCGGCGGTCTCGTTGTACTGGGCGATGGCACCGCAGAGCACCGCGCGGCCGTGCACGCCCAGCGCGCCGATCGCGGCCTCCAGGTGCTCGCCGCCGACGTTGTCGAAGTAGAGGTCGATGCCGTCCGGGGCGACCCGGGCCAGCTGCTCGGCGACCGGGCCGTCCTTGTAGTTGAAGGCCGCGTCGAAGCCGTAGTCGTCCACCAGCTTGGCGACCTTCTCCGCCGAGCCGGCCGAACCGACCACCAGCGAGGCGCCCTTGAGCCGGGCGATCTGGCCGACCATGCTGCCGACCGCGCCGGCCGCGCCGGAGACGAAGACCTTGTCGCCCTCCTTGAGGCCGCCGACCGCGAGCAGTCCGGCGTAGGCGGTCAGCCCGGTCATGCCGAGCACGCCGAGGTAGGCGGAGAGCGGCGCGGCGGCCGGGTCGACCTTGACCGCGCGGCGGGCGTCCACGGTGGCGTACTCGCGCCAGCCGAGCCCGTGCAGCACCGCGTCGCCCGGGGCGAAGCCCTCGGCCTCGGAGGCGACCACGTAGCCGACGGCGCCGCCGTCCATGGCCTGGCCGAGCTGGAACGGCGGGACGTAGGACTTCACGTCGTTCATCCGGCCGCGCATGTACGGGTCGACGGAGAGGTAGGCGTTGCGGACCAGGATCTCGCCCGGGCCGGGGGTCTTGACCGGGGCCTCGACGAGGGCGAAGTCGGTCGGCACCGGCCAGCCCTGCGGGCGGGCGGCGAGGTGCCATTCGCGGGCGGTCGCGGGCGCTGCCTGGTCTGCCATGGGGTGCTCCTTGTGGTTCCGGCACATGAAAGGTTGAGCAACTGAAGTAACGATGGACATGAAAGGTTCACGTTGTCAACTTTTCAGGCTAAAGTGGGTGCATGGACATCCAGTCGGCCCAGGTCGCCACGCCACAGTCCGCACAGTCCGCCACGTCCGCGCCGTCCGAGCAGCCCGACGAGATCACCCGTGAGGTCGTCGACCTGATGGCCGGGCTCGTCGCGCTCTTCCACCGCGAGTACGAGGAGGCCGCCGCCGCCCGCTCGCTCACCGGTGCCCAGGCCAAGGTGCTCGCCCTGCTCCGGCGCGGCCCCATGCCGATGCGCCACATCGCCCAGACGCTCAGCTGCGAGCCGTCCAACATCACCGGGATCGTCGACCGGCTGGAGGCCCGCGGCTTCGTCACGCGGGAGGCCGACCGGCAGGACCGCCGGGTCAAGCTGGTCGCCGCCACCGACAGCGGCACCGCCGCCTCCGAGGAGCTGCGCGAGTCGCTGAACTTCGCCCGCGAGCCGCTGGCCGCCCTCGACCCGGACGAGCGGGCGGTGCTGCGCGACCTGCTCCGGCGGATGCTCACGGGCGCCACCGCCCCCGGGGCGTGAGCAGCATCACAGCCCCCTGCGGCGAACCCGACCCCCGTCGGAGGTAACCGAACAGTTCCCCGGAACGTCTAACGTTCGAGCCATCGAACACTGAAGACGGAAGACGGGGGGCGCGGAAGGATGAGCAGCGGCACGCGCAGGCGTCGCTACCTTCGGACCGCCATCGGCCTGGCCGCCGTCCTGGTGCTGTCCGTGGTGGGCGCCGGAGCCTGGTTCTACCACCGGCTGGACAGCAACATCACCACCTTCGACCCGGGCGGCGTCGCCACCGAGCGCCCGCCGGCGCCGGTGCCGGCCAGCCCCGGCGCCGCCGTACCGGTCAACGTCCTGGTGCTGGGCTCGGACACCCGGGACGACGGCAACGACGCGATCGGCGGCGGCGAGGAGGGCGTCGGCCACTCCGACACCGCGATGCTGGTGCACGTCTACGCCGACCACAAGCACGCCGTCGGCGTCTCCATACCCCGGGACACCCTGGTCACCGTCCCGTCCTGCAAGCTGCCGAGCGGCAAGTGGACCGCGCCCCGGACCAACCAGATGTTCAACTCGGCCTTCACCGTCGGCGAGTTCCCCAAGGGCAACCCGGCCTGCACCCAGAACACCGTGGAGGCGCTGACCGGCCTGCGGATCGACCACACCATCGTGGTCGACTTCAAGGGCGCGGCCGCGATGACCGACGCGATCAACGGTGTGGACGTCTGCGTCCCCAACGACGTCGACTCGCACGGCATCCACCTCAAGAAGGGCATGCAGAAGCTCGCCGGGCAGCCCGCCGTGGACTACCTGCGGGCCCGGTACGGCTTCGGCGACAACTCCGACATCGGGCGGATGAAGCGCCAGCAGGCCTTCGTCTCCTCGATGATCCGCAAGGTGCAGAACCAGGGCTTCTCGCTGCCCACGCTGCTGCCGCTGGCCGACGCGGCCACCCGCTCGCTCACCGTGGACGAGGGGCTGGGCACCGCCATGAAGCTGGTGGACTTCGCCCGCTCGCTGGAGGACATCAAGCTCTCCGACATCACCTTCGTCACCGCGCCCTGGCGCTTCGCCGGTGAGCGGGTCCAGCTGGTGCAGCCGGACGCCGACACGCTGTGGCGGCTGCTGCGCGAGGACCGCACCCTGGACGGTCAGGGCACCGCCGGCACCGGCACCCCGGCGCCCGCCCCCACCGTGCCCGGCGCCACCGGCACCGCCTCGCCGGGCACCCCGGGCACCCCGCTCGGGCCGCTCGCGCCCGAGCAGGCCGCCGCGCCGGTGGTCGTGGTCAACGGCGTCGGCACCTCGGGCCTGGCGACCTCCGGCGCGCAGACGCTGCGCGCCCGGGGCTTCCAGAACGTCTCGCTCGGCCCCGTCACCGGCGGGCGGCTGACCACCGAGGTCGCGTACGACCCGGCCCTGAAGGCCGTCGCCGACCAGGTCGCGGCCGTCTTCCCGGGGGCGCGGACGGTCGAGGACCCGGGCTCGGAGACGGTCACCGTCACCCTCGGCCGGGACTACCGGCCGACCGCCGGCACCCGGCTGGACTCGGTGGGCACCGACCCGGCCGCCTCGCCCTCCCCCTTCGCGACGGACGGCTCCACGCCCTCGGCCGGTCCCTCCACCACGGCCGGGCCGGGCAACGGCCCCAGCAGCGGCCCCAGCGGGGTCCCCACCGGGATAGCCGAGAACTCCCGCGGCGCCGACACCGACCCGTGCGCCAACCTGACCTTCGGGTGAGCGGGCCCGCCCTCGGGTGAACGCCGGCGCCCGCGCCGGGCCGGCAGGGCCCGGCTCCGAGCTCCCCGCAGGCGGGGGTGCCGGAGGCGGGCCGCTACGCGGGGTCGGGCACGCCGGTGACCACGGCGGTCAGGCGGGTGCCGGGCGGGAAGGCGCCGGCGGTGGCCAGGGCGGTCAGCGCGGCCAGCAGCTTGGCGACGTACCGGCGTTCCAGCGGGACGCCGTGGCGGCGCTCGAACCCCTCGGCGAAGGCGGCCAGTTCGGCGGGGACCTTGCCGTAGCCGCCGCCGTGGTGCCCGTGGTCGATCCGCCAGTTGCCGAACTCCCGCCCGTAGGCGGCCCGGTGGAGCCGGGCGACCTCCTCCTCCAGGTAGCCCTCGCCGCCGCGCAGCACGGCCACCCCGAGCGCCCGCGCGCCCGGCGGCAGCCCGGCCGCGATGCCGGCCAGGGTGCCGCCGGTGCCGACCGGGCAGCAGACCAGGTCGCGGGCGCCGAGGTCGGGCAGTTCGGCCGGGATGACCGCCGCGCCGGTCACCGCCAGGGCGTTGGAGCCGCCCTCCGGGAGCACCAGGCAGGGCCCCCAGCGCCGCTGGAGGCCCTCGCCCGGCGTGGCGCCACCCGCCCGGCCGGTGGCCTCGCGGTACTCCGCGCGGGTCAGGAACTCCAGTCGCATCCCGGCCCGCTCGGCCGCCCGCAGCGACCAGTTGCGCGGGCGGTCGGCCAGCTCCTCGCCCCGGACCAGCCCGACGCTCTCCAGCCCGAGCGCCCCGGCCGCGGCGGCGACCGCCCGCAGGTGGGTCGAGTACGCGCCGCCGAAGGTCAGCAGCCGGGTGTGGCCCTGCGCGACGGCGGCGGCCAGGTTGGGCGCGAGCTTGCGCCACTTGTTGCCCGGCACGCTCGGGTGCAGCAGGTCGTCACGCTTGAGCCGCAGCTCCACCCCGGCCCGGGCGAGCACCTCGTCGGTGCAGTCCACCAGCGGGGTCGGCAGCAGGGCGGGTTCGAGCATCCGGAAAGCCTACGCGCGCCCGGTCGGGGTGAGCAGCCCGAGGTTGTAGGCGGCGGCCACGGCGGAGGCCCGGTCCTTGACGTCGAGCTTGGCGTAGACGTGGATCAGGTGGGTCTTCACGGTGGCCTCGCTGATGAACAGCCGGGCGGCGGCCTCCCGGTTGGTGGCCCCGGAGGCGACCAGCCCCAGCACCTCCAGCTCGCGCGGGCTGAGCGGCTCCTGGACCGGCGTGCGGACCTGACCGAGCAGCTTGGCGGCGACGGTCGGCGCGATCACCGAGGCGCCCCGGGCGGCCTCCCGGACGGCGTGGAACAGCTCCTCCCGGGCCGCGTCCTTCAGCAGGTACCCGGTGGCGCCGGCCCGGACGGCGGGCAGCACGTCGGCGTCGGTGTCGTAGGTGGTGAGCACCAGGACCCGGCCGGGCAGGCCGCGTTCGGCCATCGTGCGGATCGTGGTGACCCCGTCCATCCGCGGCATCCGCAGGTCCATCAGCACCACGTCCGGGCGCAGCGCCTCGACCAGGACCAGCGCCTCGGCGCCGTCCCCGGCCTCGCCGACCACCTCGAAGCCGGGGGCGGCGGTGAACATGCCGCGCAGCCCGTCCCGGACCACCGGGTGGTCGTCCACCAGCAGCAGTCTGATCGTCGTTCCCTCGTCCACCGCTCTACTCCTCCACACTGATCGCCGGCAGGGTCGCGGACACCGTGGTGCCGGCGCCCGGTTCGGTCTCCAGGTCGAACCGCCCGGCCAGCCGGAGCACCCGGCGGCGCATCACGTCCAGGCCGTAGCCGCCGCCGGTGGCCCGGGAGGCCGGCTCGGCGGCCGGGTCGAAGCCGACGCCGTCGTCCCGGACGTCCAGGGTGACCACATCGGGCATGTACGACAGGGTGAGCCCGACCCGGGCGGCCCGCGCGTACTTGGCGGCGTTGGCCAGCGACTCCTGGGCGACCCGCAGCAGGGTCACCTCGACCTCGGGGTGCAGCGGGCGGGCCTCCCCGGTGACGGTCAGCGCGCTGGCGGCGCTGTGCCGTTGCTGCCACTGCTCGACCAGCTCGGCCAGCGCCTCCGGCAGGGCGGCCCGCTCCAGCTCCAGCGGCCGCAGCGCGTGGACGGCCCGGCGGGCCTGGGTGAGGCTCTCCCGGGCGAGCGCGGCGGCGTTGTCGAGGTGGCGATCGGCGGCCGCGGCGTCCTGGGCGCGGGTCTGGTCGGCGGCCTGGAGCTGGGTGACGATCCCGGCCAGGCCCTGGGCGACGGTGTCGTGGATCTCCCGGGCGAGCCGGCGGCGTTCGTCGGCGGCCCCGGCCTCCCGGGCCTGGACCAGGAGTTGGGCGTGCAGGCCGGCGTTCTCGGCCAGCATCTCGGTCAACCGCCGGTTGGCCTCGGCGAGTTCGTCGTTGGCCTCCTTGCGGCGGGCGCTCAGCCGGTCGGTGACCTCGCGGAACGCGAACATCACCCCGGCCACCACCAGGTTGAAGGCGAGGACGGTCAGCAGTCCGCCGAGCTTGGCCAGGCTGTCCGGCAGCACTCCGCCGGTCTGGGCCAGCGAGGTGGGGACGGCGGCCAGCGCGGTGCCAACCGCCCGGGCCCGCCCCCGCAGGTACTGGGCGGCGTGCAGGTAGCCGGTGAAGGCGAAGAAGCCGAAGAGCGGGTTGTCCAGCACCAGGACGGTGATCACCGCGAGCAGTCCGGTGAAGTGGGCGCCGGCGTGGCGGGCCCGGCCGTCCGGCCCGGGGTGGCGGTCCAGGGCCGTGCGCAGCAGCAGCCAGAGCAACGCGACGGCCGCCGTCGGGAGGACGGCGGCGGCGGAGCGCGCGGTCGGTACGTCGACCAGCAGGGCGAGGGCGGTGGCGATCAGCAGCGAGACGTACCCGAGCAGCGTGGCCACCCGGTCCAGCCGGTGCTGCCAGGCGCCGAGCGCCGTCTCGTCGGCCGGCCGGTCCTTGATCACTCCCACCGGAACAGCCTGGCAGCCGCGGCGCCCGCGAGCAGGGCGTACGCCGCGAGTGTGAGCAGGCCCACGCTGTTCGGGAAGTGCCCGGCCCAGGAGTCCTGGAGGGCCTGGACGGCGGCGCCGCTGGGGGTGAAGTCGCCGATCCGGTTGACCAGGGCGGGCGAGAACTCGCGCGGCAGCCAGATCCCGGAGAAGAACATCATCGGGAAGAAGGCCAGCGCGCCGACCGCGTTGCCGGCCTTGGCGGACGGGACGACCGCGGCGAGCAGCAGCCCGAGCGAGAGCAGCGCGGCGGCGGCGAGCAGGAAGGACACCACGAAGCCCAGCGGCGAGCCCGGCAGCCCGACCCCGAGGACGGTCCCGCCGACCACCACCAGCAGCACCGAGACGACGGCGATGCCCAGGTACAGCGGCAGCAGTGCGCCGAACAGCAGCCCCGGGCGGACCGGGCTGGCGGACATCCGGCGCAGCACGCCGCGTTCGCGGTAGGCGCCGAGCAGCGAGGGCAGGCCGTTGAGGCCGAGCATCATCAGGGTGAAGACGGCCAGGATCGGCGCGTACAGCTGGATGGTGCTCAGGCCGTGCATGTCCGGGGAGGCCTTGCGCAGGGACGGCACGGAGCCCAGGACGAGCAGCAGCACGACCGGGAAGGCGAGGCTGAAGAAGGCGGTCAGCGGGTCGCGCAGGAACAGGCGGCCCTCGGCCACGGCCAGGCGGCGGACGGCGCGGGTGGTGTGACGGTTCATGACGGTGGTCCCTCGGGTGTGGTGGCGGCGGGTCGGACGGCCCGGCCGGGTCGGGTGGCCCGGCCGGTCAGGAGTCGTGGCCGGTCAGGAGTCGTGGCGGGTCAGGGCGAGGTAGGCGTCGTCCAGGCTGTGCTCGCGGATCCGCAGGCCGGTGACGACGATGCCCTCGCGGGCCAGCAGGCCGGTCACCTCGTCGGCGAACGCCCCGACCCCGGAGACCTCGATCCGGCCGTCCCGCTCCTCGACCCCGGTGACCCCCGGCAGGGCGGCCAGCCGGGCCGGGTCCAGCGGCGCGGTGGGGTGGAAGGAGAGCGTGCCGCCGGTGCCGGAGCGGGCGACCAGCTCGGCGGGGGTGCCGGTGGCGACGATCCGCCCGCCGTCGAGCACGGCGGCCCGGTCGCAGAGCGCCTCGACCTCGTCCATGAAGTGCGAGACCAGCACCACCGTGACGCCCGCGTCGCGGATCCGCCGGACGAGCTCCCAGGTGTCCCGGCGGCCCTGCGGGTCGAGCGCGGTGGTCAGCTCGTCCAGGAACGCCACCTCGGGGTTGCCGACCAGGGCGAGGGCGATGAACAGCCGCTGCTGCTGGCCGCCGGAGAGCTTGTCGAAGGGCGTCCGGTGCTGGTCGGCGAGGCCCCACTCGTCCAGCAGCTCCCGCCAGTCGCGGGGGTTCGGGTAGAGCCCGGCGTACAGCTCCAACGCCTCGCCGACCCGCAACGCGCCCTGGAGCCGGGCCTGCTGGAGCTGGACCCCGATCCGGGGCCGCAGCCGGTGGGCGTCCCGCACCGGGTCCAGGCCGAGCACCCGGACGCTCCCGGCGTCGGGGCGGCGCAGGCCCTCGCAGCACTCCACCGCCGTGGTCTTGCCGGCGCCGTTCGGCCCGAGCAGGCCGAACACCTCGCCGCGCTCCACCCGGAAGGACACGTCCTCCAGCACCTGGCGCCGCCCGTAGGCCTTGCGCAGCCCGGTCACCTCGATCACGGCCATCGTGCCGCTCCTTCCTGTTCGCCCCGGCCGTTCTCCCGGCCCACAACGAGCTTCCCGCGGCGGGGGGTTGCGGCGGATCGACCGACCGGTCAGACCGGTGGGCGGCCGCGGTGGAGGGGGGATCAACCGATCGGTGGATGGGGTGGCGCGCGAGTCCCGGTCGCGTCGGCCGACCGGAAGGTGACGGGGTGCCAGTTCGATACGGTGCGTATTTAATACATGGTGTATCGTTCCGGCGTGGCTCCGTCGAAGACTGCTTCCACCGATTCAGGCCGGCCGCTGCGCCGGCGAGTTCACACCCGCGCCCGGCTGCTCGACGCCGCCGGACAGGTCCTGGTCGCGCGGGGGTACGCGAAGACCACCATCGAGGACGTGTGCGCGGCGGCCGGGTACACCCGGGGCGCCTTCTACTCCAGCTTCGAGAGCAAGCAGGACCTCGTCCTCGCGCTGTTCGACCGCCACTCCGCGCACCGGCTCGACCAGTTGGAGGGCCTGCTGCACCAGCCGGCTCCGGGCACGGCTCGGCGGATCGGGGAACTGCTCCTGGCGGTCGACCCCGACGAGCGGGACTGGATCCTGCTCTTCCTGGAGTTCCGGCTCGACGCGGCCCGCAGCCCGGAGCTCAGCGCGCGGCTGCACGAACACGACAAGGCCGTCACCGGGGCCCTCGCCCGTCTGCTGGAGCGCCACGGCGCGAAGGTCGGCGCGCAGAGCCTCGCCACGTTCCTGCTCGCCTCCCGCGAGGGCATCCTCGCCCGGATCGCCACCGGCGGACCGGGTGGTGACGAAGCGCGGGACGCCGCGGTCGACGTGGTCGCCGAACTGCTGCCAGCCCTGCTGCCCGCGCTGGAACAGGCGCCCTGAGCAGCCCCGCCCGCACCTGCCGCCCGGCCAACTGAGAGGCGTCATGCACTTAACCCCGCAGCCGGACCCGCAGCGCTGGAAGGCGCTGACCTTCATCGGCATCGCGCAGCTGATGGTCGTGCTCGACACGACCATCGTGAACATCGCCCTGCCCTCGGCCCAGGCCGAGCTCGGTATCTCCGACGGCAACCGGCAATGGGTGATCACCGCCTACTCGCTGGCGTTCGGCAGCCTGCTGCTCTTCGGCGGCCGCATCTCCGACCTCACCGGCCGCAGACGCGCGTTCGTCATCGGCCTGCTCGGCTTCGCGGGCGCGTCCGCGGTGGGCGGCCTCGCGGTCGACCCCGCGATGCTGCTCGGCGCCCGCGCCCTCCAGGGCGTGTTCGGCGCGCTGCTCGCCCCGGCCGCGCTGTCGCTGATCGCGGTCACCTTCACCGAGGCCAAGGAGCGGGCGAAGGCGTTCGGGATCTACGGCGCGATCTCCGGCGCCGGCGGGGCCGTCGGCCTGATCATGGGCGGGGCGCTGACCGAGTACCTGAACTGGCGCTCGGCGCTGTTCGTCAACATCCCGTTCGCCGCCGCGGCCGTGTTCGGCGCCGTCACCGTGGTGCGCGAGCCGGCGGGTGCCCGCAACGGCGCCCGGCTGGACGTCCCCGGGGTCGTCCTCGCCACCGCCGGCCTGCTGTCGCTGGTGTACGGGTTCACCCGCGCCGAGTCCGACGGCTGGACCGCCCCGGTCACCGTCGCCCTGTTCGTCGCCTCGGCGCTCCTGCTCGGCGCGTTCGTCCTGGTGGAGAGCAAGGTCCCGGCCCCGCTGCTGCCGCTGCGGGTGGTCACCGAACGCAACCGGGGCGGCATCTACCTCTCCCTGGGGCTGGCCGTCATCGGCATCTTCGGGCTCTTCCTGTTCATGACCTACTACCTCCAGGTCGTGAAGCGGTACAGCCCGGTCCTCACCGGATTCGCCTTCCTGCCCATGGTCGTCGGCATGGTGACCGGGTCGACGCAGATCGGCACCCGGCTGATGACCCGGGTGCCGCCCCGGCTCCTGATGGGCCCGGGCTTCCTGTCCTCGGCCCTCGGCATCGCGCTGCTCACGCAGATCGAGGTCGACAGTTCGTACGTCAGCCTGATCCTGCCCGCGCAGGTGCTCCTCGGCCTGGGCATCGGTACGGCGTTCATGCCCGCGATGAGCCTGGCCACCCGCAGTGTGCAGCCGCGGGACGCCGGCGTGGCCTCCGCCATGGTCAGCACCTCCCAGCAGGTCGGCGGCTCCATCGGCACCGCCCTGCTGAACACCATCGCGGCCGGTGCCACCACCGACTGGCTCGCCGCGCACGCCCGTTCCGCCGCCGACCGGGCCGGGCTGGCCGACGAGGCGGCCGTGCACGGCTACGCCACCGCGATGTGGTGGGCGGTCGGCATCCTCGCGCTGGCCGCGGCCACCGCGCTCGTCCTCATCAACGCCAGGCAGCAGAACGGCAGTACGGACCCCGACGACGCCGGGGCCGAGCCGGCCGACGCCGTCCCGGCGGCGGCGGCCTAGCGGCTGTGCGCCGGAACGCGGGAGGGGCCGCCGGATCGAGTCCGGCGGCCCCTCCCGCACAACACCCCGCACCCGCCTACCGGTTGGTGAGGACCGCCTTCATCACCGCACCGTCCGCCACCGCCGCGAGCGCGGCCTCGTGGTCGTCCAGCGGGTAGGACGACACCAGGCTGCCCAGGTCGAAGCGGGCCGTAAGGGCGGGCAGCAGGCGTACGTACTCGACCAGGTGCGCGCCGGTGAACGCCCAGGATCCGACGACGTCGAGCTGCCGGTACACGATCTGGTGCGGGTTGAGCAGGGTGTCGCCCGCGTCCGTGTACTGGCCGATGACCAGGTAGGAGCCGCCGCGGCGGGCGAGGGTGAGGCCCTGCGCGACCGCCGCGGGCACGCCCGCGCACTCGATGACGAGGTCGGCCCCGGCTCCCCCGGTCTCCGCGAGGACCCGCTCCGCGACGGCCTCGGCACCGCCGGGCGCGGTGACGTCGAGGTGGACGTCACCGATGCCGGCGGCGGCCGCGAGGGCCAGCCGGCTGTCCGGCCCGCCCACCAGGATGACCTTGGCTGCCCCGGCGAGCTGGGCGAACGCGGCGGCCGCCAGGCCCACCGGGCCGCTGCCCTGGACCACGACGATCTCGCCGAGGCGCACCGGCCGCCGTTCGTACAGGGCGTGCACGATGGTCGGCCCCGCACAGGCCAGGGACATCGCGGCGATCGGGTCGATGCCGGGGTCCAGCCGCACCACCGTGGTGCCGGCCTGGAGCACGATGAACTCGGCCCAGGCGCCGGAGAGTTCGGGGCCGTCGGTGGTGGAGCGGTTGACCCCGTAGGTGCGCCGGTTCTCGCACAGGGTCGGCTCCCGGTGCAGCCGGCACGGCACGCAGGAGCCGCAGGCGATCGAGGAGGCCCACATCACCGTATCGCCGGTGCGCAGTGCGGCTCCCGTGGCGTCGTGCGCGGGGGCGCCCGCACCGAGCTCGTGGACGGTGCCGAGGCCTTCGTGGCCGAGGACCAGCGGGGTGGGGATCGGCAGGTGGCCCTGCTGGAGGTGCAGGTCGGTGCCGCAGATGCCGCCGTGGCGGCAGGCGACGACCATCCCCCCGGCCGGGGCGGCCGGGACCTCGTACTCCCGCAGCGCGAGCGGCTTGCCGAACTCCTCCAGGACGACGGCCTTCCCGCGCGTCACGCCGGCACCCCTTCGAGGGCGTCGAGGAAGGGCGCGTCGAGGGTGCGCAGCGGCTCGGTGTCCCGGCACACGACGTAGTCGGGGCGCGGTTCACCGGGCCAGCTCGGCAGGTTGGCGGTGTCGTTGTAGGTGACGATGAGCAGGCGGCGCGCGAACGGCGACATGTTGAACGCCGAGCCGTGCACGATCTCGGGCGAGAAGAAGACCAGGGAACCGGCCGGGCCCTTGGGGCTGACCATGCCGCGCTCGGCGACCAGGGCGGAGAGCTGGTCGGGGGTCAGCGCGATGTCGTCCGGGTCCAGGTGCTGGGCGGACTTGGCCTCGGCCGTGCGGCTGTCCCGCACCAGCCCGGAGCGGTGCGATCCGGGCAGGAAGATCACCGGGCCGTTGAACTCGTCGACGGCGTCGACGAAGACCCCGACGTTGACCTGGAGCGGGGCGGGCAGCCGGTCGGCGATCCGCCAGGCGGCGTAGTCCTGGTGCCAGGACCACTTCTCGCCGCCGAACGCCGGCTTGGCGTTGATCTTGAACTGGTACACGTACACGTCGTCCGTGAGCAGCTGCCGCACCGGCCCGAGCACCCGGGGGTCCCGGATCAGCCCGGCGTACTCGGGCTGGCGCTGGTGCGAGGCGTACACCGCGCGCACCTCGTCCCGGGACTCCTCCCTGATCACCTGCGGGCCGCGGACCTGGCAGTCGCGCTCGAACGCGGCCCGGAGCCGTTCCACCTCCCGCTCGTCCAGCGCGGACTCCACCAGCAGGAATCCGTCCTCGTGGTAGCGGGTGACTTGTTCTTCGCTGAGACGCATGGCTGTTCCTCCGGATGGCGTGAGTGGGGGTGCGGGGTCGGGTCAGAACGGCCGGTCGCCCGCGATGGCGGTGCGGTCCGCGACCCGGCGGTTCGGGTGGTAGTCCGAGGTGGCGTAGTGCTGCACGGCCCGGTTGTCCCAGAAGGCGATGGACCCCGCCTCCCAGCGGAAGCGCACCTGGTACTCGGGGTACTCCAGCTGACGGAAGAGGTAGGCCAGCAGCTCCTCGCTCTCGTCGGCCGGCAGGCCCGCGATGTGCGTGGTGAAGATCGACGTCAGGAACAGGGTCTTGCGCCCGGTCTTCGGGTGGGTGCGCACCAGCGGGTGCTCCACCGGCGGGTAGACGCCCTGGAGGTGCGCCCGCTGCTCGTCCGTCATCAGCTCGCGGTAGTTGGCTGACGGGGTGAAGTCGTTGACCGTCTTCAGCCCGTCGATGCGCGCCTTCACCTCGTCGGGGAGGTTGTCGTACGCGGCGGCCGCGTCCGCGAACAGGGTGTCGCCGCCGCCCCCTTCGGGCAGTTCCACCATGCGCAGGACGGCGCCGAGCGGGGGCCGCTCGATCCACGGGAAGTCGTAGTGCCAGACGTTCTCGAAGCCGGGGTTGTGCTTGCCCTTCTCCAGGCGCACGACGTCCTCGCCGGTGCCCGGCGGCAGGAACGGGTGGCCCTCGATCGCGCCCCACCGGGAGGCGAAGGCCCGCTGCTGCTCGGCGTCGATGTCCTGGTCGCGGAAGAACAGCACCTTCCACTCGAGCAGGGCCCGGTCCAGCTCGGCGAAGACCTCGTCGCTCAGCGGGGTGCGCAGGTCGATGCCGTGGATCTCGGCGCCGATCAGCGGCCCCGACGGGCGCACCTCGAAGTGCTCGTACGGGCCGCCCTGCTGGCCCTCGCCGAGCCGGCGCAGCAGCCGGGGGCCGTGGTAGTCCGTCCGGCCGTCGATGCCGCGGCGGGCCAGCGACCGCACCGCCGCCAGCTCGGCGTCGACGCCCGTGGTCTCGGGGTGGTTCGGGGTGACTGTCATGGGACCTCCTGGTCCTCGGGGCGCGGGTGCGCCGGGGTCGGTGGGGGCGGCCGCCTCGGGACGGGGCCGTTGCGGTGGGCCGTTGCGCAGGGCCGTTACGCGGGGCCGTTACGCGGGGGCGGACCGCAGCCGCGCGGCGAGGAGCGGCCCGATCCGGGCCAGGGCCGGCGGCCGCATCATCCGGTGGTGGGTGGCCGGCACGTCATGGGACTCGACCGCGCCGCCGATGTGGCCGGCCCAGGCCGCCGCCGTGCTGCGGCCCGGTTCGTACGGGTCGTCGGGGTCGGACTCCGCGGCCCGGAAGAACAGCAGACCGCCCTGGATCCGGCCGGGCCGGAACGCGGCCATCAGGTCGAGGTCGTTCCGGTAGACGTCGAGGAGCGCGGCCCGGGCCTCGTCGCCGCCGAGCAGGAGCTCGTCCTCGCCGGCCGACTGGCGCAGGGCCCGGTCGAACTCCTCCTCGCTGAACCGGGGCATGGCGGCCCGGAGCCGGTCGTCCACCGGGTACGAGTCCACCAGCACGAGCAGGTCGACGGCGGCGCCCTCGCGCTCCAGCAGAGCGGCCATGGCGTGGGCCACCAGGCCGCCGAAGGACCAGCCGAGGATCCGGTACGGGCCCTCGGGACGCACCGCACGGATCTCGGCCACGTAGTCCGCGGCCATCTCCTCGACGGTGGCCGGGAGGCCCGGCGCCGTGCCGCCCCCGTGCCGCGCCTGGAGGGCGTACACCGGCTGGTCGGGGCCGAGGTGCGGCAGCAGCCCCGCGTACGGCCAGCCCGTTCCGGCGGCCGGGTGGACGCAGAACAGCGGGGGCCGGGAGCCCTCCGCCCGCAGCGGCAGCAGGGACCGCGGCGCGCCGCCGGACGACGGGTCGGCGATCCGCCGGGCGAGCCCGGCCGGGCTCGGGGACTCGAACAGGGCGTGCACCTCCAGCGGCGTGCCGAGGGCGGCCCGGATCCGCGCGACGAGGCGGGCGGCCAGCAGGGAGTGCCCGCCGAGGTCGAAGAAGTTCTCGTCGACGCCGACCGCGGGCACCTCCAGCACCTGCGCGAAGAGCTCGCAGAGCACCCGCTCCTGCTCGGTGGCCGGTTCCCGGGCCGGTGCGGCGCCGGTGAGCCGGGGCTCGGGCAGCGCCCGGCGGTCCAGCTTCCCGTTCGGCGTCAGCGGAAGCTCCGCCAGCTCGACGACGGCCGAGGGCACCATGTGGGCCGGCAGCCTCGCCCGGACGAACTCGCGCACCCCCTCCGGGTCGCACCCCGGCGTCTGCGGGACGACGTACCCGACGAGCCGGCGGTCCCCGGGCCTGACCTCGCGGGCCACCACCTCGGCGTGGACGATGCCGGGGCAGGCGGCGAGGGCCGCCTTGATCTCGCCGGGCTCGATCCGGAACCCGCGGATCTTGATCTGGTCGTCGGACCGGCCTTGGTACTCCAGCTGCCCGTCGGGCAGCCAGCGGACCACGTCCCCGGTGCGGTACATCCGGCTTCCCGGCGGCCCGTACGGGTCGGCGACGAAGCGTTCGGCGGTGAGTCCGGGGCGGTTCAGGTAGCCCCGGGCCACCCCGGCCCCGGCGAGGTACAGCTCGCCGCGCGCCCCCTCCGGGACCAGGCGCAGGCCGGCGTCCAGGACGTACGCCCTGATGTTGGGGATCGGTCGGCCGATCGGGGCGGCGGACGGCCACGCGTCGACATCCGCCGCCAGGGTGTGGGCCGTCACCAGGTGGGTCTCGCTCGGGCCGTAGTGGTTGTGCAGCCGGCGCCCGGCCTCGGCCCGCGCGAACTCGCGGACCCGGCGGCTCGGGGTGAGCGCCTCACCGCCCTGCGCCAGGACCCGCAGCGACGGGATGGTCCGCCCCTGGTCGAGGGCCGCCTCGCACAGGGCCTCCAGGACGAGGTTGGGGGCGAAGAGCTCGTTCACGCGCTCCTCGTCGAGCCAGGCGGCGAGCAGCTCGGGGTTGCGCCGGACCTCGTCGGTGGGCACCACCAGGGTCTTGCCGAACAGCACCGCGGACAGGATCTCCTGAACGGACACGTCGAAGCTGAGCGCGGTGAACTGGGCGATCCTGGTCCCGGCGGCCGAGGGGAAGGCCTCGTCGTGCCACGACAGCAGGTTGACCATCGCCTGCCCGGGCATCACCACGCCCTTGGGCCGGCCGGTGGTGCCCGAGGTGTAGATGACGTACACCGGGTGCGCCGGGTCGAGCCGGCCCAGCCGCTGCTCGTCGTCGATCTCCGTGCCGGCCGACCGCGTCAGCTCGGCCCGGGTGCGGGACTCGTCGAGGAGCAGCCGGGGAGCGTCCGTGTCCGGCAGCCGCCGGGCCGTGTCCGTGCTGGTCAGCACCAGGGCGGGCGCGGTGTCGCGCAGCATGAACGACAGCCGCTCGGCGGGGTATTCGGGATCGACGGGGAGGTAGCAGCCGCCCGCCTTGAGGACGGCCAGAACGGCGACGGCGAGGTCGGCCGAGCGGGGCAGCGCGAGGGCGACGATCCGCTCGGGCCCGACGCCCCGCGCGATGAGGAGCCGGGCGAGCCGGTTCGAGGCGGTGTCCAGCTCCCGGTAGGTCAGCGTGGCCTCCGCCGAGACGACGGCCGGCAGGTCCGGGGTGTCCGCGGCCTGCCGGGCGAACAGCTCCGGCAGGCTGGCCTCGGGATACTTCTGCTCGGGGCCGCCGAGCTCGGTGAGCAGCCGGATCTGCTCGCCCTCGGTGAGCAGTTCGACGGAGCCGACCCGGACGTCCCGGTCCGCGCTGAACGCGCGCAGGATGCGCAGGAAGCGCGCGTGGTGCGCGGCCAGCTCGTCGGCCTCGTAGCGGGACGCGTCGGCGACGAGGTCGATGCGCAGCCCCCGGCCGTCCGCACGGTCGAAGGCCGTGAACGACAGGTCCTCGACGATCCCCTGGGTCAGGTGGTGCGCGGTGGCGGGCAGACCGGCGAAGTGCAGGTCGTAGTCGAAGGCCATGATGTTGACCATCGGGCCGGTCCGGTAGCGCCCGGTGTCCGGCAGGCCGAGGTCACGCCCCAGGTGCTCGCCCCGGTGCCGCTGGTGCTTGAGCATCTCCCGGAATCCGCCGGCGACTTCACGGATGAGCTGGTGCGCCGTGAGGTCGGGGCGGACGGTGACGCGCAGCGGCAGCACGTTGGAGTACATCCCCGGCATGGTGCGCGCCGCGGCGTCGGTGCGGGCGGCCATCGGCAGGCTGAGGATGACGTCCTGTTCGCCGGAGAGCCGGTGGACCTGGGCGGCCGCGGCGGCGATCACCAGCACGGACCAGTGGGTGCGGGCCGCGCGGGCGGCCGCCTTGAGCGCGTCGGTCTCGGCCGCGGAGAGGTTGCCGGTGTGGCTGAGCTGCCCCTGCGCGGCGGGCCCGCCGGGCGGCCGGGCGGCGAGGGTGGCGACCTCCGGCCCGTCCGCGAACCGGTTCGTCCAGTAGGCCCGGTCCGCCGCGCCCCGGTCGGAGGCCTGGTAGTCGGCGTCGTCCGCCAGCATCTCCCGGATGTCCCCGAACCGGCCGGGCGGCAGGGGGAGTCCGGCGGTCATGGCGGTGTAGAGCTCGGACACCCGCTGGGCGATCAGCGAGCCGGTGTGCCCGTCCGCGACGGCGTGGTGGGCGCTGAAGTACCAGAAGCTGCGGTCCGGCCCCAGGCCGAACAGCGCGGTGGAGAAGAGCGGGCCCCGGGAGAGGTCCATCCGGCGGGCCAGGTCGGCCCGCATCCAGGCCAGCGCAGCGGCCGCCGGGTCCGGTTCGCCGCTGACGTCGAGGACCGGGAACTCCCAGTCGGCGCGGGGGATCACCTGCTGCCGCGGTACGCCGTCCTCCTCGACGAACCGGGCGTGCACCGGGACGGCCTCCGCGACGGCCTGCCGCAGCGCCGTTTCGAGGACCTGCCGGTCGAGGGCCCCGTGGAGGTCCAGGTACTCGCCGATGCGCTGTTGCGGGGCGGTCGGATCGACCTGTTCGGCCAGCCACATCTCACGCTGGGCCGTGGACACGGGAAGGTGCATGCCGCCGGATCCGAACCCTGACACTTCTCCCACACTCCTCGTGTTGCGCGCCGGTCGGCAGCTCCCCGCCGAATGCGGTGACGGAATCCGGAGGGCGTACGGAAAAGCCGCTCCACCCGCCGCTCCAGCCGCCCCCACCTGCGGGAAGAACGCTAGACGCGGGCGCTAAACCGCCACTTTCACGGCACTTTCATGCCGCTCAACAAAGCGTCCATGAATCCCCTCGGGATCTCATTCCCCAGGATCATGGAAATCACCGGACCCGGCTTTTGATTCGCGCTCCACGAAAAAATCCCCACGACCCGCCCGGCCCCGCGGGCGGAGTGCGCCGCGGGGCCGGACGGATGGTGGGGATGCGGTCGGTCGGGAGGTCGTCCGTTCAGCAGGCGAGCGGGGCGAGCGTGGCCCCGTCGAGGCCGGCGTCCCGCGCCAGCACCGACTGCTGCAACCGCCTCAGCCGGGGCCCCGGTTCGACGCCGATCTCGTCGACGAGGACGCGCCGGACACGGTTGTAGACCATGAGGGCCTCGGCCGGCCGGCCGCTGCGGTACAGCGCGAGCATCAGCAGACCGTGGAAGGTCTCCCGCATCGGCTGTTCGTCGATCAGCCCGTAGAGCTCGCCGATCAGCGGCTTGTGCCGGCCCAGGAGCAGTTCGATCTCGGCCCGTTCCTCCAGCGCGGTCGACCGCTTCTCGTCCAGCTGGTGGCCCAGGTTCTGGAGGACCGGCACCGTGCGCAGGTCCGCCAGCGCCGGGCCGCTCCACAGCCCGAGCGCCTGGGAGAGCAGCAGCGAGGCCTCCTCCAGACGGCCCGCCGCCCGCGCCTCCCCGGCCCGCAGGCAGAGCAGTTCGAAGCTGTGCAGGTCCAGGGTGAGCGGGGCGAGTTCCATCATGTAGCCGGGCGGCCTGGTCAGTAGCCCGGCCCCGTCGGAGCCCGCCCCGGCCAGGTGCTTGCGGAGCCGGGAGACGTACACCTGTAGCGCGGTGGACGCGGTGCGCGGCGGTGTGTCCGACCAGAGGGCGTCGATGAGCTGCGCCGCGGACAGCGGGCGGCCGTCGTTCAGGCACAGCAGCGCCAGCAGAGCCCTGAGCTTCAACGCCTGCGGAGTGCACGGCAGCCCGCCGTCCGCCTCCACCGCAAGCGCCCCTAGCACGCGAAAGTACACGATTCTTCTCATCCCCCGGTCAAATGGCCCGGAATCAGCAGAACCGATGGTCCGGTGAGTCCGGGCACGGCGCGTGAAGAAAGCACAGGTCGCGCCAACTCCCCCTGGCGCGGGCCACAAATCCAGGACACTACCACGCACCTGACCGGCCATTACCGGCCGCACGGGCGGCACTTCCGGCCGTTTCCGGATGCAAAGATTCCATTTGAATCCAAGTGGCAAACAGATAAAAGCAATTCCATGGATCTGAGGTTTTTCTGAGGATCCGGACGATCGTCGCCCGCTAGGGTCCGGACCACGATCGAGCCGCTGTCGACCGCCCCGCGAGGATTCGTCGCCGCCACCTCCACCAGCTGCCCACTGGCGGGTGAATCTCGGCGTGGTCACGAGTCGGCGCGGCACCCGGTGCTCTACAGTTCCGACCGGGACCGGAGACGTTCTGCCAGGTCAGGCCACTGGCCGCGGTCCCGCCTGACGGTCGGTCGCAGAGGTGGGGCGGGTGGGACTCGAACCCACGACCAAGGGATTATGAGTCCCCTGCTCTAACCGGCTGAGCTACCGCCCCGGTTCGCCGCGCGCGCCGGTCGTCGGCCACGGCAGCAGCAGACGGCCCCGAAAGGCCGTCCCGGGCAGCATAGCCGGTCGATCACCCGTGGTGCGCGCCGGGGGCGCACCTGGGTGCGCAGGGGTGCACGCCTCTCCGGGCGGCGCAGTCCGGGTGGCGGCGCGCCGCCCGTACGGGGCAGCCTGGGCGGATGACGACACGTGGGCGGCGGGACACGGCCGGCACTTCGCGCCCGGCGGGAGGGGTCGGACGCACCCCGGTGGCGGCCGGGGCGCTCGCGGTGCTGCTCGCCACGGCCGGCTGCACCACCGCCGCCGGGCCCGGCGGGGGCGTGCCGACCGTCACCTCGGCCCCCGCGACGCCGCCCGGCTCCGCCGACAGCCACGGCTGGAGCCCGCAGCGGCTGCGCAGTGCGCTCGGCAAGCACACCGGGATCACCCGCACCGCCAAGCCCACCGTGCTGAACGGTCTGGTCGGCGCCGTCTTCACCCGCAACGCCGACGGCGACCACTTCTGCACCGCCAGCGTGGTCGACAGCGCCGGGCTCAACCTCATCGTCACCGCCGCGCACTGCGTCTGGGACCCGAGGCTCGGTCAGCGCAGCGACCTGGTGTTCGTCCCCGGCTACCGGGACGGCGAGACCCCGAGCGGGGTCTGGCCGCTCCTGGCGGTCACCGTCGACGACGCCTGGAAGGACCACGCCGACCCGGACGTGGACGTCGCCTTCGCGGTCGTCCAGGCCCAGAACGGGCAGCAGGTGCAGCAGGTCCTCGGCGCCAACCGACTCGGCGTCAACCGCGGCTACCAACTGCCGGTGAAGGTCACCGGCTACCCCGGCACCAGCGAGGTCCCGATCACCTGCTCCAACACCACCACCGAGCAGAGCCCCAGCCAGCTGCGGATCGACTGCCCCGACTACACCGGCGGCACCAGCGGCAGCCCCTGGGTGACCGACTTCGACCCGGCCACCCGGACCGGCACCGTGGTCGGCGTGATCGGCGGCTACCAGGAGGGTGGCGAGAACCCCGACACCTCGTACAGCAGCTACTTCGGCGACCGCGTCCAGGCCCTCTACGACCGGGCCACCGGGTGAGGGCCCGGGCGACCGGCGGGCGGCGCCCGGGTAGCCCGCACGGGTGTCGAACGCGCGTCGAACGGTCGGCACTGGCGCCGTCGGGCACGGCCTGGTAGATCTTCCTCACGAACGGCGGAACGCACGGCCCTGGTGCCCGCCCCGAGGAACGAGACGGAGCCCCGATGGCCCCCCGCCCGGTACGGCCCGCGCGCACGGCACGGACGGTCGCCCTGGCGGCCCTGCTGCTCGTCGCGGGCACCGCGTGCGGCGGGCAGGACGGGGCGCCCACCGCCGAGGTCGCGCAGCAGAGCGCCGCGCGCGACCGGATCGGCACGCTCGCCATCCGCACCGCGCAGGGCCCGCGGGCCTGCACCGCCAGCGTCGTGCAGAGCCCCCGGCACAACCTGCTGGTGACCGCCGCGCACTGCGTGCAGAGCCGCCGGATCGGCCTGCTGGACGGCCTGGTGTTCACCCCCGGCTACCGCAACGGGTACTCCCCGTACGGGAGTTGGCCGGTGCAGTCGATCACCGTCGACCCGCGCTGGGCGGCCGGCGACGACCCGGAGTACGACGTGGCCTTCATCACGGTGCGCCCGGTCGACGGCAAGCAGGTGGAGGACGCGGTCGGCGGCAACCCGATCGCCACCGACCAGGGCTTCGGGCTGGCCGTCTCGGTGACCGGCTACCCGAACGAGCAGGACGAGCCGATCACCTGCTCGGTGCAGACCCGGTCGCAGAGCCCGACCCAGGAGCGCTTCGACTGCGGCGGCTACACCGACGGCACCAGCGGCAGCCCGTGGGTCACCTCCGGCGGCACGGTGATCGGCGTGATCGGCGGCTTCCAGGAGGGCGGGGACACCCCCGGCACCTCGTACAGCATCACCTTCGACGGCCGGGTCGCCGACCTCTATCGGCGGGCCACCACCTGAACCCCGCGGGGGGCGGGTGGACGGCCGGACGGGCGGGGGCGGCGGGGTGTGAGACGGGCAACACGAAGGCCCCCCGGTCATCCGAGGGGCCTTCGCTCTGAGCAGTCACCGGGCGGACCCGGTGCAGCTCCCGCATTTGGACTCGAACCAAAAACCTGCCGGTTAACAGCCGGCTGCTCTGCCAATTGAGCTATGCGGGATGGCGGTACTCAACTCCGTACCTGGCACAGGCGAAGGGCCCTCACAGGCCCTCCCCTGAGCTCCCCCAATTGGACTCGAACCAATAACCTGCCGATTAACAGTCGGCTGCTCTGCCAATTGAGCTATGGGGGATCGGCTCCCGCTCCGGCCCCCGGTCTCCCGGGCTCCTCGGCGCTCGCTGCGGGACATACATTAGCGCACTCGGGGGGGTGGTCCGCCAATCGCTTTCCCCGGACGCCCCCGGGGCCCCACCCGGCGCGCCCGGCGCGCGCCCGGCCCGGCGCCCGGGGATGCTGGGGGCGCGGACGGTTCGCCGTCCCGATCGACGGGTAGGGCAATGCGGCAGAAGGCCGCCAGGAGAGGGTGGATCCGATCATGTGGAAGCTGTCGTTGGCCGCCGGGTTCGCGGCCGGCTACGTCCTGGGCTCGCGGGCCGGGCGCCGGCGCTACGAGCAGATCGCCAAGGTCACCCGGCAGATCGCCCAGAGCCCCACCGTGCAGGGGGCGACCGACCGGGCCAAGCAGCAGGCCGGGGCGGTGGCCGGGAAGGCCGCCGGCGCCGTCGCGGACAAGGTCGGGGACCACCTGCCGCACGCCGTCACCGACCGGGTGCCGTACTTCAACCGGAGCCGGGACGAGGACGACGGCTGGGGTACCTTCCGCCCGTGACGGGGCGGTGACACCACCGCGAACGAGGGCCCGTCGGCGGGTTCCGAACAGGCAACGGCTCACCCGGTCCGGACGCGTTCCGGGCCGGGCTGCGGGATGATCTCGACATGGCCATCGTCGCGGGGATAGACAGCTCCACCAGCCGCACCCGGATCGTCGCGTGCGACACCGAGACCGGCGCGGTCCTGCGGTCCGGCAAGGCGCCGCACCCCGTCCCCGAGGACCCGGCCGCCCGGGCCGGCGAGGCCGACCCGCAGCTGTGGCTGCACTCGCTCGGTGACGCCGCCGCCGGCGGTCTGCTGGAGGGCGTCCGGGCGATCGGCGTCAGCGCGCAGCAGCACGGCATGATCGGCCTGGACGCGGGCGGCGTGCTGGTCCGCCCGGCCATCCTGTGGAACGACCCGCGCTCCAGCGGCGCCGCCGCCAAGCTGCTGGACGCGCTCGGCGGCCCGGCCGCCTGGACCGCCGCGATCGGCGCCGTGCCCGCCCCCACGTACACCATCGCCAAGCTGCGCTGGCTGGCCGAGTTCGAGCCCGCCAACGCCCGCCGGGTGGCCGAGGTGCTGCTGCCGCACGACTGGCTGGTCTGGCAGCTGCTCGGCCACCCCAAGCGCCGCACCACCGACCGGGGCGACGCCTCCGGCACCGGCTACTGGTCGCCGATCACCGGCGAGTACCGCCAGGACCTGATCGAGCTGGCACTCGGCCACGAGCTGCGGGTGCCCGACGTCCTCGGGCCCGCCGAACCCGCCGGGCACACCCCCGAGGGCCTGCTGATCTCGGCCGGCACCGGCGACAACATGGCCGCCGCGCTGGGGCTGGGCCTGGGCCCCGGCGACGCGGTGGTCTCGCTCGGCAGCGCCGGGACGATCTTCGCCGTGCACGAGCAGGCCGTGGTGGACGCCAGCGGGCTGGTCTCCTCCTTCGCCGACGCCACCGGCCGCCACCTGCCGATGGTCGCCACCCTGAACGCCGCCCAGGTGCTCCGCTCCACCGCCGCCCTGCTCGGCGTGGACCTGGAGGGCCTGAGCGACCTCGCCCTGCACTCCTCCCCCGGCGCGTACGGGCTGGTGCTGCTGCCCTACCTGGACGGCGAGCGGACGCCCGCCCTGCCGCACGCGGCCGGCACCCTGACCGGGCTGCGGGCCGAGTCGCTGACCCCGCAGCACCTGGCCCGGGCCGCCGTCGAGGGCATGCTCTGCAACCTCGCGGACGCGCTGGACGTGCTGCGCGCCCGGGGCGTCGGGATCAAGCGGGTGTTCCTGCTCGGCGCGGCCGGGCGGCTGCCCGCCGTCCGGCACATCGCCCCGCCGCTGTTCGGCGTCCCCGTGGTGGTGCCGCCGCCGGGCGCGCACGCCGCCCGCGGGGCCGCCCGGCAGGCCGCCTGGGCGCTGGCCGGGACGCCGGAGCCGCCGGTCTGGGAGCTGCCGGACGCCGAGACCTCCGCGCCGGAGGGCGAGCAGGACCTTGCGATCGGTGCGGCGGTGCGTCAGCAGTTCCGGGCCGCCCGCGAACAGATCCACCCGGAGACGGCGGGCTGAGCGGCCGACAAGGGCCGAACGGCCCGGGCGACCGGAACGGCCTGAACGGTGCAGTGCAGATGCGTCACCGGACGGCCGGTGGCAGCGTGTGACGCGACACTGCCACCGGCGGAAAGGCGACAGGAAGCCATGGCACTGCACAAAGGGGCCGGCGACGACCGCCGGCTGAGCATCAGTCCGTTCGTCGGCACGGCCGACCCGCTGGGCCCGATGGAGCTGTCACCGCCGCTGCACCGGCTCGCCGACGGCCCGGTCGCGGCCGACACGGCGTACCAGCTGATCCACGACGAGCTGATGCTGGACGGCAACGCCAAGCTCAACCTGGCGACCTTCGTCACCACCTCGATGGAGGTGCAGGCCACCCGGCTGATGACCGAGTGCCTGGACAAGAACATGATCGACAAGGACGAGTACCCGCAGACCGCCGAACTGGAGCGGCGCTGCGTGGCGATCCTCGCCGACCTCTGGCACGCCCCCGACCCGGACGGGGCGGTCGGCTGCTCCACCACCGGCTCCAGCGAGGCCTGCATGCTGGCCGGCATGGCGCTCAAGCGCCGCTGGATGCGCCGCAACGCCGAGCGCTACGCGGCCGGCGCCCGGCCCAACCTGGTGATGGGCGTCAACGTCCAGGTGTGCTGGGAGAAGTTCTGCACCTTCTGGGAGGTCGACGCCCGCCTCGCGCCGATGGAGGGCGAGCGGTACCACCTCGACGCCGAGCAGGCGGTCGCGCTGTGCGACGAGGACACCATCGGCGTGGTCGGCGTGCTCGGCTCCACCTTCGACGGCTCCTACGAGCCGATCGCGGAGATCTGCGCCGCGCTGGACGAGCTCCAGCAGCGCACCGGCCTCGACGTCCCGGTGCACGTGGACGGCGCCTCCGGCGGCATGGTGGCGCCCTTCCTCGACCCCGAGCTGGTCTGGGACTTCCGGCTGCCCCGGGTCGCCTCGATCAACACCTCCGGGCACAAGTTCGGCCTGGTCTACCCCGGCGTCGGCTGGGCGCTCTGGCGCGACAAGGAGGCCCTGCCGGAGGAACTGGTCTTCCGGGTCAACTACCTCGGCGGCGACATGCCGACCTTCGCGCTCAACTTCTCCCGGCCGGGCGCGGAGGTGATCGCGCAGTACTACGTGTTCCTGCGGCTCGGCCGGGACGGCTTCCGGGCCGTCCAGGGCGCCTGCCGCGAGGTCGCCACCTACCTGTCCGCGGAGATCGAGAAGCTGGGCGGCTTCCGGCTGCTGACCCGTGGTGACGAGCTGCCGGTCTTCGCCGTCACCACCACCGACGACGTGCCGTTCGACGTCTTCGACGTCTCGCGACGGCTGCGCGAGCGCGGCTGGCAGGTGCCCGCGTACACCTTCCCGGAGAACCGGACGGACCTCGCCGTGCTCCGGGTGGTCTGCCGCAACGGCTTCTCCCGCGACCTCGCCGACCTGCTGCTGGGCGACCTCAGCCGGCTGCTGCCCGAGCTGCGGCGCCAGCCCTCCCCGCTGAAGGAGCTCGGGGTGCCGGCCCGGGAGGGCTTCCACCACTGATCCTTCGGGCCTGAAACGTGATCACGGCGGGGAGGGCGCAGTGAAGCGCCCTCCCCGCCGTGTGTCCCGGCGAGCCGGGGCAGCCTCCCCCCGCGAGGCTGCCCCGACCGGTGGGGGAGTCGGGACATGGGTGCCGGGTCACCGCTCGGTGCCCGAACGGTGTCCCGACGAAGCATCCGGGTGGCGAACCACGCCGGCGAGAGAACTGTGCACGACGGGCACATGAATGTTCGAGCGTCCCCGGGGGTTGTGAGACACTCCTGTCCGTCTCAGCGCCATGACCTGGGGTTTGAGACGGCAAGCAGATGAGGTTGGAGAAGCGGAGACACCTGAACGGCCCGGGCTGGCGCCCGTCCGCTATCCCCGGTCCCCCGTTCCGTCTCGCATGTTTGGAAGGCCCCATGGGTTCCGCCTGGAAGAACCTGCCCGAAGAGCTGTCCGAGCCCGCCAGAAGCCTCGCCGAGGAACTCCGGGCCATCAAGGACGCCGCCGGACTCTCGCTGTCCGAGCTGGCCACCCGGACCCACTACAGCCGCGCCTCCTGGGAGCGCTGGCTGAACGGCAAACGGGTCATCACCGAGCAGGCGCTGGACGCGCTGATCGGCGCGGTGGACTGCGACGGCCCGGCGCTGCGGACGCTCTGGGAGCAGGCGGTGGCCGCGCCGGCGCCCGGGACGGACGGCGAGAGCCCCGAGACCCCGGCGGCCGACCCGACCGAGGACGCCACCCGGGCCGAGGCCGAGGAGCCGGTCGACGCCGGAGCGGTCGAGGAGACGATCGAGGCCGGAGCTGACGAGGCGCCCGGCGGGGAGCCGGAGCGGACCGTCCCGTGGTGGCGGCGGCACCCGGCGGCGCTGCTGACCGGTGCGGCCGTGCTGGCCACCCTGCTGGTGCTGGTCGGCGTACGGGCCACCCGGGACCACGCACAGCCCGCGGCCGTCGCCGATCCCGTCCCGACCGCCACCGTGCCGACCGCCACGCCCGCCAAGCCCGCCCCGGCGGCCCCCACCTGCCAGGCCGTCGGCTGCGCGCACAAGGACCCCAAGGCCACCGGCTGCGGCAAGGACGCCCGCACCCTGCAGACCGACGTGGTCGCCAAGGTCGTCGTGTACCTCCGGTACAGCCAGAAGTGCCAGGCCGCCTGGGCGGCGATCACCGAGGGCCAGCCCAACGACTTCGCGACCATCTCCGACAGCGCCGGCAACACCGAGACGGCGATGATCCACTGGGGGTACGACAACTACTCGATGATGCTGAACGCGGCGGACCCGGCGGTCAGCTTCCAGGTCTGCGGCACCCAGCCGGCCGGGCACGCCTGCACCACGTCGGTCTCCGACCTGGCCGGCGTGGTGGCCTCGACCCCGATCCCGATCGGGCCCGCCTCGCCGCCGCCGGGCGCCGGCGCGACGGCCACCGACTCGCCCTCGGCCGCCCCCTCGGCCGCCCCCTCGGCCGTCCCCTCGGCCACCGTCCCGGTCACGTCGTCCGGCTCGCCGTCGGCGACGCCGTCCGCGACGCCGTAGAAGGCTAGTCGAGGTAGCCGCGCAGCTGTTCGGCGTAGGCGTGGTCGCGGAGCTTGACCAGGGTCTTGGACTCGATCTGGCGGATCCGCTCCCGCGTCACGCCGAACACCGCGCCGATCTCCTCCAGCGTGCGCGGACGGCCGTCGTCCAGGCCGTAGCGCAGCTGGACGACCTGGCGTTCCCGCTCGCCCAGGGTGGCCAGCACCGCGTCCAGGTGCTGACGCAGCAGCAGGAAGGTCGCGGACTCGGCCGGTGAGGCGGCGTCGGCGTCCTCGATCAGGTCGCCGAGCGCGACGTCGTCCTCCTCACCGACCGGGGTGTGCAGCGAGATCGGCTCCTGGGCGAGCCGGAGCAGCTCGCTCACCCGCTCCGCGGTGAGCTCCAGGGCGGCGGCGATGTCGGCCGGCGCCGGTTCCAGGCCGCGTTCCTGGAGCAACGCGCGCTGCACCCGGACCACCCGGTTGATCAGCTCCACCACGTGCACCGGCACCCGGATGGTCCGGGCCTGGTCGGCCAGCGCCCGGCTCATCGCCTGCCGGATCCACCAGGTGGCGTAGGTGGAGAACTTGTAGCCGCGGGCGTAGTCGAACTTCTCCACCGCCCGGATCAGGCCCAGGTTGCCCTCCTGGACGAGGTCCAGCAGGGTCAGGCCGCGGCCGACGTAGCGTTTGGCGACCGAGACCACCAGGCGCAGGTTCGCCTCGATCAGTCGGCGCTTGGCGATCCGCCCGAGCACCACCAGGGTGTCCAGCTCGCCGGCCAGCGGGTCGGGCGGCGGGGGGTCGCGGTGCAGCCGCTCCTCGGCGAACAGGCCGGCCTCGACCTGACGGGCCAGCTCCACCTCCTCGGCGGCGTTGAGCAGCCGGATCCGGCCGATCTCGCGCAGGTACTGGCGGAGCAGGTCGGCGGCCGGGCCGGTGCCCTCGGCGCGCTCGGCGCGGCCGTCCTCGGGCTCCTCCTCGGCCTCCGCCTCCCGGTTCTCCGCGGGGTCCGAGGTCTCCTCCGGGTCCGGGTTCTCCTCCGGGTCCGGGTCGAGGCTCTCCGGGTGACCCTCCGGCAGGCCCTGGGCGGGCACCCGGGCGCCGTCCGGGGGCGCCGCCCCGGCCCGGCCGTGGTCGGTCTCCTGCTCCCCGACGGGGTCGGGTCTCGTCGTGCTGGTCGATCCGGCGGTCGGGTTGGACGGAGCGGCAAGGCCTTGGTCCACGGGCATCCCCTCGGGGCGGGCGCGACTCTGGCGGACCCGCGCTGAACGGAGGTGGGACGTCCTCCAGTGTGCGGTACGCCACACTCCGTGGCCGAGACTCGTGCGCCGACTTTCTGCGCGCGGTCGGTCGCGGCCGGCCGGGTGCTACAGCGCGGCCGCGCCGCGGCTGCGCAGCTGCTGGCCGTACTGCTGGAGCTGCCACAGCTCGGTCTGCACGGCGTGCAGCTGCTCGGCCTCGGCGCGCGGGCCGAGGCGCTGGAGGTAGCCGCGGACCTCGGCGATCCGGCGGTCCACGGCCAGCAGGCGCAGCTTGACCAGGAACTCCCCCGCGTAGACCGCGTCCGCCTTGCGGCGCGAGCGGACCGGCTCGACGGTGAGTTCGGTCACCAGCGAGCGCACCCGGTCGTCCGGGGCGGCCTCGCGGACGGCGCTGGTGAAGTCGGGCAGGGTCGCCCCGTACGCGGCGCCGCCGGCCTTGGCCACGGCCTGCCGGACGGCGGTGTACGGCGGGGTGGGGAACTCGTCGTCGCCGTAGTGGTCGAAGGCCGGGCTGACCAGGTCCGGGTGCTGGAGAGCCAGCTTGAGCAGCTCGCGCTCGACGAACTGCGCCGGGTCCCGCGGGTTGAGCCGGAAGACGGGCTGGGCCGGGCGGACCGGCGCGGGCGGCTCGGGGCGCCGCTGGCCGTTGGCCCGCGGGTTCTGCTGGCGCTCGCGGTCCCAGCGGGCCAGCTGGCCGACCCGGCGGACGACGAAGGGCTCGTCGAGGATGCCGAGCATGCCGGCCAGCCGGACGGCGTACTCGTGCTGGATCGAGCGGTCCTTGATCTTGGCGACGATCGGCGCCGCCTCCTCCAGGGCCGCCGACCGCCCCTCGGGGGTGTCCACCCGGTGCCGGGCGACCACCGAGTTCAGGGCGAACTCGAAGAGCGGGACGGGGTGGTCGATCAGCTGCCGGACCGCCTCGTCGCCCTGGGCCAGGCGCAGCTCACAGGGGTCCATGCCGCCCGGGCTGACCGCGATGGAGGTCTTGGCGGCGAACTTCTGGTCGTCCTCGAAGGCGCGCAGGGCGGCCTTCTGGCCGGCGGCGTCGCCGTCGAAGGTGAAGACGGTCTCCCCGCGGTACTGCGAGGTGTCCATCAGCAGCCGACGGATGATCTTGATGTGGTCCTCGGCGAACGCCGTCCCGCAGGTGGCCACCGCCGAGGTGACCCCCGCCAGGTGGCAGGCCATCACGTCGGTGTAGCCCTCGACCACCACCGCCCGGCCCGACTTGGCGATCTCCTTCTTCGCCAGGTCGATCCCGTACAGCACGTGGGACTTCTTGTAGATCGGCGTCTCGGGGGTGTTGAGGTACTTCGGGCCGTTGTCGTCCTCGCGCAGGCGGCGCGCGCCGAAGCCGACCACCTCGCCCGCGATGTCCCGGATCGGCCAGACCAGGCGGCCCCGGAAGCGGTCGATCAGGCCGCCGCGCTGGCCCTGTGAGGCGAGGCCGCCGAGCAGGATCTCCTTGTCGGTGAAGCCCTTGCCGCGCAGGTAGCGCACCAGGTGCTCCCAGCCGGCCGGGGCGTAGCCGACCCCGAAGGTCCGCGCCGCCTCCTCGTCGAAGCCGCGCTCGGCCAGGAAGCGGCGGCCGATCTCGGCCTCCGCCGAGGCCAGTTGCTCCTGGTAGTAGGCCGCGGCCACCTTGTGCGCCTCGACCAGCCGGGTCCGCTCGCCCTGCTGGTGGCGGGGGCTGTAGCCGCCCTCCTCGTAGCGCAGGGTGATGCCGGCCTGGGCGGCCATCCGCTCGACGGCCTCGGCGAAGGTGAAGTGCTCGATCTTCATCAGGAAGGCGATGGTGTCGCCGTTCTCCTGGCAGCCGAAGCAGTGGAAGACGCCCTTGGCGGGGTTCACGTAGAAGGAGGCGGACTTCTCGTCGTGGAAGGGGCAGACCCCCTTGTACTCCCCGCCGCCACCGTTGGTCAGCTGTACGTAGTCGCCGACCACCGCGTCGATCGGCAGTGCGCTGCGCACCGCCTGCACGTCCTCGTCCCTGATCCGCCCGGCCACCCAGGAAGTCTACTGGGAGGAGACGGAAGTCCACCGGGAAGATCACGCCCGGCCTCGGCACCTCACGCCCAGGCGGCGCCGACCAGCTTGGCGTGCAGGGCGAGCGCGGAGGCGTCGGTGAGGGTGGCGATCTGGTCGATCACCGTGCGCAGCGCGGCGCGGTCGTCCTCGGCCTCGCGGTAGAGGGCGGCGAAGACCGGGTCCAGCCCCTCGGGGGCGCGCTGGGCGAGCACGTACGCCAGCTCGGCGATCACGATCCGCTGCCGGGCCCGCAGCTGGGCCTGCTCGTCGCGCTGCATCACGAAGCGGACGGCGACGGCCTTCAGCACCGCGCACTCCAGCCGGACCTCGCGCGGGACGACCAGCTCGGCCGCGTAGCGGGTGAGCCGGCCGGGGCCGTAGCGGGCCCGGGTGGCCTGCTCGGCGGCCAGGCAGAAGCGGCCGATCAGCTGGCTGGTGAGGTCCTTGAGCCCGGCCCGGGCGCGCGCGGTGCCGTCGTACGCGCGGGGCCACCAGTCCTGGGCGAGCAGCCGGTCCAGGGCGGCGGCGAGCTCCTCCGGTTCGGCGTCGACGGCGTAGCGCTCGGCGACCTTGAACAGTTCGGCGCGCTCGCTCGGGGCGCGCAGCGCGGCCGGGTCGATGTGCCCGGCCTGGAGGCCGTCCTCCACGTCGTGGGTGGAGTAGGCGACGTCGTCGGACCAGTCCATGACGGTGGCCTCGAAGCACTTGCGGCCGGCCGGGGAGCCGGCCCGCAGCCAGCGGAAGACCGGCAGGTCGTCGGCGTAGACGCCGTACTTGTGCGAGGCCGGGTCGACGGGGTGGGCGCCGCGGGTCCACGGGTACTTGGTGGCGGCGTCCAGGGCGGCCCGGGTCAGGTTGAGGCCGACGCTGCGGCCGGGCCAGGGAGCGAGCCGAGCGGCGGGCTGCTCGCCCTCCGGGGCGAAGCGCTTGGGTTCGAGCCGGGTGAGGATGCGCAGCGACTGGGCGTTGCCCTCGAAGCCGCCGCAGGCCTCGGCGGCCTGGTCCAGGGCCTCCTCGCCGGTGTGGCCGAACGGCGGGTGGCCGATGTCGTGGGCCAGGCAGCCGGTCTCCACGAGATCCGGGTCACAGCCCAGCGCGGCACCCAACTCCCGCCCGACTTGCGCGCATTCGAGGGAGTGGGTGAGCCGGGTGCGGGGGAAGTCACTGCGCATCGGGGCGACCACCTGGGTGGTGCCGGCCAGCCGGCGCAGCGCGGCGGAGTGCAGGACCCGGGCGCGGTCGCGCTGGAACGCCGTACGGCCGGGGCGCTTGTCCGGTTCGGGGACCCAGCGGGCCTCGGCGGTGTGGTCGTACGGGATCGGGGCGGCGAGGCGGTGCGCGGTGTCATCCATATGCCCCTCACGGTACGCCGCGCCCCTGACACCGGGGGTGAGCCGCGCGCGAAGGGGCGCGCAAGGGGGCGTGAACCCTGTGCAGCGCGCCGGGGATCAGCCCTTGACGGCCTTCAGGACGGCGGCCGCCACCGCCTGCTGGCCCTTGGCGTTGGGGTGGATCGCGGCCAGGCCCGGGGCCGGGAAGGGCGGCTCGACCCAGCGGGCGGCCTCGCCCGCGCACATGTCGTGCCCGGCCGAGGGTGCGGCGGCGTCCACGAAGACCGCGCCGGCGCCCTCGGCGCGCTTCCTGAGCATGCCGTTGAGCTGCTGCTCCTTCTCCACCAGGAAGCCGAGGTCCGGTCCGGCGACCGTGCGGCCCAGCACCGGCAGACAGCTCGCCGGGTCGGCCGGGAGCAGCGCCGGGTAGCCGACCACGTAGACCCGGGCCTGCGGGGAGCGGCGCTTGATCTCCTGGAGGGCCTGGCCGAGCCGTTCGCCGGCGGCCTCCACCTTGTGCTGCACCTGGTCGCCGCCGCCGTCCGCGGCGTAGTGCTCGCGGCAGGGGGCGTCGGCCCGGTCGGAGCCGACCAGGCCCTTCACCGCGTCCACCAGGTTCTCCTTGGCGCACTCGGTGACGACCTCCATGAAGCCCGCGTCGTTGCCGCCGATCCCGACGGTGACCAGCCTGGTGGCCGGGGTGAGCGCGTCCAGCTGGGGCGGGTTGGCGCCGCTGTCGGTCTGCTGGGCGCGGGTGAGGTCCCCGGTGCGGGCGCCGCTGCAACTGACGTCCTGGAACTGCCCGGGGGCCAGCCCGAGCTCCTTCGCCACCAGGGAGGGGTAGTTGACCGCCGAGCGGGCGCAGCCCCGGGGCTCGCCCACCTGCGGGGTGATCTTCAGGCCGGCGGTGTACGAGTCGCCGAGCGCCACGTACGGCCCGGTGGGCGTGGGGGTCGGGGTGGGCGTGGGGGTCGGCGTCGCGGTCCGGCCGGGCTGGCCCTGGGCGGGCAGCGCGCCCGCGAAGCCCCGTTCCTGGCCGCCCGAGCCGCCCCCGCCGCTGCACCCGGCCAGCAGCAGCACCGCCAGCCCGGCCGTCAGGGCGACGGTCGGGCGCGTGGACATCGGCATGGATCCCCCCGGGGGTGGAGTCGCGGGCAGCTCGGTACGGCGGCGGCCCGTCCCCCGGGCACCGCGGGGCCCAACGAACGGCGGCCGCCGGATGACTCCCGGAATTCGATACTCCGGTTACGCCGGAGCCGCGGCCTACTCGGTGCCGCGCTCGTGCTCGGCCAGGAACTGCTCGAAGCGCCGCCCCAGCTCGTCCGCCGAGGGCAGGTCCACCGGCTCGGCCAGCAGGCTCGGCCGGTCCTCCGCGCCCGCGACGGCGTCGTACTGGCCCTCCATGCCGCGGATCGCCGAGCGCAACTCGCCGTCCCCCTGCGCCAGCTGCTCCTCGATGTCGGCGTACACCCGGCCGACCTCCTCGCGCAGCGGGGTGCCGGGCAGCACCAGGCCGGTGGCGGACTGCACCGCCTCCAGCAGCAGCACGGCGGCCGCCGGGTAGGCCGAGCGCGCCACGTAGTGCGGCACGTGCGCCGCGAAGCCCAGCACGTCGTGCCCGGCCTCGGCGAGCCGGTACTCCAACAGCGCCTGCGCACTGCCCGGGACCTGCGCCTGCTCGAACCACTGCGGGTAACCCGCCACCAGGTCGAGCCGGTTGCCGTGCGGGGTCAGGCCGACCGGGCGGGTGTGCGGCACGCCCATCGGGATGCCGTGGAAGTCCACCGAGAGCCGGACCTCGAAGCGCTCGACCAGCTCGCGGACGGCGCGGCCGAAGCGCTCCCACTCGACGTCCGGCTCGGGCCCGGTGAGCAGCAGGAACGGCGAGCCAGCGGCGTCGCGCACCAGCTGGAGCAGGATCTCCGGCGGGTCGTAGGACGTCCAGTGGTCGCGGTCGAAGACCATCGCCGGGCGGCGCGCCCGGTAGTCGACCAGCCGGTCGTGGTCGAAACGGGCCACCACCTGCGGCGAGCCCGTCTCCAGCAGGTGGGCCACCACCTGGCCGCCGGCCTCCCCGGCGTCCATGAAGCCCTCGAAGTGGTGGAGCAGCACGAGGCCGGCACCGGTGTCGCTCAGCTCCACGTTGGCCGCGGCCACGGCGGCCACGCCCTGCTCGTCCAGCTCGTACAGCGCCTGGAAGTCACGCACCGCGCACCCAACCCCGTTCTCTACTCGTCCCGACGTACCGGCTTCTCGTCCTCTCCAGCGTGCCGGGCGCCGCCGGAATTCCCGCCCGCGCCGGACGACGTCCCCGCGGGCCGTGACCCACCACCGCGCACCATGATCGCATCCGAAGGAAAAGCCCCTGGTCACGGGTGTTCGAAAGCCCGCTCCGGGGTGCCCCGGAGCGGGCCGCGCGGCCATTCGCGTGCCGCGAAGTGACGCACCGCCTTCTGGCGGGTATCGTCCTCTCGCTGCCTCGCATCGTCGCGTCGTCGTCACGTCGTCCCGTAACGCCGTCGACCACGTCCCGGCCCGGTGCTCGGCCAGCCACCCACGACGCTTCTTGCCTTCACCTGGCCGCCTGCTTCCCTTCGCGCTCTCGTTCCCTTCTCGGCCATTTCGCGGACGCACACTGTCCCCTCGCTCATCCCGCCGGACCGGTCCGTGGACCCGTGTCCGTTCCGGCACCGCGCCGCCCGTTCCGGGCCGCCGCCCCCGCCCCGCCCGACCGGACCTCCGGCGTGCACGGGTACCGGTGGGCGGACTCCGGACCGGGGCGAACAGTCCGACGCAGCCCGTGCCGCACCCCGGCCCGGGAGGCACCCTCCGACCGATGAAGGACCGAAGGTTCCGTGCCCGTACCTGTCATCCTCACCGGCCGCACCGTGCGGCTGGAGCCCCTCGCCGCGCACCATGCCGAGGCCATCGCCGAGGCCGGCGCCGAGGACCGTACGACCTACGCCTTCACCCCCGTCCCGCACGGCCTGGAAGCGGCCCGCGACTACATCGCGCGCGCCCTCGCCGACCAGGCCGCGGGCCGTTCGCTGCCGTTCGCGACGGTGAACGTCGCCGACGGCCGGGTGGTGGGTTCCACCCGCTTCCTGGAACTCGACTACTGGCAGGGCCCGATGGTGTGGCCGCCGGTGCCCGGCGTGCCGTTCGGCGATCCGGCCACGGCCGTCCCGGACGCCGCCGAGATCGGCAACTCCTGGCTCTCCCCGCGTGCCCAGGGCACCGGCATCAACACCGAGGCGAAGCTGCTGATGCTGCGCCACGCCTTCGAGACCTGGGGCGTGCAGCGGATCTCGATGCGCGCCGACGCCCGCAACCAGCGCTCGCGGGCCGCGATCGAGCGGCTCGGAGCCACCTCCGAGGGCGTCCGCCGGGCCCACTCGCGCGGGCTGGACGGGGTGGTGCGGTCCACCGCGTTCTACTCGATCCTCGACACCGAGTGGCCGGCCGTCCGGGACATCATCGAGCTGCGGATCGCCGCCGCCACCTCGCCCAGCGCACCGGACCCGGAGATCAACAAGGAGTGCCTTAGACACGGCGGCACTGGCTCCGGGCACCTGATCACGGCCTGGACGGCCTGACCGGCCCGAACGACCCCCGCGGCCGAGCGGCTACCCCCGGTAGCCCTCGGCCGCCAGCCGCAGGACAGCCGCCAGCGACTCCCCGTCGCCCGCACCGGTGAAGCGGCCGGGGTGCCACTCGACGAGGGCCGACACCGGCCGCCAGCCACCCCTGACCCGGACCACCCGGACCTCCCAGATCGTGCAGCCGGTCCAGCTGCGGCGCAGGTGCAGCACGCCCTCGGCGGTGTGCGAGATCCATCTCCGGTCCATCCCACCCGGACGCAGCCCGGCCCTGATCCGCCGCCACTGCTCGTCGGTCCAGACGAGGTCCGGCACCGGGCACGGGCGCGGCAGCAGCATCGGCTCCGCGGGGTCGGGGACGGCGGCGACGGCGCCGGGCTCCGGGAACGCCCAGGCGGGCAGCGGTTCGCGGGCGGCCACCCAGTCGGCCGGGATGCCCGCCGTACCGGTGTGCGCGGCGACCACGCCGCCGGTGATCGCGGCGACGGTGTCCATGTCGCCGCCGGGCGCGACCGCGTCCCAGACCGCGGCCGGGTAGTCGGTGAGCCGGCGGGCGGCGCACCAGAGCGCGTACGGGACGGTGTCGGCGGCCGTCGTCCGGCTGCCGTTGCCGAGCACCCGGGCGACGACGCCCAGGTCCGGCTCGTCCAGCAGGGCGATCGCCTCGGTCAGGCCGGCGTGGACGGCGCCGCGCGGGGTGAGTGCGGCCACCGCGGCCAGGAAGCCGCGCGGCGTGGTCGGCTCGGTCCGGGCGCGGACCGCGTACGCCGCCGCCACCGCGACCGCGATCGCGCCGTCCACGGCCTGCGGGTGGGTGTGCGTGACCACGGCGGTGTCGGCGGCAGGCCGCACCACGGCGGCCGGATCCGCCGCGTACGCCGCGCCCAGCGGGGCCACCCGCATCGCGGCGCCGTTGCCGTAGGAGCCCTGGCCGTCGAAGAGTTCGGCCGCCAGCCGCCGCGCGTCGCCGCCCTCGCGGATCAGCCGCAGCAGGCGGTTGGCGGCCGGGCCGTAGCCGCGGTCGAAGTCGTGGCGCACGGCGAAGGCGTGGGTGAGGTCGAAGGTGTCGATCGTGCCGCGTTCGGTGTGCGCGGCGTACACCGAGCAGGCCATCTCGGTGTCGTCCGTCCACGGCCAGGGGCCGGGCGGGGCGGTACGGGCGGCGAGGTGGGCACGGGCGGTCTCGGGGACGAAGAGCTGTGCGCCGAGGGCGTCGCCGACGGAGAGGCCGACGAGCGCGTCGAGCGCCGGGCCGGCCTGGGGAGTCGTCACCTGTGGAGTTGTCATATGGCTCCAGCTGAGCGGACCCTGCGGCCCGGCGTCAACATGTTTGCGGCGACTCCCCCGACGAGGGATGTTTCGCATACCTCCGATCCGGGCGGGAAGCACCCTGGGCATGACCCGTGCGAACCCGCTCGACCCCCTGCGGCTGCTCGGCGCCGACCAGCAGCACATCGTCACCCGCGCCCAGCTGCGCCGGCTCGGCGTGCCCTCCGGCACGATCGCGCACCGGCTGCGGCCCGGCGGGCCCTGGCAACAGGTGCTGCCGCGGGTGATCTGCCTGCAGTCCGGCCGGCTGACGGCCCACCAGCGGCTGCGCGCGGCCCTGGCGTACGCGGGGCCCAAGGGCCGGGCGCCGGAGGGTGGCGAGGTACTGCTGACCGGGATCGCGGTGCTGGCCGACGCCGGGCTGCCGAGCGCCGACCACCCGGCCGACCTCGGCCCGGTGGACGTGCTGATCCCGGGCCAACGCCGGGTGGGCGACCGGGAGTTCGTCCGGATCCACCGGGCCGCCGGGCCGATGCCGGCCGGCTTCGAACGGGACGACGGGCTGTGGAGCACCACCGTGGCGCGGGCGCTGGCCGACCTCGCGCCGCGGGAGACCGGGCAGCGGCGGTTCCGGGCGCTGTGCGCGGAGGCGGTGCAGCGGCGGCACTGCGAACTCGGCGAGTTGCTCGACCAGTTGCTGACCCGGCCGGGCGCGCTCGGGCTGCCGCAGGTGGCCCGGGTGGTCGAGGACCTGACCGCCGGGGTGCGCTCGGTGGTCGAGGGCGAGGCCCGCCAACTGCTGGCGCACGCGGGCCTGCCCGAACCGCTCTGGAACCCGGTGCTGTTCCTCAACGGCCGCTTCCTCGCCGTCCCGGACGCCTACTGGCCGCATGCCTGCGTGGCCCTGGAGATCGACTCCCGCGCCTGGCACCTGCGCCCGGCCGACCACGAACGCGGCCTGGCCCGTGCCAACCGGCTCACCGCCGCCGGCCTGCCGGTGGTCCGCACCACCCCGGTCCAGCTGCGCCGCGACCCGGCCCCGGTGCTGCACGAGCTGACCGGCCTGCTCACCACCGGCCCGCACGGCCCGCACGCCCGGATCAGCTGGCGCCGGGCCCGGTGAGAGTGCCGTCAGCAGCGCGGGTCGATCTCCTGGAAGGTGGTGTAGTGGTCGGGGGACCAGTACTGCTCGCCGGCGGTGCCGGTGACGACTCGGCGGGTACCGCGGTCGTTGGAGCCCGGGGTGACCACGGTGAACTCGTGGTAGTAGCCGTCGGCCTTCTTCGGGAGCCGGCTCTCGCGGTTCTCGAAGACGATGCCGTCGCGGTTGTACGGGTACGGGCCGCCCTTGGCGATCAGGCCGAGGGTGTCCTGGGCCTGGCTGGGGAGTTTGGTGCGGCAGACGTCGGCCAGTGCGGGGTCGGCGGGCACCCAGGTGCCGGCCGGGGCGGGCGGGGTCGACCGGGGGGCGGAGGGTTTGGGGGCCGCGCCGGTCGCGGTGGCGGTCGCGCCGGTCGTGGCGGTCGCGGCGGCCTTGGGCTTGCTGCTCCCCTTGTTGTTCGTGAGGAGGTAGCCGACCCCGGCCAGGAGTGCCACGACCGTCAGGATCAGGACGGCCACGACGAGCGGGCTCTTGCGTCTGGTCATGCGCCCCAGCTTGGCAGGCCGCCGGGCCGGGTCCGGCCAGGGCCGCACGTGACCGCCGCCACGAAGACGTACGGCCGGGCGGGAACGGACGCCGTTGTCCGTTC